>CAYSFN010000097.1:0-9937 GCA_964430045.1 uncultured Gemmatimonadaceae bacterium
ACGACCTTCTCGCCGAACAGCGTGGGCAGGGTCGAGACGCGATAGTCGATGACCTTCTTGCCCATCTTGAGCTTGATGCGGCCGTCCTGCGGGACGCGGCGCTCCGCGATGTTGAGCTGCGACATGATCTTGAAGCGCGACACCAGCGCCGCCTGCATCTTCTTGGGCGGCTTCATCACCTCCAGCAGGGCGCCGTCGATGCGGTAGCGCACGCGCAGGTCGTGCTCGAAGCACTCGAAGTGGATGTCGGAGGCGCCGCGCTTCACCGCGTCCATCAGGATCGCGTTGATCATCTTGACGACGGGCGCGTCCTCGACGACGGCCGCCAGCGCGGCGGCGGAGACCTCCTCCTCGCGCTCCTCGACGTATTCGACGTCCTCGTCGCCCAGGATGCCCGCCATCTCGTCGAGCAGGGACGCCATCTGCGCGTCGCCGGCGTCGTAGTGCTTGTCGACGAGCGTGCGGAGCGTGAACTCCCCCGCGATCACCGGAATGATGTCGTAGCGCGTGATGAACTTGAGATCGTCGATGATCGCGAAGTTCGTCGGGTCGGCCATCGCCACCGTCAGCACGCGCCCGTCCCGCCGCAGCGGGAACACGAGGTTCTTCGACGCGATGTCCGTCGGGATCAGCTTGACGATCTTGACGTCGACCTCGAAGCGCGAGAGGTCCACGGCGGGCAGCTTGTACTGCTTCGCCAGCATCTTCGTCAGCTCCAGCTCCTGGACGAAGCCGAGCTTGACGAGGTTGTAGCCCACCCGCGTCCCGTTCTGCCGCTGCTCCTGGAGCGCCTTGTCGAGCTGTTCGCGCGTGATCAGCCCCTCGCGGACGAGGAGATCACCGATGCGCTCACTACTGGTCGAGGCGGGGGACGCCATCTGGGCGACTGCTCCGGAGCGGGGGAACGCGACCGGCGCCCCGCTCGCGCGAGCAGGTCCCGGTATGGGCAATCTGCCTCCCGGCAGCATGGTGTCAAGGCGAGCGGGCGCGCGGGATTCCCGAGAAGGTGACCAGTCGTTCGATCCTGAGCGCGAGCGAGGGGCCGACGCCGCGCACTCTCGCCTGCAACTGCGCCAGGGAGCCGAAGGCCCCGAACGAGTCGCGCTGCGCGACGATGCGCTGCGCAATCGCCGGACCGACCCCCGGCAGCGCGTTGATGGTGGCGGAGTCGGCCCGGTCCAGGTCGATCGGGTAGCGAACGACCAGGGGCGGCGCACGCAGCGCCCGGACCGGCCGTGCACGCACGGGGGCGGGGGGCACCGCTGGTCGTGCCCCCCGCAACCGCTGCGCGGAATCGATGGCGCGGCGCTGGGCGTCGAGCGCCTGTTGCGCGGCAGGGGGCGGCTTCTCCCCCGTCTGCACGGCGCGGGCCACGCGGACCAGCGCCCCGGCGGCGAGCACCGTGGAGAGAAACAGGATGGCGGTACGTTCGGATCGCGTGGGCATGGGCGCACGCTAGCAGCCTGCGCCGTCCCGGCCATCACCACACGGGCGCCACCGTCACCGCTCTACTGCGCCCCGGCCTCCCGGACAAGCAGCAGGGCGACCTGCCCCACCACCTCGAGCGACCGGGCACTCACCTTGTCGATGGTGTCGAAAGGCGTGTGATGCCACGGGAAATCCAGGTCGATGACGTCCACGATGCGGAAGCCCTTCTCGATGAGCGGCACGTGGTCGTCCTGGATCTGATACTTGACCTGCGGGACGAAGATGTCGCCGTGACCGAGGCGTGCCGCCGCGTCCCAGACGAGGTGGTTGACCTCGGGCGCCGCCTTGGCCGAGAAGGCCTCCTGCGGGAGACGCAGATTGCGGTGGCCGATCATGTCCCAGAGCACGCCGAAGATCGGGCGGTAGGTCGGGTCCGGCAGGATGTGCTCGGCGTAGTAGCGCGCGCCGATGAGCACGTCGGTCATCGTGTCGAAGCTGCCGTAGTCCTCGCCGTCCGTGAACAGCAGGTCGACACCGACCGTCGGGGGGAGCTCCCGCAGGGCCTCGGCGAGGACCAGCAGCATCGCCGTGCCCGACGCCCCGTCGTTCGCCCCCGGCACCGGCAGCGCGCGCTCCGCCGCGTCGCGGCCCTTCTCGGAATGGGGCCGCGTGTCCCAGTGCGTCACGTAGAGGATGCGCGTGGTCGCCGCCGGGTTGAACTGCGCGAACACGTTGCGCAAGGGCAGCACGACACCGTCCGCCGTCGTGTGCGTGAAGCGCTGCTCGATGACGGTGTCCGCCAGCGGCCGCAACTGCGCAACGATCCAGTCACCGGCGGCCACGTGGCCGGGCGTGCCCGGGACGCGCGGGCCGAAGTCCAGCTGGGTCTGCACGTACGTGAGGGCGCGGGCGCCGTCGAAGTGCACCACCGGGCGCACGGGTCCGGGGTCGCCGCACGCTGTGGCGAGGACGAGCAGGGCGGCGGCCGCAGCGGCGGCCTGGCGCGGAACGAAAGGGATCATCGGGCGTTGTTGGCGAAGAACTGCATGCGGAAGACCGTGGTGACCACCAACTGCGAGACACGGCGGTTGAAGTTGTTGTCGTAGGTGACGACGTTGGACAACTGCAGCGAGAAGTTCACGTTCGAGGAGACGTCGGTGTCGGCGCTCACCGTGAGGGCCTGGCGGCCGTTGTCGGCCAGACGACTGCGCAGATCGTCGCCGCGCACGGTCACGAAGGTGCTCGCCGACTCCTTCGACCAGTTCAGCCGCGCGTTCATCTGGCCGCGGAATCCCCACGAGGCCGGCAGCGTGACGAATCGCTGCATGTCCGCCGACATCGCCTCGGTCTGGCTCTCGTTCGTGGAGCCCGGCAGCGAGTCGACCCGCCGCCCCTTGGTGTACCCTCCGCCCGTGCGCAGGTTGCCGAGGAATGCCCAGGTGATCGCCACATTCACCGGATAGTCCCACGAACGCCCCGTACGCACGTCGGGCTCGGCCTCGAAGTCCAAGCCGCGATCCACCGACGATTGCCGCTGCTGCCGATACCCGACGGTCGTATTCAGGCCATTGATGACGAGTCCCAGCATCCCGCGCGGGGTGTACGACCAGCGCACGTTCAGGTCCGGCAGGGTCAGCTGCGACCCGTCGACGGCCCCCTGCGTGTTGTCGAGCCGGCGGACGAAGTTGCGCGTCCCCGCGCGCTGCGCCCGTGAGCTGATCGCGAGATCACCCGGGAGCTGCAAGGCCGTCGTCACGGAACTCTGCTCGGTGAATCCCGCCGCCGTCGCCGAGCGCTGGTCCACCGCCCGGAACTCGTCGAGCCCCCCCAGCGCGAACTGGTAGCTGAGCCCCGGGGTGAACGGCGCCCCGTCGAAGATGGAGTTGATGCCCCGGGTGTAGCTGAAGTCGAACGGCCGCACGACCTCGGCCACGCTCGCGATCCGGCCCCGATCGCCGCGCCACGAGGCGATCGCACGCCCCGGGTCGAACGTCATCGACGCCGCGATGCTCTGATTGCTCGACAAGCGCCGCGGCAACCGGAACGCGCCCACGGAATCCTCGCTGCGCACCAACTGACGGGACTGCGGGTCACGGACCATCGAGTACGTGGACCCCAGGGTGAGCCGCGGGCGCAGCCAGACGGTGATGGACGGCTCATAGCTCACCGAGGCATTCATCTGCCGCTCGCGCTCCAACCCCACGTCCGTCCCCAGGAACCGGTCACGTTCACCGGTGGCGATGAGGGCGATGGCCGTCGTGTCGCCGTAGTTCCGGAGGTCACGCACCGAGATCAGATCCCAGCGCGCCTGCAGCGCCGAGGTGGGGCGGAACTCCACGGCGGCCTGCGTGCGCCAGATGGCGTTCAACCCGTGGACGACCCGCCCCGAGTCGGTCGCCGTCTCGGCGGGCCGCAGGAACGTGGTACGCCGATCACTGTTGCGTCCGATCGTCGAGTTGAAACGCACGGCCGTGGGCGTCCAGCGCAATGCGCCGCTCCGGAGGCCCGAGACCGCGCGCCACCCCGGGAGCCGTCCCGACATCCAGCGCGGGAGCGTCACGGTACGGGCCGTCGCCTGGAGGTTGTAGTCGACCGTCGCGTTCCAGATCGCACTGCCGCCGTCGGCGAACTCCGAGCGGGTCGAGGCGGTCCCATAGGTGCCGGTGAGCGAGAGGTTGTTGAAGATGGTGGGGGTGATGCCCGAGCCGGCCATGGGGACGGCTCGCCGCAGTCCGAGCGAGTAGTTCGTGGAGGACCGCTTCGGGGTCCGAAGCCCCCGGATGCCACTGCCGCGGATGTCGGACTGCGCGACGAACAACGGTTCGGACGAGGCCGTGCTGTGATTGACGCTGAATGGCATGGACAGCGCGGCGGCCCCGGGCAGCAGCCGTTCGAGCCGCACCGATGTCCCGAACGCCAGCGCGTCGCTCCCGACGAACGACGGCAGCTCCGCCAGTTGCCGGAAGTTCCCGTCGACCCGGCTCGCGGAAAGGCGGAACGTCGCGACGTCGCCGGCGGTCACGTTCATGGACACCTGCCCCGCGTAGCCCGGCGTGCGCTCGACGTCGGTGAGCCGGATGTCGTTGACCCACAGTTCCAGCGTGTCGGTGGGCATCACCGGGAACGACCCCGTGCCCGTGCCGACGCGCACCATCCCGACGGCGAGCTCCTGCACGGACGCCAGGTTCGGCGGATTGATGGCGGGATCCAGCGAATACACGATGTACCCGTTGCGACACACGGCGTGGCGGTTCACGGGCTGCCCCAGCGGTACGCCCGACCGCGCGATGAGCACGGAGTCGATGCCGGTGCAGGCGAGCGAGTCCGGCGACGCCTGCAGGAAGTTGTTCTGCAGTTCCTCCCGCAGGTCGAAGAGCTGCCTGAAGTCGACCCGGACCTCGGGCAGCCACGTGGCGCGCCCACGCCCGCTGTTCACCGGCGTCCGGTACAGGTAGAAGTTGTTCTGATCGCGACCGATCTTGATGTAGAACTGCAGTTCACCGTCCTCGCCCCAGCCGGCACCGTTGCCACGCGCCCACACCCGCAGCTCACGGTAGGTCATGAAGTTCCGCGATCCTTCGGCGAAGCGGTAGAAGGCCTCCGCCCGGTCGCCCTCCTCGAGGCCGCCCGCGAGCATGCGCAACGCCCGTTCGTTGATCTGCTGCGCCATGCTCTCCAGGCCCGTCTGCTGGGTCTCCGGGGCGTCGTTCACGCCGGGCGGACTCTCGTAGTCCACGCCGCGCAGCGTGTCCCGGTCCTGCGTGCCGATCACGGACGCAAGCATGTAGCCGCCACTCGGCTCGTCGCCGGCGATCCCGCGGACGGTGCGGTCATTCCGCTTCAGCCACGGGGAGCCCAGCAGGCGCAACCGCACCAGGGGCACGGTGGAGAACCCCTCGTCGGCCAGGCCCTCGCCGCTGATCACCGTCACGCGCGCGGCGCGGATGCGGCGCAGGTTGGGCCCCCCGTTGAGCGAATCGTCCGGCGCGCGGAACGGCACGCGCACCTGCACCCAGCACAGCGGCGTCGTGGCGCCGCCTCCCGCGACGGTCGTATCCACCGATGACAGGTTGCAGGTCCCGATCCGGCTGTACGTCGCGCGGTCCGAGAGGTCGATGATGTAGCGACGCACCCGCTCCTCCTCGCGCTGCGCCGCCGTGAGGTTGAGCGTCAGGTCGAGATCGATGTCCTCCTCGTCGAGTCGCCCGTTCTGCACCGTGCAATTGGCGCGGGAGTCGCCGAGCAGCAGCAGCTGGAAGGCGCCGCGTGAACACAGGGCGACGTCATTCTCGACGTCGAGCTCTCCGTTCCGCCGGATGGTCAGCGACGGCACCCGGTCCCCGGGCAACCCGCGGTCATCGGTCGCCTGGTTGAAGGCGCGCGAGAGCCGGTCCCGCTCGCTGTCCATCTGATCGAGTCCCAGGATCTGCTTGCCCGTGAACAGCGAGTCCTGCCCGCCGCCGGACTGCGACGTGATCTGCAGGTCCGTCGGTCCGAACGCGACGGAGTTCTCGGAGATCTCGCCGAAGTCGAAGACGAGCGTCGGATTCGTGCGCCGTCCGATCGTCGTCGTATCCACCAGCGTCCAGAACTCGAGCTGCTCGACGCGCGAGAGGTCCGTCCCCGCGGGACTGAGCACGGTGCGCAGCGAACGCCAGCGCCGTCCGCTGGGCGCTCCGTCGACCCGCCACTGGAATGCGCCGGTCGACGGGTTGCGCAGGCCGCCGTTGCTCAGCGGATACAGCGTGAGCCAGAGGATCTGCTCCGGCGCCTGCAGCCCCACGCCCGTGAGCCGCACCTGCGGATCGATCTGGTCGAAGGTGAACGCGTACGGCTGCCCGGTGCGGCTGAGCCCCGCGTTCTGCCAGGCCATCGTGCTCGCCCGCTGGAGATCCAGGATCGGGGCGTTGATGTGCTGGAGCAGGCGACTGCCGAGCGCGGGCTGACTGGAGTAGTACCATGCGCCCTCGGCGAGGGGCAGCCCGGTGCCGCCTTCGTTCTCGAACGATTCGACGAACGCCTGCCCGGCGGCGTTGGGCTGCGGGCGGCTCGTCGCGATCTCCGCCGAGAAGTCCACGCGGGAGAGCGCCGTGGACCGCACCGTCGGCAGGCGCTCGATCCATCGGGACAGCGGTGCCGCGTCGAAGGACAGCCGCGTGCTGGCGCCGGCGATCAGGGACGACTGCGGCTCGTAGCCCAGCGGTGGCCGCGTGAAGGTCGTGCGCTGCGACTGCGAGATGGCGATGAAGTCGATCATGCCACGTTCGAGCGGGATCGAGCCCGTGAACCCGAACACGTTGGTCGGCGCGGCCGCGAAGAGCGGGTTCTCCTCGTAGCGGACGGTGACCGTGCGGGCAACCGGGAACAGCGTGTCCGGACGCAGGAACGTGACCTGGCCCAGCTCGTAGTCGATCGTGTAGTCCGTCTCCCGCGACAACGCGATGCCGTCGATGCTGACGACCTCCGAGAGCGGGCGCAGCTGCACGGCGTTGAGCGAGAGCGACCCCAGGTCCCCGCCGCCCTCGATATCGTACTGCAGACGAATGCGGTACTGCGACTGCGGGTGCTGCGACGAGTACAGATCCTCGCTGGGCGTGACGTAGATCGTGTCGCTCACCGGATTCCCCGACACGATCAGTCCATCCCGCGCGAACGGGCGCGCGCTGGGGAAGATCAGGAAGTAGTCCCGGATGAGCTTGGCGTTCGCGGTGCCGCCGATGGCGATGTTCGGATCCCCCGGCCGGGGCCAGAGCCGGTTTTCGACGTCGAAGCTCGCGGCGTTGCCCGATTGCGACAGGCCGAACATCTGCAGGTAGGTCTCCGCGGTCCCGGCGAGCGGCTTCTCCTGCCCGGCGCCGGCCCCGGTCACGATGCGCACCTGCAACGTGTTGCGCCGCAGGTCCTCGCCGGCGATCTGGTACGCGGACCGGATCTCGCGCCGCGCGGCGGGATCGGTCGGACGCACCTGCGGGTCCCACAGCAGGATCGCGAACTGCGGACGCTCCGGCACGTACTCGACGTCCGGCGTCCCCCCGACCGAGGCGATGACCGTGTCCCGGCCGTTCATCCGCACCGTGTAGGCGAGCACATAGCGCTCGTTCTGGAGGTTCGGCTGGCGGGTCAGGGCGATCCACAGCTGGGAGGGATCCGCGTAGAAGTCGACGTTCTCCCGCAGCAGCTCGTACACCTGCCCGGTCTGCGAGTTGGGATCGCCGAGAATGCGGAAGCGCGGGCCGTTCGGGTTCGGCGGCTGACCGCCCAGCACCACCCGGTACACCGAGAGCCGCCGCGGCCGGATGCTGTCCGGCAGGGCCTCGGCGATCTGGCGCATCTGCACGCCGTTCAGGATGTCGATGTTCGGGAAGTCCGCCCCGAACAACTGCGGGTCCACCGTGAAGAAGAAGCGCCGCGACGCGACCTGGTAGTCCTCGATCTCGCGGTCCTCGGTCTTGAGCGTGCGATCCCCGACCGTGAACTGGTTGTTCTTCGAGACGTTCCCGCGCTGCTGCGCGAGAATCGTCGAGAACCTGAGCGGGCCGAGCTGGCCCATCGCCTGCGCGCCGTAGTTCCCCTGCGGGATCGCCCCGGTGATGAACTGCGAGGGCGGGAGCTGGAGACTGACGTTCCCGACCTCCAGCCGCTCGAGGAATTCGTCCGACTTGCCGCGGTAGTGGATGGAGATGTTGTTGGACGCGTCGAACTCGCGCTGCGAGTTGTAGTCGACGTTGAGGAACACCCGGTCGGCAATGGTCCCCCCCATCTTGGTGTTGAACTGGAAGTCGAAGGCGGGTTGGAACAGCCCCTGGCACTGGGACATCACCGTGAAGATCTGCGACGCCGTGCAGCGTTCGTTGCGGGTGCGATCGACCTTGGCCTCGAACAGGCCGTTGAACTCGAGGTCGAGGTCGGCATAGTCGCCGAGCATCCCCGCGAAGATGGCCGCGAACGAGGTGTCGGCCGGCATGGAGTCCAGCGGGCCGAGGGCGAGCAGCCCGGGCGCCTCCGGACCGCCGTGATCGCGCGCCGCCCGGACGCCGCGGACCCACAACTGCGCCGAGCGGGCCTGGACCCGGGCCGCGATCGACTCCGCGACGCGCCGGGCGACCTCGGCCGAGCCCTCCGTCCGCACGGCGTACCGCCCGAACGGGAGCAGCTCCGGGGGGGTGACCCACGGAAACCGCGGGGCCGAGGGTCGGGGCAGCCGGATCCCGGGACCGGCGCCAACGCTGTCCGCCCCTGCGGCCCCCTGCGCACGACCGGGCGCCGGGAGGCCGCAGAGGACCAGGACCGCGAGGAGAAGGATTCGGTGCAAGAAAACCTGTGGACGATCGTGGGGTACGACGTCGGGACTGGGGGCGGCCGATGTACCCCTCCAGTGGCCCCACCTTGCCGCCACAGGGGCGGACGGTGGAATTTACGGGTGAACCGTCTGGCAACAACCCGTGTCCCCGTTTGGGGACGCGGACGAACACCCCCTCGCACTGGATGCGTTGAAGCTTCTGACGCGGTACCTGTTGCGGGAGCATGTGGGACCGCTGCTCTTCGCGGTGTCCACCCTGACGTCGCTCCTGCTGATCAACTACATCTCGAAACGCTTCGACCAGCTCGTCGGGAAGGACCTCCCCTGGGAGGTCATCGCGGAGTTCTTCGCGCTGTCGATCCCCTTCACGGTCGCGATGACGCTGCCCATGGCGGTGCTGATCGCGACGCTCTACGCCTTCAGCCGGCTCGCCGCCGACAGCGAGCTGATCGCGATGATGGCGAGCGGCATCGGCGCGCGCCAGTTGCTGCGCCCCGTGATCGGGGCGGGGGCCGTGCTCTCGCTGCTGATGGTGCTCTACAATGACCAGGTGCTGCCGCGCGCGAACTACCGGCTCAACCAGTTGTCGGGGAGCATCAGCCAGAAGAAGCCGACCCTGGCGCTGCGGGAGCAGATCATCAACGAGGTGCAGCCCGGACGCACCTATCTGCGGATGGCCCGGCTCGACTCGCGGCTCAACCGCATGTACGACGTCACCATCTACGATCTCTCGAACACGCTGATGCGCCGGACCATCGTGGCCGACAGCGGGGATCTCGCGTTCGCCCCGAACAAGCGCGACCTGCTGCTCACGTTGCGCCACGGCTACATCCAGGAGACGCAGCAGGAACTGGCCTCGCGGTACCAGCGCATCAGCTTCGAGACGGACGTGATGCGCGTCCCGGACATCGCCAACGACCTCCACCGCTCCGAGGACGACGGCTTCAAGGGCGACCGCGAGATGGGGATCTGCGAACTGCAGGGCGTGATCGACCGCGAGGTCGTGCGGCGCGACTCCGCGCTGCGGCGCGTCGCGGCCCTGGACTCGTCCGCCCAGCGCCCCGCCCTCTACGCGCGCAGCCGGCTGGGCGAGTGGTACTGCGGGCTGATCGCCGCCATCGCCCCTGTCCGCACCGCGCAGGCGCAGGGCGGAAGCGGCACGCCCCAGGGCGGCACCTTCCGCCCGGCGATCTCCGTGGACACCGTGCA
>CAYSFN010000098.1:0-9887 GCA_964430045.1 uncultured Gemmatimonadaceae bacterium
TCGTGTTTCAAACGCGCTGGGCGCTGTCGTACTTGCGCGGCCCGCTGACGCGCTCCCAAATTCAAACGCTCATGCAGCCGCGCCGGAGCGCGGGCGTTCCACCCGCAAGCGCCTCATCCATGCCCACCATGCAGCCAACCACTGCCGGCATTCCCGGCCTCTCCCCCGTGCGCGAAGCGGTTGCCGCTACTGCGCCCACCACTGCCGACAGCAACGCCGCCCAGCCGCCGATGGTGCCGGCGACGATTCCGCAGCGCTACCTGCGCTGCGCTTCGCCCAACAAAAACGCCCGTGTTGTTTACCGCGCGGCGCTCTTCGCCGCCGGAAGGTTGCATTTCGTGAAAGCGGGCGTCGCCGACGTGTGGCGCGACGTGGCGCTCTTGGCCGATTGCCGCAGCGGCGTCGCCGACGATGTCTGGGCGTCGGCCGACGCGCTCGCCGGTGCGCCGCAATTTTCCGACGCCCCGCTCGCCGGCGCCGAGTTCGCGCCGCTGGCCACCGAACTCACCCGCGCTGCCAACTACAAATCTTGGGCCTCGGCCTTCAAGTCGCAGCTTTACCAGGGCCACGACCTGACGGTCTATCAGTGCAAAGACCTCAAAGAAACCTCGAAGCCCGGCGAAAGCGAAGGGGACTTCCGCACGCGGCTGCGCCAGCGCGCGGTCGAAGCGCGCGATCTGGCGATCGAGAAGCTGCGGCAGAAATATGCGTCGAAACTCTCGACCGCACAGAACCAAATTCGCACCGCTCAAGAGCGCGTCGAACGCGAGAAAACCCAATCGCGCGACAGCATGATGCAAGCCGGCACCAACATTTTCACGACCGTCATCGGGGCGATGTTCGGCCGCAAAATGACGAGCGCGACGAACATCGGCCGCGCTGCCGGCGCGGCCACCCATCATCCACACCGACAATTCGGCGGCGATCATCCGGCGCGGACCGTCGGCGCACGCCGTGGTGCGCCCCGGGGTTTTCCTGTTCGGCGTTGGCGTGGGGGAGGCGATCCGGCCGGAGCCGGTCGTCACGCTGTGTGCACGCATCCTCGAGGTGCACACCCTGCGGCCCGGCGAATCGGTCAGCTACGGCGCCACGTGGATCGCCGAGCGCGAGAGCGTCGTCGCGACCATCGGGGTGGGGTACGCCGATGGCTTCCGCCGGGGGGCCTCGAACGTCGGCCGCGTCCGCGTCGGAGCGGCAATGGCGCCGGTCATCGGGCTCGTGAACATGGATCTGACGCTGGTCGACGTCACCGGCCTGCGGGCCGAGGTCGGCGATGCCGTGTGCGTGATCGGCCCCGAGCCGGACCTGCACGTGGAGGCGGTGGCCGGGCGCGCGGGCGTCAGTCCCTACGAGTTCCTCACCGGGCTGCGGCTCCGGTTGCCGCGCCGCTATCGCTGATCACACCCCGCGTCAGGTCGTCGGTGTAACTTTCAGGGATATGCCCGCGCGGCGGGGAACCCTCCTGCCGCGCCCCGGGTCCAATCCAGCAGTCACGTGTGTCTCGACCTCCGGAGCCTGTGTCCGTTCGACGATCATCTCTTTGTCTGCCACTCCTGTGGATCCTCGCCGCCTGCGGCGAGGATCTCGTCGGAGGCAACACCTGTCCAGCGCTGTGTCCGGTCGAGAACATCCCGCTGCAGGAGGTGGTGATCGAACCGGTGGCCTTCGCGGCGTCCGTGGGCGACTTCCCGCTCCGAGGCACGGAGAACGGACTCTGGCTGGCGACGCGCGGGGACTCCGTCGACGTGCGCGCGATCGTGCGCTACGACACGGTGACCAGCACGTACACCGTGCAGGGGGCCGCGCGGCCCATCACGGCACTCGACTCCGCGCACGTGATGGTGCGCTTCGCGCTCGCCAACGTGGGCTGGACCGGGGACATCACGTTGGAGGCCTACGACGTGGACACCCCGGCGACGGACACGACCACCGAAGTGCTCGCGGCGCTCTTCACCCCCGAGCGTCTGCTCGGCAGCACGGAGGTCAACAGCGTCGCGCTGCTGCTCGATGATTCGGCCAAGGTGTACCTCCGCAACGACGTGATCCTCGACAAGGTGCGCAGCGGGGCGCGCATCCGCATCGGGTTGCGGCTGGCGGGTCCCGGCACCGCACTCCTGCAGTCCGTCGAAACCGGCGCCCCCCCCCGCCTCTCGTTCAAGCCGAATCCCGACGACCCCGATGCGCGCCAGTTGAACATCGGACCGGTGTCGCGGTCGCCCGCCACCGACGCCACGCTGGCGGCGGAGCTGGCGGATCACACCATCTTCGTCCGCGGCACGGAGACCAGCGACCCGGCGCGTCTCATCGTCGGCGGGATCCCCGCGCGCCGGACTTACCTCCGGTTGGTGGTGCCGTCCTACTATCTCGATTCCGTGGTCCTGGTTCGTGCCCAGTTGTCGCTCTTCCAGCGCTCCGCGGGGACGGTCGACCGCACGGAACCGCTGGCGATCGCACCGGTGGCCGTCAGTGCCTCGAACCGCATCGTCGACATCACGCGGGCCGCCTCCCTGGTGTTCCCCGCGCTGCAGTTCGGGATCGGCGCGATCGTCGCGGCACCGGCGGACTCCGGCGAGCGGCGGATCGATCTGATCCAGTTGGTCCGCCGGTGGACCTCGGTCACCGACCGTGAGAACGGCCCGCAGACGGCCCTGGTCCTCCAGTCGCTGAATGAGGCCACGGCCGCCGGGTATCTCGAGTTCTACGGGCTCGACGCCCCGCCGGCGCTGCGTCCGAAGCTCCGTTTGAGCTACATCCCCCGTTCCCGGTTCGGTCGACCGTGATCCGTGCGTTCGTCTCCATCGCGGTCGTCGCCACCTGTTCCGCGACAACACTTGCCGCCCAGGGCATCCTCGGCGGTCAGGGCTTCGGCTATCCCGTGAGCGGGCAGAGCGCCCGGGCGGCGGGAACGGCAGGAGCCCTTGCGCCCTTCGATGAACTGACGCCCCTCAACCCGGCGGCAGTCGCGAACTGGCAGCGCGGGGCCCTGTTCTTCCACGCGGAACCGGAGTCGCGCGTCACACGGCTCGGCACCGCGCGTGATCGCACCAGCGTCGTGCGCTTTCCGCTCACGGGCCTCTCCGGCAAGGTCTCCGAGCGGGCGTCCGTCGCCGTCACCTTCGCGACCTTGCTCGACCGCACCTTCGAGACGGCCTCGCAGGTCCAGGAGCAGGTCGGCGAGGACGTGGTCGACGTGACGTCGCTGTTCGCGTCGTCCGGGGCCATCAACGACGTGCGCGCGGCACTCGGGTGGCGATTCTCCGATCGCCTGCGTGCCGGGGTGGGGCTGCACGTCATCACGGGCCGGAACCGCCTGGCGATCGGTCGCGATTTCCCCGACTCCGTTCCGCTCGCCGACGTGAGTTCGCAGGCGACGTACGCCTTCGCGGGGCAGGCGTTCTCCCTCGGGGCCGATTGGCGCGTGTCGACGAACATCGCGGTGACCGCGCACACGCGCATCGGAGGAACCATGCGTGCCCGGCTCGCGGACACGGTGGTGGGGTCCGCCACGGTGCCCATGCAGGTCGGGGGAGGCGTGCGCTACGACGGCATCACCTCGACCGTCATCGCGGCCTCGTGGCAGCGCACGCGGTGGACCGACCTCGAAGGCCTCGGGACACCCACGCTCGCCATCCGCGACGCCGACGAGTTCGCCGCCGGGGTCGAGTCGCGCGGTCCGTCCGTTCTTGGGTCGGCCGTCACGCTGCGCGTGGGCGCACGGCAGCGCACGTTGCCCTTTGACGTGGGGGCGCAGGCCGTGACGGAGCGCTCGCTCGGGGCCGGTGTCGGGTATCCGCTGGCCATGGGACGCGCATCGCTGAATCTGGGGGTCCAGCGGGCCGCTCGTCGCAGCGGTGCCGGCCGCGAGTCGGCCTGGTTGATGAACCTCGGCCTCGCCATCGTCCCCTGACGCCGTGACCGAGCGCGCGCCGCTGATCCTGGTCGCCGACGATGTGCAGGCGAACGTGGAGCTGTTGCGCGACCAGCTCGAGGCTGCCGGGTACCGGGTCGTGGCGGCGCACGACGCGGCGACCGCGCTCTCCGCCGCCCTGGAGCACGTGCCCGACCTCGCGATCCTCGACGTCGCGATGCCCGGCGCGGGGCTCGCCGCCGACGATCGGGTCGCGGGCTTCGAGGTCTGCCGCCGCGTGAAGCGCGATCCGCGCACCAAGCACGTCCCGGTGATCTTCATCAGCGCGCTCAGCGAGGCGCAGGACCGCGTGCGCGCGATCGAGGCCGGTGCGGACGACTACCTCACCAAGCCGCACAATCGGCACGTCCTCGGCGCCCGGATCCGGGCCCTGCTCGCCCTGCGCGCAGCCACCGACGCCCTCGAGGAGGCGGTCCGGAAACAGCGCGAACTCCAGATGGTGCGCGACGATCTGGTCAAGATGATCGTGCACGACCTCAAGACCCCGCTCACCACCGTCCTCGCGACCCTCGAGATGGTCCTCGACGGGGACTTCGGTCCCCTGAGCGATGGCCAGCGCAACGCGCTCGGCGAGGCGGAGGGGCAGGCCGAAGACCTCCTGGGGGCGATCGAGGATCTGCTCGAGGTCACCCGCATCGAGTCGGGCGCGGTCACGATCACGCCAACGCCGATCGCCCCGGCGGCCTTCCTCTCGGAGATGCAGTTCGACTGGCAGCACCGCTTCGCACAGGAGGGCGCCACCTGCACCATCGACGTTGCCGACGACGCGCCGGTCTTCGAGGCCGACAAGACGCTGTTGCGCCGCGTCGTCGCCAATCTCCTGCAGAATGCGCTCAGCCATTCGCCCAACGGCGTGGCGATCACGATGAGCGCCCGCCGTGAGGGCAGCGGAATCCTGTTCACTGTCGCGGACACGGGGCCGGGGATCGCGCGCGAGTACCACGAACTCATCTTCCGGAAGTTCGAGCAGGTGCGCACCCCGAATGCGCCGAAGCTCCGGAGCTCCGGGCTCGGGCTCGCGTTCTGCCGGCTCGTGGCCGAGTCCCACGCCGGGCGCATCTGGGTGACGAGCGAGCCGGGGCAGGGGGCGCAGTTCCACCTGTCGCTCCCCGGCACGCCGCCGTCCGCGCCGCACGCCGCCGACTAGATTAAGGCGGAGCATCGCTCCAGCTCCCGGCCCCTCGGACCGTCGCCCCGTGCCCTCTCTGTACATCGAAACATACGGTTGCCAGATGAACGTCAGCGACACCGAGCTGATGTTCGGCACGCTGGCACCCCACGGGTACACCCCCTCGGCCACCCCCGAAGGCGCGGACGTCATCCTCGTCAACACCTGCGCCATCCGCGATCACGCCGAGCAGCGGGTGATCGGGCGCCTGGGCGAGCTCAAACGGCACATGGGGCCCGACACCGTCCTCGGGGTCGCGGGCTGCATGGCGCAACGCCTCGGCCCGCAGTTGCTCAAGACCAGGCACGTGTCCCTGGTGATCGGCCCCGACGGGTATCGCGCGCTGCCCGAGTTGATCGCCGGGGCCCGCAATGGCGAGCGACGGGTCGCGACGGACTTCGACCTCGAGGAACACTACGAGGACGTCACGGCGCATCGGCTCGACGGGGTCAAGGCGTGGATCCCCGTCCAGCGCGGCTGCGACTATCGCTGCACGTACTGCATCGTGCCCTACACGCGCGGGAGCGAGCGCTCGCGGCGTCTGGCGGATGTCGTGCGCGAGACGCGGGCCGTGGTGGAGCAGGGGATCACGGAGGTGATCCTCCTGGGGCAGACCGTCAACTCGTATCACGACGGCACGGACGACTTCGGTGACCTCCTCCGTGCCGTGGGGGCGGTCGACGGCGTGCAGCGCCTGCGGTTCACCTCGCCGCATCCCAACGACTTCTCGGAGCGCGTCATTGCCGCGATGGCCGACACACCCGCCGTCTGCGAGCACGTCCATCTGCCCATGCAGTCCGGCGCGACGGACGTGCTGAAGCGGATGCTGCGGCGCTACTCCCGCGACGACTACCTGCGGTGCGTCGAGCGGCTGCGCGAGGCGATCCCCGGCCTGGGGCTCACCACGGACATCATCGTCGGTTTTCCCGGCGAGACCCACGCGGAGTTCGCCGAGACGCTCAGCGCCGTGCGCGAGGTCGGGTTCGACGATGCCTTCACCTTCAAGTTCTCGCCGCGCGAGGGCACGCCCGCCACGCGGATGCCCGCCGAGTGGACGGTCGCCGAGGACGTGGCCAGTGCCCGGCTCGACGAGCTGATCGCGGTGGTCCGCGCCGCGTCGCGGGATCGCAACATCGGCCTGCTCGGTCAGCGTCGCGAGATCCTCATCGAGAAGAGCGCGCGGCGCGGCGACCTCCTCCAGGGCCGGTCGCGTGACTACAAGACCATCCTGGTCGAGGGTCCGGAGTCGTTGGTCGGCTCCTACATGACCGTCGAGTTGACGGGCACCACGGGGTCGACCTTCACCGGCACGATGGTCCACGAACGCGCCCCCCTGCCGATGGCCGGATGATGCCCGCCGCATTGCGGTGACGCGCGGTCGGGGGCGCGGGGCGACGTTCGCCTCGTGCCCCTCATTGCCTGGGCCGTTGCGGCCTACGCCAGCGGACTCGCGCTCGGCTTTTCACGACTGATTGCGTGGGCAGCGACGCTCGCGGCGCTGCTGATCCTGCTGCATCTGCGCTGGCGCTGGCGTGGCGCGCTGCCCGGTGCGCTGCTGCTCGTCGCCGGTGCAGCGGTCGCCACCTCGTATCAATGGCACCTCGCGCGCTGCCGCCCGGCGCTCATCGCCGCCGGTCGCCTCACGGTGCGCATCGATCGCGCCGTCGAGCCGGGCGCCTTCACCCGGGCGCACACGGTCGGGCGCTGCCCGGTGGCGGTCTCGGTGAGTGTGCGCGCCGGCAGCGCCGCGCCGGGGGCGGTGGTCGCCGTGACGGGCGACATGTTTGCGACGGGCGACGGCATCCTCGTGCGGAAGGCCGCGCTCACGCTGCTCGAGTCGCCCGATGTCTTCGCGCGGGCGCGGCAGCGGGCCTCGGTTGCCCTGGCGCGGGACTTCGGCGCCGACGCGCCGCTGGCCAAGGCGCTGCTGATCGCCGAGACCGACGATCTCGACGCCGAAGTCCGCGACACCTTCGCGCGCGCCGGGCTCGTGCACATCCTGTCCATCTCCGGCCTGCACGTGACCATCGTGGCCAGTGCGGTCGTGCTGCTGCTGGAGGCCGCCCGGTGCTCCCGCCGTCGCGCGCTGATCGGTGGCTGCGTCGTGACCGTGTGCTACGTGCTGCTGATCGGCGCACCGGCACCCGCTGTCCGGTCCGCCGTGATGTTCGTCGCGCTGGCGGCCTCGCGGCTGCTCCAGCGCCCGACCTCGCCGTGGGCCGCCCTGGCGCTCGGCGCGGGGTGGCCGCTCGCCTTCGACCCCACCGTGGTGCTGCGCATCGGCTGGCAGCTCACCGTTGCGGGGATGGTGGGGCTCATCGTCGCGGGCGACCTCGGGCGGCGCCTCATGCCGAGCCGGACGCGCGGATGGAAGCGCTGGATGGGCAAGGAACTCACCACCAGCATCATCGCGTCCGTGGTGACCGCGCCGCTGGTCGCGTGGTACTTCGGGCGCACGTCGCTGATCGCGCCGCTCGCCAACCTTGCGGCCGGGCCGATCGCCAACCTGCTCCAGCCCACGCTGTTCCTCGCCCTGGCGTTGGGCTGGTGGCCTGCGGCTTCGGCGTGGGTCGCTGATGCCTGTCGCCCGGGCCTCCGCGCACTCGCCGCCGTGGCGCAGGGTGCTGCGGCGCTCCCGGGGGCCGACGTCGCCACCGTGCCCACGCAGACGGGCGCGCTGCTCACGCTCGCCGCCGTCGCTGCCCTGTGTGCGGCGCTGCGGGCGACGCGTCCGTGGCGCTGGACGTCGCTCGCCATCGCCACGCTGGCGCTCCTGGCCTGGTGGCCCATTGCCCCGCGGCCGAGCGGGGACGCGGAACTGCACGTCCTGGACGTGGGGCAGGGCGACGCGCTCGCGCTGCGCACCCCGAGGGGACGCTGGATCGTCGTGGATGCAGGCCGCTCATGGGCGGGCGGGGACGCGGGGCGCCGCGTGGTGGTGCCCTACCTCCGGGCGCGCGGCGGCGACGTCGCGCTGTTCGTCCTGTCCCACCCGCACGAGGACCACGTCGGGGGTGCGCAGGCAGTGGTGGAGGCCCTGCGTCCGCGCGCGTACTGGGATGCCGCCTACGTCGCGCCCAATGCCTCGTATGCGGCCTCCCTTGCGGCGGCGGCACGGCGCGGCACCACGTGGCAGCGCGTCCGCCCCGGCGACACCCTCACGGTCGACGGCGTGCAGTTGCACGTCCTGGCGCCGGATTCCGCGTGGACCGTCGCCCAGCGCGACCCCAATGCGGCGTCCGTCGTGGTGATGGCGACCTACGGGGCGCATCGATTCCTGCTGACGGGGGACGCCGAGGCCGCCGAGGAACGCTGGATGCTCGAGCGCTGGGGGCGCGACGCGCTGCGTGCCGACGTGCTCAAGGCGGCCCACCACGGCAGTCGGACGTCCAGCACCGAGCCGCTGCTGGACGCCGTGCGGCCGCGCCTGGCGCTCATCTCGGTCGGCGCCGGCAACACCTTCGGCCACCCGCACCCGTCGGTGCTGACGCGGTATGCGGAGCGCGGCATCGTCGCACTGCGGACCGACGAGCTGGGGAGCATCGTGGTGGCCAGCGACGGGCGCCGCCTGCGCGTGGCCGGGCGCGACGGCCGGTTCATCGTGCCGGCGCCCGAACGCTCGCTCCCCGCCCGGAGCGGCGTTATCGTTGAGTGATGGTCACGCATTCCGACACGGCGGTCGTCACGATCGAACGCTTCATCATCGAGCAGGAACGCCTCTTTCCGAAGGCCACGGGCGACCTCTCGGGAATCCTGTACGATCTCGCCCTTGCGGCGAAGATCATCGCCAACAAGGTGCGTCGCGCCGGGCTGGTCGACATCCTGGGCTCCGCCGGGCAGGCGAACGTCCAGGGGGAGGTCCAGCAGAAGCTCGACGTGTTCGCCAACGAAACCATCGTCAAGGCGCTGGACCACGGCGGCCGCCTCTGCGCAATGGGCTCCGAGGAGGAGGAGGAGATGATCCCCATCCCCTCGAAGTTCCGGCAGGGGCGCTACGCCGTGCTCTTCGACCCGCTCGACGGCTCGTCCAACATCGACGTCAACGTGCCGGTGGGCACGATCTTCTCGATCGTGCGCAAGGTGAGCGACGGCCCCGTCGGCACGCTGCAGGACCTGTTGCAGCCCGGGGCGCAGCAGGTCGCGGCGGGCTACGTGATCTACGGCTCCGCGACGATGCTGGTCTATACCACCGGCCACGGCGTGCACGGCTTCACGCTCGACCCGATGATCGGCGAGTTCCTGCTGTCGCATCCCGACATGCGCATCCCCGAGACGGGCCGCTACCTGTCGGTGAACGATGCGTACGAGCCGGTCTGGTCCGAGCCGGTCAAGCGCGTGATGCGGCGCTTTCGCGGGCTCGACGGCGAGCGCGAGGGGATGAACGTGCGGTACGTCGGGTCGCTGGTCGCCGACTTCCATCGCAACCTCTTCGGCGGTGGCATCTTCGCCTACCCCGCGAACGCCAGGTCGCCCAAGGGCAAGCTGCGGCTGCTCTACGAGGCGGCGCCGCTGGCGTTCATCGTCGAGCAGGCTGGCGGGGCGGCAACGGACGGCGTCACCCGCATCATGGACATCGTGCCCAGCGAGCTGCACCAGCGGGTGCCGCTGTACATCGGCTCCAGGGCCGACGTGGAATTGGCTCGCACCCTCCTGACGTCGTGAGCGCGCCGCGCGAGCTGGTCACGCCCTCGGGGATCCCGGTGGCGCCGGTGTATCGCGCCGGCGATCTGCGCCCCGACCTGGCGCCCGCCCTGGGCGAGCCCGGGGTCTTCCCGTTCACGCGCGGCGTGC
>CAYSFN010000099.1:0-9785 GCA_964430045.1 uncultured Gemmatimonadaceae bacterium
GCCCTGCGGGTGGTCACACTTGCTGACGGCGTTACCATTCACAATGCCTTCCCTGACCGGAACTACCGCCCATGAAGCTGAGCTACTTTGCGGACACCGACTCGCTGTACATCGACCTGGGTGACCGGCCGGCTGTGGACAGCCGCGAGGTCTCCGAGGGCGTCGTCTTGGACTTTGACGCGGACGGGCGGGTGGTGGGCATCGACATTGACCATGCGAGCCGCACGGTCGCGTTTGATCGGCTCGTGTTGCAGGCGATGCCGGCGGACATGCGGGTGGGCGCATCCTGAGTAGCCGGCCCAAGCGGTCAAACGCCCCCCGCCTACCGCCCCCACACCAGCCGCACCACCCGCTGGTCACCATCGTCCTGCATCCGCACCCCGTACAGCGCCTCGGCGTCTGCCGCGTGCACGACCACACGGGCGGGGATCCGTACCCGCTCGGCCACGCTGCCGTCCGGACGGTAGCGTACCCAATCCGGACTGGGTGCCGCGGTGTAGCTGAGCGCACCCATCGACTCGGCGTCGAGCGCACCCACTGGCGGGAAATCCTGGCGCCACACACTGCCGTCCCGACCGCAGAGCAGGCCGGCATAGCGTGGCAGTGATGCGGGTAACTCCAGTGGTGGCAGGTTCGGCGGCGCAGGCAGCAGCGCGCGACGCCGAGCGTCTTCGAGTGCCCGCAGGGTCTGCGCATCAGCGGCGGACAGTGCGCGCTGCGGGACGTCCATGGTCACGAACGTGGCCACGGCACCGTCCGGCCGCCGCACCCGGACCGTCGCGGAGTCGCTGCGACCGAAGTAGACCGAGCCATCCGGCGCGGCGCACCACGCCACGGCCGGCGCCAGCGCCCGCATGCGCGGTCCGGGTGCGGCGTTCTTGTCCCGTGCGATCACCGGCACGCTCCACGTGACCTGCTCAGCGCGGGTGTCGTACAGCGCCACGGTGAAGTCGCCGGTCGCGGTGACGGTCCAGTAGGCCAGCCGGTCACCCGGCTGCCACACCGCCCGGAACGCCGTGGGGAGTGGCAGGCCGAACGGCAGCGCAGAGAGTACGCGACCGTCGTCGGCGAAGCGGTCGATGCGCCGCTGGGATGCCTGCGGCACCCAGAGCGTGCCGTCGCCGCTGAAGGTCACGGACTGCACCAAACGCGCTGACAACTCGCCGGGCCCGCGGCCGGCGCGGCCGACTCGTCTTACCAGCCGGCCGCGCGCGTCCAACACGGTGACCTGCGCTGAGATCGCGTCCAGCACCGCGACGGTGCCCGCCGGTGAGACCGCCATCGTGGTGATCTGCGCGAATCCGTCGTGCACCTCATCTGGCACGGCGAAGCCAGCGTCGATCACGTAGGTGACGGATGGGGCGGTTGGTCGTTGCGCAGTGGTCCATGCGCCCCCACCCCTCAGCCCGGCACCCGCAACGCCACCACGAGCTGAAAGCCCTCCAAGTCATCGGCATCGTCGCGCACCGACGGGTAGTCCACCGCCAGCCAGAAGCGGTCGCCGAGGACGCCCACGAGGGTGCCCGCGAGGAACACACCCGAGAGGCGACGACCGTTCGCATCCAAGCGGTCGGCCACTTGGCACGCCACTTGGTTCGGTCGGGGAGGACGCCCCGTCACCGGATGCCGCCACGCGGGGAACGACGCACAGTTCCGGGTGCGGATCACCCAGAGTCCGCCATCGGGCGTTGGCGCGAGACCGGCGATCTGCGCGTGGTACCGCTGAAGACTCGGGCGAGGGGTCACGAACCGTCCCCCTTCTCGCTGCATCTCCGCCTCGAAGTTGCGCAGCATGCGCTCGCCGGTCTGTCGCTGTCCCGTCGTCAGCGTATCGCGGAACGGGAGCAGCGCCCACCGTGCAGGCTTCGCCGCGTCGCCAACCCACACCACCGCCAAGTCGGTCCACACCACGGCCACTCGACCGTCGGCGAGCACGGCTCGGATCCACCGAGGTCCACGCATCCCGACACTGCGAATGCTCCCGTTGGGGAGTTGCGCCCGATGCTGGGTCTGCGTGCGCCAGCCAGGGTCCCAGTACGGCAGCGTCACGCGTCGCCCGTCCGGCTCAAGGCGTACGATCCGGACGCCGTCGCTCCAATCCGTCGCGGGCGGCGAGGCCCGCTCGTACACGACGCCGTTGCGGTCCGTCCGCAGCGCGCCGAACCCGATCGCCCGCCCTGCTTCGACGATGCGAGAATCGCGGAGAGTGCCGCTCTCCGTCAACCGCGTGATGCGGTGCTGCAGCTGGTCGTAGACCAGCATGTCTGTCCCCGGCCCCGCCATGATGTTCGAGACGTTGCGAAATTCGCCAGGCCCGTCGCCGATCCGACCGACCCGTGAGAACCGGCCGCTCCGCAGATCGAGGCGCACTGGCATGAGGTCGCCGCGGTGCCGCAGCCACAGCGACGACGCGTCTCGCGCGACGGCGGATATCGCGACACCGAACAGCTCCAGCTCGGGGGGCGGCTCGTAGTTGCGCAGCACGACCGGGCGCAGGTACGCAGGTGCTTGCTGTGCCGGCAGGGATGCGGCGAGCGTGGCGACAAGTATGGCCACGTACCAGACTGCCGACTCGTTCGAGCGGTTGAGCCCTACCTCCGCACAACATTCGCTCCGCCTTCGCATCCCAGCTAGTCTCCGACAATGACGCTGAAGCATCAGTTACACCGGAGGAAGAGGCCAGACGTATCGAGCCATGTGTTGGAGTCCATTCTCATCCACGGTCACTGCGTACAATGCGCGACTCCCAACACCAATTATGTCCACGTTCATGGGCACCTTAAGTACGGCTTCCCGAGCAAGTGTTTCGAGTCCGAACACATCGTACTCAACACCCGAGCTGTCGCGCGGAAGGCGTTGCACGAGCACATGACCTGTGGGTGCAATCAACACGGCGCTTCGCTCTGCCCGACTAGGTGGCGGCGCGAATGGCGGCAAAGGGTCTGGCCACTCCACCCCCAACGCCGGATTGGTGCGCGGGGTAGCGTTCACGCCGATTGTGTTCTGCCTTGCGAGTATCGCATGCCGACGCGCACCGACAGGTCCGACTTCATGCGGTACGACGGGGCCATCGAAGCACCCATTGCCATCAGCATGGCACCTCGTCAACCGATACGGCGCATGGCGTGCAATGATGATCACGCCAGCCAACACAGCTACCTGGTCGAGTGCCCGTACGTTCGCGTAGAACTTACTGCCGCTGCTCGTGGCAGCCAAGGAAGAGGCGGGGATCGCCCCATCACTTTCACTCCGCACCGGCAGAGTCTGCCGATGCACCGTGGCGATCTGTGACACTTCGCCGGTCCGCTGGCTGATCATTCTAACCGCACGACCTTCGCGTGCCGCCATCGAGGCCTCTCGTAAGTGTGACGGCACGTGTTCCACCACCACCGCATTGCCCCCTGTCACCAGCCCCTGCAAAAAGGCACCCGCCGAAGCACGCACGACTGGCACGCTAGCACTCCACGTCGCGACAGCGCGCGCACCGACGAACAGCACCCAGCGCCGCTGAGCAGCGTCCGGCATCACCGTACTGTCTCCGCCGAGCGGGAACAAGCGTGACACCTGCCGGAACTCACCCGGGCCATCACCGCGGCGTGCGACATCTCGAACGCGTCCCGTGGCGAAGTCTGCCAGCAGGACGCGCTCCTCACCTTCGTCTGCGATAAGTACCGAGCCATCTGACATCTCGCGAGCGCTGATTGCTCTCGAGAACTCGTGCTCGAGAACGCGCCCTTGCATCGGGACGAGTGCGTGTGTTGCCTGAGCCCCTGCGCCAGAGCTGCCCAACATCGCCATTCCCGACACGGCAAGCAGGCAGCTGAGGGACTGGCGCAGGGGGCTGGGTCGCGTCCCAGATTGAGCGCCGCGACCAACCCTCTGACGGGAAACTGCGCTCGCGCAGCTTCCCGTCAGCCAAAAGGCGATGCGTCGATCCCTTGTCGGCCCACCCGACCACTTCACGGGCAGATCACGTAGTGCGGATACTCGGTCCCGGTCGTGTCGCCAGTGCACACGCCAGTCTGACATGTGGCGCCGTTGCCCTCCGGGCTTCCTTTGGATACGCAGAATGCAACGGGATCTGGATCACAGACACGCATGCACCACACATCTCCACCGCCACCACCCGGAATGACCTGACCGGCGACCGGACCACCAAGCACCATCAGGGATACCGCGACGGCAATAACAAGTGCCGAATCCAAAATCGAAGGTAGCTTCACGAGTCGAACGCTCCTGCGGCACAAGCCGCATTGGAAGTGCTAGCAAGCAGTGACTACAGACGTACTCACCGCCGTCGCTTGAACTTCGTTACACCTTATCATGAAGTAAGGGCGCACCATTTACCGCACGATTCACCAAAGCCTCCCACTACCGACCCGGGTCACGGACGCGCTCGGCCACCTCCTCGAGGCTAGGGGGATACGGAAACCACCACCCGTTGACTATAACTGTGGGAGTACCGCGCGGCGCAATGCCAGCGGAGAATCGCCGCGCGTCCTCAAGGCGAGAACTGCTCGCGCCAGCGAAGGCGCACTGCGCAACGGCGGCCGGGTCATGCACACCTGCTCGTGTTGCGAGGGTGTGCCACTCCAGAATCCCGAGGGAGTCCTGCGCGTCGTAGAGCACTCGCTGCATCTCGCGGAACCGACCCTGTTGATCGGCGCATTCGGCTGCACGCGCGGCCATGAGGGAAAACCTGTGCCGCTGCAGCGGATAGTCGACATGCAGAACCAACAGCTGGTCACCGTACCGCTGCTCAATGCGTTGCACGACTTCGTGGTAGGTGGCACAAGCGGGACACTCGAAGTCAGCAAGGACAAGCATGGTGTCTGACGCCACCGCACGAGCCGACGGCATGCCAAGCGGAACCCCGTCCTCCCACCCATCGACATACCGCGGCACGTTGTCGACGTTGCCCCCGTTCATTGCTCGAACGCGCTGCCACACCGCTACTAGTGACACAGACACTGCTGTTGCCGCGAGGAGCAGCCGCACTGCGGTCCGATACTCAGACATGATGCGCACCCCAAGTACTTTCGAAGGTCAGCTGCACGAATTGATTCCGCTTCCGGGGATCCGGTGGCAGGCCTGTGGCACCAGCCAGATCGCGCCCAACAACGAAGAATGCACCAGCGAATGTTGCCGTACAGTTGGCGAACGTAGGCGCACGATAGAGCTCCACGTCACCTGACAATGTCTCCACTAATAGAGATGCATCCGCTACTGCTACGACGCGACCGCCAAGTGGAAGAATGCCGATGTCCGAGATTCCACCCTCCGGGTTGATGGTTGAGACGATTGACACCAGCCCATCGCGCCTTCGCGACAAGCGGGTGAATACAGGGAGCCCACAGGCATCTTGCACAACCTACAGCCCACCACCCGAGAAAGAGCCACTGATGAAAAGCGGCAAGCCGCGACCTCCTAGGAGCTCATTCTTGGTTCGGGGCGTGACTGCGGCGGTGCTGTCGCGCCACACTGCAAGCACTGCCGCTTTCAGGTCGTCGTCAGTCTCGAACGCAGGAGCACGAACCTGCGCAACTGCCCAAGTGCAGTTGCCGCGGCTGTCGCAGTGCTCCACACGCCCGTCGCGTTGACGCAGTACAATGATAGCGCCATCACGTTTCACGACCGGGACATCAGCACCGAGTGCCCGATAGTGAACGCGCCTGCCCTGCTGGCCCGCACGCACCTGCCCCGTGCTTCCGCGTTCGACCGCCGCGCTAAGGCGCCATGGCATTGAGAGCCCTCCCGCCAGGCGCAGGCGTGCACCCGATCTCCGGTCCACTTGTACGACATTGAACTGCTGGAGCCGCGTGTTTCCTCTGCGTGCGGGTTCTGCTGCCTCGATCACATGCATGCTACCACGCTGATCGAACCCGACGATAGTAAATGCGTTCTCGCGCGCTCCCAGGATCTCTGCAAGCGAAGCGGACACTGGAGGGCCATGCGTGCCAGGATTGAAGAGCAAACCCATCCTGTTGTCACCCGCAATTACTAGAATTGAGTCAGGAGACAGCTGTAGAATCGTGCCTCCTCGACCCGCCGACACTCCTCTCACGTCAATCGCGAGCACGCTGCTTCTCTGGGATTCCGTTGCTGCAGCAGTACGCAGTTCCGCCAGCGAAGCGTCGTCAAAGAGCAGAAGCCACCTCTCGGGCCCCAGCGCGCTTGCCGCGAGCACTGCCGAACTAAGCTGCCAGCGCGATTGTAGAACCAGCTCTTGGGGTGGGTGCCCGCAACCAGCAACAAGGAGAGTCCACGGCAGTGCCAGACCGATGCGTGCCCACAGCCGTGCGCGCTCGGCAGTTGCCAATGGATGCGCCGCGAGTCCTCGAATGCACACTGGATTGCTCTCCCAACAAGTGTTTGCTGCTAGGTAGTAGCAGCCATCGTCACCGCATCAGCTCAGTGTACGGTACGGCTGCTCAGGCGAAGCGGCAATAGTCGCTTCGCGCCGAAAGTTGCCGAAAACCGCCATCTCCCTGCTCTTTCTCACCACGCCACCACGTGCATGGCCTTCGGGTCCTCCGCGCATCAGAGCGATCTCGTCAGACGCACTCCACCGACAGCCGCCGCCTCGCGAACGCGATAGCCGCCGGGAACCCACCCGCGCTGCGCCACTCCCGCACCCCCATCCCTGTCGCCGCCTGGAGCCACTTGCTCGCCCGGTCCGGGGTCGTGCCATGGCGCCGCGCCCACTCCGTCAGTGTACGCCCACGCTCGCAGCAGGCCCAGATAAGGAGCAGCGACCTGAGCAGGCGCAGCGACTCGGCCGGCGGAGGCCAGCCAGCCTCAGCCAATCGCCGTCGGAGCACTGGGTGCGAACAGCCCAGCACCTCACACATGTGTGCGGTCGACCGGATGCTCGGGCTGCCCAGAATGACCGCAGTGACCGCGAGCTGTGCCGGGCTCAGCCCGTGCGCGCCGCCCTCGTCAGCGTCGCGTAGCTGTGCGGGCGAGGGGGTCAGGTGCGACAGCAGCCGCACCGCCACGACGCTCTCGTGTTGCTGGACCAACGCACGGGCGATCCCATCCTCCAACTCACTGAGCCAGTCGAGCACGACGGCCGCATCGGTTCGGCAGTGCGCGACCGCATGCAGCACCCGCAAGCTTGGCACATCCACGGCGGCTGACACCACCACCGCCCCTGCGCCCAGCAACACCTGCCGCGGGAGGTGGACCAGGTCTGCCGCGCGGACGACCAGAGCTGTGCGGCCCGCGTTCTCCGCCACAGCAGAGCACGCCTCAGCCAGCGTGACGGCAGTGATGAGCGTCTCCGACCTAACCGCTCGGCGCACCTGCACGGCACTCGCTGCTCCGCGCATCTCGCCCACGAACAGCACAGCGTCGAACGTCATCCTCGGAACCTCCTGGTGGCAGGGGCGGTCGTTCATTCCGCCGCATGTATGCACCGCCTCCTCCCTACGAGTGACCGTCGGCGGCCCACAACCGCGAGCTTCGCCCCGCCCGGCCGCCCTGTCAAGCGCTCAGCCCCTCAGAACACGATCGCCCCCCACCCGAACAACCGCCGCGCATCCAACCGCAGCGCTGCCGGCTCCGTGCCCGGCAAGAACCACTCCACATAGCGACGCTCCGGCGGCGTCTCTGCCGTCGCCAACGCGCCCGTCGTGCGGTCCAGCTAGGCCTGGACCAGCCCCTCGGGGCCAGCCCATACGGCGCCCGGTCCGCGTGCGCGATACCACTGCGCCAGCGCACCCGCGAAGATCGGCGCGGCCAACGTGCCGCCCGCCGCACCCGGAGGGCGTCGTCCCGAACTTCGACGCGGACGGACGGGTGGTGGGCATCGACATTGACCACGCGAGCCGCACGGTCGCGTTCGATCGACTCCTGCTGCAGGCGATGCCGGCGGGCCGCTGGGCAGCGGCGGGAACGGACCATAGCGCGGCGACCCATGCGCCGCCACCCATTCAGCCCGGCACCCGCAACGCCACCACGAGGGTCCGGCCCCCACCCGCCCGATCGTGGCCACGCGTCCCGTCCGGCGGTCGACCCGCCGCGCCCGCGTCTCGCCGCGCTCGATGATCCAGATCGCCTGTCCCTCGCGGTCAAACGCCGAGCCGACGACATCGAGGAACTCGTCACCCAGTGGAGCTTCGTACATGCGCACGAGAACTGGCGTGCGAAGGGACTGCGGAACCACTGCCCCGTCCGCACCGGGCCGTCGCCCAGCGGTCGACGTCACGATCCCACTCGTCAACAGGCCAACCACCAACAAGCGACGCGTCATCGAAGCGCCCTCCACAGTCAGAACACGGTCACTCCCCACGGACACATGCTCCATGTTCGCATCCTGCGGCGCTGAGCGGTCCATCCGCTACCGCGCTACACAGGCCGCTGCATCTACGGGAACTGACGAAAGAATCTGCGCGCGCTCCTGCTGGTCCGCCATACCAACCACGACCGCAGCCGCACGCTCCACCGCGCGGGCAAATGCCACCCAATCGACGGTCGACTGGTCCGTGCCCCGTCCCTCTGACCCTCCACGGGTCAGCCGCAACGCGGGCGCACCCAGCGCCGCGTAGACACTCTCCTCATCGCGGCACAGTGCCAACGCGTCCACGCCGGCATCGCGCCCCGACAGCCGATCCAGTGTGAGCGTGGCGACAGCCGACCCCGCCGGCACGCCGGCGTTCGCGACGAAGTGGACCGCGCCGAGCATGCCGACATCGTCTGCCGTGGTCCAGACCAAGAGCAACGACCGCCGCAGGGGGACGGAGCCCGCGGCAATCGCCTCGGCGATCTCGAGCAGCGTCACAGCGCCGCTGCCGTCGTCGTCGTCAAGGCTCGCCGTCAGCAGTACGTACTCGGAGCGCAGCGCTGGGTCACTACCGGGGATCAGTCCCACGATGTTCCTCGGCGCGTGCGCAAACGGCAGCTCGCGGAAAGTAAAGTGAATCGCGGCACTGCGATGGGCCGGCAGCTCCTCGGCTACACCCCGCGGGATCGCGAACACCGGTGGCAGCTGACCGGCGGGCGCTCGCCGTCCGTCGTCGAGAGTGTACTGCGGCTCGGTCAGTCGCCGGAAGACGGACCGCGGCATCAGGTCGTAGGTCGCCAGCAGGATGGCCGCACTGCTCCTGTACCGGCGCAGCTCGTCGGCCCATTGTTGCAACTGGTACTCGGGTTCGCCGTTGGGCCTGAGCGGGGGCATGAACGTGACGATCTTGTTGGCCGCCGCGCTGGGGGCGATGGCGTCCGGCTGTCCAAGCTGCCCCCCGAAGACGAGCTCGCTCATGGCATTCGTTTGGCCCGGCGCCGCGCCGCGCCAGGGCAGATCCAGTCCAAACGTCCCCGTCAACGGCAGGAACGCGAGGCCTGGGGGAAGCCGCGTCACGTAACGTGGATTTGCCTCCACTCCCTCGGGGTTCAAGGTACTTATCCGGAATCCGGACGCGTCCTCGTCAAACTGGCGCCGGCGGACAGGCACGGCCTGCTCGAACGACCGGCCGCCCACGCCAGGCCCGACCCCTGCTCGGGTGATTTCCGCAATGACATACCGCAGCGCGCGATCGTGACCGTCTGAGCCCACGCGACGTTCCCGCATGGAGTCGCTGGCCAGCACGCCGAGCCGCAGGCGCAGGTCGGCTGTGTCAATGGCAGGGGTGGTTTGCGCCTGCGCCACCGCCTGTGTCAGCAGGGCAAGCCCGCACACCAGCGACCCCGATGTTCCCCTCATGGCGCCACCACCACGAGCGGTCGCCGGGCCCGCACCGGCTCCTGCCCCGCGCGGCCCGCCACCACATCCAGCCAGTAGTCCC
>CAYSFN010000100.1:0-9746 GCA_964430045.1 uncultured Gemmatimonadaceae bacterium
GCACGGAGGCCTCGATCGGCGCCACGTACACCAATGAACTGGCCGTGATGATGGACTCGTTCCGGCCCCTGAAGATCGCGCGCGCCGTGGTGCCGTTCGAGGACAAGGACTACCACCGCAGCTGGGTCGAGGGGCAGCACCTCGCCTTCAATCCACCGACGAGCTGACGGCGGTGCCGTCGTTCGACCCTGCCGCGCTGACCCCGCCGGAGCGGGCCCGGCTGCTGACGCGCGTGATCGCCCCGCGGCCGATCGCCGTCGTCAGCACGCTCGACGCGGCGGGGCGGGGCAACCTGGCGCCGTTTTCGTTCTTCGCGCCGGGCGGGCACAGCCCGCTGTCGTGCGTGTTTTCGCCGACCCGTGACCGGCACGGCCGGGGCAAGCACACGCTCGACAACATTGCGGCCACCGGCGAGTACGTCATCAACGTGGCGACGGCCCCGCATGCCGGGCGGATCAATCAGGCCTCGTTCGAATATGCGACCGACGTGGACGAGTTCGACGCCGCGGGGTTCACGCGCGTCGCCAGCACGCTCGTGCAGCCGCCCCGCGTGGCGGAGAGTCCGGTGGCGCTCGAGTGTCGTCTGCACCAGATCGTGACGCACGGCGACGGGCCCGGAGCGGCCAATTACGTCATCGGCGAGATCGTGCTGGTCCACGCCAGCGAGGCCGTCTGCCCCGACGGGCTGCCCGATGAAACCCTGATGCACCTCGTCGCCCGCATGGGGGCCGACCGCTGGTCCGCCGTCGTGGATGCCGGCGTCTTCTCCCTCCCACGTCCCACTGCCGGCTGATGCCTTCCTTCACGCGTCGTTTCGGGTCGCTCCCGCCGTATCCACTGGCCACCATTCCCCATCGCAAGCGCGAGCTGCTGGCGCGCGGGGTGGATGTCATCGACCTCGGGGCCGGGGATGCGGATCTGCTCCCGCCCGCGGCGGCGATCGCGGCGCTGCAGGAGGGGGCCGCGATCCCGGCCCTGCATCGCTACGGCTTCGGGCTCGGACTTCCGGCGTACCGCGAGGCCGCGGCGGCGTGGATGCACACGCGGTTCGGCGTCACGTTCGATCCGTACACCGAGCTCGTGCCGCTGATCGGGTCGAAGGAGGGGATCGCACATCTCGCGCTGGCGTATCTGCAGGCAGGGGACGTCGCGGTCGTGCCCGACCCCGGCTACCTCGCGTACCTCGGCGGCACGCTGCTGGGCGAGGCGACGCCGTACCTGGTCCCGCTGCGCCCGGACAATGGGTTTCTGATCGACGTGGACGCGATTCCGGCCGACGTCGTGGCACGGACGCGCCTGCTGTTCCTGAACTACCCGAACAATCCGACCGCGGCCGTTGCGTCGCGCGAGTATCTCGCGCACGTGGTGGCGTGGTGCGCCAGGCACGACGTGCTGCTCGTCTACGACAACGCATACTCCGAACTCGCCTTCGACGGGTACGTGCCGCCCTCGATCTTCGAGATCGCCGGTGCCCGCGACGTGGCGATCGAGTTCCACTCGCTGTCCAAGACGTACAACATGACCGGGTGGCGCTGCGGCTGGGCGGTGGCGCGCCCGGAGATCGCTGGTGCGCTCGCCCGTGTGAAATCGTTCCTCGACACGGGCCAGTTCATGGCGGTGCAGCACGCCGGTGTGGCCGCGCTCGGCGCCTGGCGCGACTTCGTGCCCGGCAACGTCGCGGTGTTCCAGGAGCGCCGCGACGCGGCGGTGGCGGCGTTTCGCGGCGCCGGGTTTTCCTGCGAGTCCCCGCAGGCTTCCATGTACCTCTGGCTCCCCTTGCCGGATGACGTGGGGTCCGTCGCCTTTCACGAACGCCTCATGGACGACGCCGGGGTCGTGGTGCTCCCCGGGCGCGGGCTCGGTGCCGGCGGTGAAGGGTTCTTCCGCGTATCGTTCATTGCGTCACCGGCACGGATTGCCGAAGCGGCAGCGCGTGCGGGTGTCGTGCTCGCCGCCATGCGCGCGTGAGCCATGTACTGTCCGCCAGGATGTTCGTTTCTCTCCTCCGCTCTGCGAGTCTCCCGATGATGCGCCTGCGTGCCCTCGCTCCCTTCGTTCTCCTCTGCGTGGCCGCCGTCGTGGCGTCGGCCCAGGGGCGTGCCTTCACTCCGGCCGACTGGTACCGGGTCACCAGCCTCGGCCAGCCGGCCATGTCGCCCGACGGCCGGCGCGTGGCCTTCACCGTGTCGACGGTCCTGGAGCGCGACAATCGCCGGCATCAGGAAGTCTGGATCGTGGGCACGGCGCCGGGAGCCGAACCGCAACGGATGACATCGCCGGGCTACGAGAGCAGCAGCCCGCGCTGGTCGCCCGACGGCTCGACGCTGTTCTTCACGTCCAACCGTCCCGGCGGGACCGGCGCGACGTGGGCGCTGCGCATGGACCAGCCGGGCGAGGCCGTGCAGTTGCCGTTGCCGCCCTCGGGGGATTCGCCGAAGGACCGCAGCTTCGTGGTCTTCACCGCCGCTGGTGGTGATGCCTCGTCGCCGGCGCCTGGGGGAGGGCGCGGGGGTGGAGGGCGTGGCGGTGCCGCCGTTCCTGCCGGGGCGGGAGGACGGGGGGCGGCCATTGCCCGTCCGCCGTACGACGCGATCACCAAGCCGCTCGATCAGACGCGCTTCGACGGGATGCACATCACGGCGCAGCGCTTCAAGGCCAATGGGCAGGGCTTCCTGCCCAGTCCGGCCGCGCCACCGGTGCGTGCGCGCCCGCAGCAGGTCTACACGCAGCGCCTCGACGGATCACCGCGCCACCAGGTGACCGACGCCCCGTACTCGCACCGCAATGTGCGGGTGTCGCCCGACGGCAAGTGGATCGCGTTCACGGCGGACGCGCGCCTGCGTCCCGACTCCGTGGTCCAGGCGGAGAACGACTCGATCGCGGCGCTGCCGTATGACCGCACCCGTGACGATACGCCGCGCAACACGGACGACATCTACGTGCTCCCCGCTGCCGGGGGAGCACCGCGCAAGGTCGCCGAGCTGATGGGGACCGAGGGCTCGCTCGCCTGGTCGCCCGACTCCAGACAGTTGGCGTTCTCGCTGAATCCGTCGCGCACCAGCAACAGCAAGCTGATGGTGATCGACGTGGCGGGCGGTGCGCCGAAGGACCTGCTGGGCGGGTGGCGGTACGAGGCCGGGAGCTTCGGCTGGCACACGAACACCGACGTCATGTACGACGCGACCATCGGTGGCCGGAGCGCCCTGCTCACGGTGAACGTGCGTGACGGGCGGACGCGGGAACTCATCGGTGGCCGCCGCCGTGTGTCGGGGTTCACCTGGGACACCGACCGCAAGCGGGTGGCGTACGTCTCGACCTCCGTCACGGCGCCGACCGAGCTGTACATCGCCGATGCCGACGGCCGGAACGAGCGCAAGCTCACTGCGTTCAACGACGCGCTCAATGCGGAGGTTGCGTGGTCCGACGCGGAACGGCTGACGTACAACTCCGTCGGTGGTCTCGAGATCGAAGGGTGGCTGATGAAGCCGCACGGCTACGAGGCCGGGAAGCAGTATCCGCTCGTGCTGTACATCCACGGCGGCCCGCATTCGCAGTACAACGAAGGGTGGTTCGACGAGTTCCAGAACCTCGCCGGGGCCGGGATGTTCGTGCTGTACACGAACCCGCGCGGGTCGTCGGGGTACGGCGCCGACTTCACCTACTCGACGCGCGGCCGGTGGTTCGCCGAGGACTACGAGGACCTGATGAAGGCGGTGGACATCGCCGCCGCGCGCCCCGACGTGGACTCCACGAAGATGGGGGTCACCGGCGGGTCGTACGGCGGCGTGATGACCGCGTGGGTGACGGTGAAGACGCACCGCTTCAAGGCGGCGCAGGCCGACCGCATGATCTCGAACTGGTGGTCGTGGTACGGCACGTCCGACGCGCAGGGGCTGACCGAGTTCGAGTTCTTCGGCAAGCCGTGGGACAATCCGGTCATGTACGACACCCTCTCGCCGATCCGTTATGCGGACAAGGTGCGGACGCCGACGTTCATCGTGCAGTCGGAAGAGGACCACCGCACGCCGATGACGGATGCCGAGCAGTGGTTCCTGGCGCTCAAGAAGTTCGACGTGCCGGTGGAGTTCGTGCGGTACCCGCGCTCGACGCACGATCTGTCACGTACCGGTGAACCGTGGCTGCTGGTGGACCGGTTGCACCGGTTGCGGGGGTGGTTCGGGCACTGGCTGGGGGCGGGTGGGATGCCGGCGGCGTCGTCGGGTGGGATGCGGTAGTGCAGCGCGGGGTGCTGGCGGTTACTCCGCCGCCAGCGCCTCCCAATCCCGCGGCGCATCATCCACCCGGCGCAGGATGAACATCGCGATCAGCACCATCGCGAGCAGCGCCAGCACCGCGTACCCCTGCCCGGTGTGCGGCGCCAGCCCCAGCCCGCCCACGGTGATCGCCGTGATCGCCGCCCACAGCATGGGCCCGGTGATGGCCGAGAAGCGCCCGACCATCCCGTACAGACCGTAGAACTCACCCACGCGGTCGGGCGGGGTGAGGCGCAGCATCAGCGGACGGTCGGCGCTCCAGATGCCGCCCAGGGCGACGCCCGCGAGTGCGCCGACCACCCACAGCACCGCGACGGGGAGTTCGAAGATCCCGAGCGAGGCTGCCAGCGCGAAGTCGACGACCCAGAGCAGCAGCACGATGTCGAGGGTGCGCCTGGGGCCGATCCGGTCGACGATCCAGCCCCACATGAACCCACCAAGCACCGCGAAGGTGATGGCCGACATCATGATCAGTTGCGCGGTCTTCTCCGCGGCGGCCTCGTCCTGGCCGACGCTCACGGCGACGTTCACCGCGTACAGCGTCATGATCGCGATGACGGTGTTGATCGCATCGGTGTAGAAGACGCGCCCGATCAGGAAGCGCACGAGTCCGGGGTACTTCTCCCCCTCGCGCAGCGTCGTGACGGTCTGCCGGGCGCTTGCCACGATGGCACCAAGGTCGAAGACCTTGCCAGGGGTCGGATTGCCGCGCTCCTTTACGAACAGGAAGCAGGGAATCGCGAACGCGAGGAACGTCAGCGCGATCAGCGAGAAAAGCAGGGTCTTGTCCGACGTCCCGAGCCAGAGGCCGAGGCCGACGGCGATGTACGAACCGAGGTAGCCGACCCCCACGCCGATCCCGCCGATGCGGCCGCGGTTCTCCTCGGTCGTGACTTCGACGAGGAGCGAGTCATAGAACTGCAATCCCGCCTGATAGGTGGCGTTGGCGAGCACGAACGCGATCATCGTGCCCACGTACCCCGCGCGCCCGAGCAGCAGCGTGAAGACGACGCAGAGCACGGTGCTCGTGATCAGGAACGGCATCCGGCGTGCGGCGCGGTCGCTCATGGCGCCGAGCATCGGGGAGAGCACGAAGATGATCCCCATGCTGACCGCCGTGATGATGCCGTAGACGGCGTCGGCCCGGTCCGCGCCCACCTGCTCGCGAACCCACAGGGAGAAGAACAGCGACACGACCCCCATCGAGAAGATCGTGTTCGCGAGGTCGTACAGCACCCACGACACGACCGCCCGGCGGGGGATCACCCGTGCGGTGCTCATTTCTGCAGCAGGCGCCAGAACGCCCACCCGGTCAGCCCGAGCACGAATGCCCAGCTGAGAGCCATGAACACGATCGCGCCCCAGGTCATGCGGTGCCCTCCGGCAGTGAGTCGACCGGTGCGAACCCCTTCCGGTCGTCGTACTTGTTGCGCTTCCAGGCCACCCGGACCAGCACGATGAAGGTCACGACGAACAGGACCATCACCGCCCGGGCCGCGATCACGTACGGCAACGCGTCGGGCGTCACCGGCGCGGCGCCACCCGCCGAGCGCTCGTTGAACAGGATGGGCAGTGCCTCCTCCTTGCCCCACCAGAGGAGGATCACCATCAGGAAGAGCGGCGTCACATACGTCATGATGAACTTGAAGATCCCCGGGATCCTGATGTCGGCGCCCTCATGGATCGACTTCCATGCGTTCTCCGGCTTGAAGATCCACATGAAGACCACGGTCTCGAGCACGGCGACCAGGACGAGGCCGAAGGTGCCGGCCCAGTAATCCCACTCGTCGAGGAAGCCGTGCCGCAGCCAGTGCACGTGCAGCAGGCCGAACGCCCAGCAGACGGCGCCCAGCGTCCAGGCCACCGTCTCGCGCCGGTAGCCGAACTCTTCCCGGAAGAAGGCGACGATCGGCGTCAGCATCGCCACCGACGACGTGATGCCGGCGAAGAACAGGAGGCCGAACCACATCACGCCGAGCAGGTGCCCGATCGGCACCGTCTGATGGATTTCCTGGAAGACCACGGGCATCGTCGCGAAGCCGAGGTTGAACGACCCCGACTGGGCGATGACCATCGCCCCGCTCACGCCGAAGAAGACGACCGCCGCCGGGATCGCAATGGAGCCGCCAAGAATGACCTCGGCCGTCTCGTTCGTCGCCGCCGTCGCGATGCCGTTGAGCGCAATGTCGTCCGTGGGCTTCACGTACGAGGCGTATGCCTGGAGCGACCCCATGCCGACCGACAGCGTGAAGAAGATCTGCCCTGCCGCCGCCAGCCAGATCCCGGGCTCACCGAGCCGCGAGAAGTCGGGATTGTAGATGAACTGGTACCCTGCGGTGGCCGTCGAACCGTCGGGGCCGGCCGGGAGCATGAAGACGACGACCGCGAGGATCGCCGCGAAGAGGAAGAGGATCGGCATCCCGATCTTCGCCAGCTTCTCGATGCCGCCCGAGATGCCCTTCGAGAGCACCCAGATGTTGACCCACAGCGTGAACGTGAAGAACGCGTAGGGCGTCCACCACTGGTGCTGGCCGGACTGCACGATCCCCTGGAACGACTGCAGGTAGCCGAGCATCCCCTCCTGCGTCGTCGTCCCGAAGTAGTCCTGCGTCGCCGAGAAGACGGTGAAGGCGAGCGTCCAGCTCTCGATGTACGTGTAGTAGATCATCACGGCGAGCGGGATGACCATCCCGATCACGCCGAGGTACTTCGCCATCGGGTGATGCCAGATGGCGGCGAACATCCCCGGCAGGTGGCCCTTGCGGTACCGGCCGCCGTTGCGGCCGACGCCCCATTCGATCCACATCAGCGGGATCCCCACGAGGAGGAGCGCGATGAAGTAGGGGATCATGAACGAACCGCCGCCGTTCACGGCGGCCTGTCGCGGAAAGCGGAGGAAGTTGCCGAGGCCGACGGCGTTGCCGGCCATGGCCAGGATGAGCCCGATCCGGCTCCCCCATGCTTCGTTGGAATGCGAGTCGTGTTGTGCCACGCGCCCTCGGGCGGGTGAAATCGGGAGGCGGTTACGTGCTCAGTGGTTGACCGAGGACGGTGCAGGCGGCAGTGCGCTCCCGCCGAAGGGAGCGCCGGTCACGCCGCCGGACACGATGAAGGCCAGGACGTCCGAGGCGGCCGACGTGATGGGGGCCACCCGGCTGGCCGGTACGAGGAGCAACTGGCCGGCAAAATTGTACGACTGGGGGCAGTAGACCGCAACCGTCCCCGTCGTGCCGGGGAGGCCGGTCACGGCTTCCTGGGTCACGAACCCGAGCACCCGGACGTCGTCGGTCAGGGCGATGACGACGGGCTGGTCGAACCGCTTCTGCTCGCCCACGAAGGCGTTCAGCAGGTCACGGGTCGAGTTGTAGAGGAGGCGGACGAAGGGGAGGCGCCCAAAGAGTCCCTCGAGGGCGGCCACGAACGACCGGGTGATCAGGTTCGAGGCGGCGAAGCCGACCGCCGTGATCATCGCGACCGTGACGACGAGCCCCAGCCCGGGGATGGGGATCCCCAGCCAGCCATCGACGGTGTCGAGGACCCACCATGAGATGTAGGCGGTCACCGCGACGGGCGTGAGGACCACGAGACCGCGGGCGAAATAGCCGAGGAGGAGGCGCATGGCAGGGGCGGGGGGCAGGTGCGGGGGCGCGGCGGCCCGGCGTACTGTGGAGACTCGCGCCGTGCGGACAGCGCAACACCCGTTCCGGGACCGGGGCATACCACTTGCCTGTGATTTCCCGTATCCTTGTGGGTTCAGTATCCACCCCGCCGATGACCGCACCGACCGACTCCGTGACCAGCGTACCGAACCACGATCCGACCCCGGAGGATGGGTGGACGATCCAGGACGCCCGAGACCTCTACAACATCGAGGGATGGGGTGATGGGTACTTCGACATCAACCCGGCCGGTCGGGTGTTCGTGCGTCCGGATCGCCGGCATCAGGAACGCACGCTGGACCTGTACGAGCTGGCACAGGACCTGGAGGCCCAAGGCATCCCCCTCCCGGTCCTGGTGCGCTTCAGCGAGATCCTCCAGTCGCGCATCGAAGCCCTGCACCAGCGCTTCGAGCGCGCGATCACCGAGTTCGAGTACACCGGGGGGTACACGACGGTGTATCCCATCAAGGTCAACCAGCAGCGGCACGTCGTCGAGGAGATCGTCCAGTTCGGCGCCGAGACGGGCGTCGGGCTCGAGTGCGGCTCCAAGCCCGAGCTGCAGGCCGTCCTCGCGCTGTCCGAGCTGACGGACCACCTGATCATCTGCAACGGCTACAAGGACGAGGAGTTCATGCGCCTGGCCCTCATGGGCCAGAAGCTGGGGCATCGCGTGTTCATCGTGATCGAACAGCTCTCGGAACTCGACGTGCTGCTGCAGGCCGCCGCCGCGATCGGCGTGACGCCCACGATCGGCGTGCGCATCAAGCTGTCGAGCGAGGGCGCCGGCCGCTGGGCGCAATCCGGGGGCGAGAAGTCCAAGTTCGGCCTGAACGCCAGCCAGTTGATGACCCTCGTCGACCGGCTCACCGCGCTCGGCAAGGCGGACATCCTCAAGCTGATCCACTTCCACCTCGGCTCGCAGATCACCGACGTCCGGTACATCAAGCGCTGGCTCGGCGAGGTGGCGCGCTTCTACCTCGAGCTGCGGAAGCTGGGTCTCGACATCACGCATGTCGACGTGGGCGGCGGCCTCGGCGTGGATTACGACGGCTCGCAGAGCACCGCGCAGGCCAGCATGAACTACTCGCTGCAGGAGTACGCCAACGACGTGATCTACACGCTGGCCGAGGCCTGCCGCGAAGCGGAGCTGCCGATGCCGCACGTCATCAGCGAGTCCGGGCGTGCGCTGACCGCGCACCACGCCCTGCTGCTGATGTCCGTGATCGACGTCGAGTCGCAGGCCGAACCGGCGCTGCCCGAGCTGCACGACGAGGACCACCAGCTGCTGCACGAGATGGTCGAGGACCTCAAGGCCCTGGCCGGCAAGAAGCCCGCCGCGCGCAAGGTCCGCGAGGTGTACCACGACGCCACCTTCGACAAGGAGAAGGCGCAGACGCTGTTCAGCACGGGCGTCCTGTCCCTGCGCGAGCGGGCCCTGGCGGAGCGCATCCATCTGTGCACCATCAACGCCCTGGCGCGCATCGTGCGGCAGCGACCGGATCAGTTCATGGACATCGCCGCGGACCTCGAGGCGCTGCTGGTCGACCGCTACTTCTGCAACTTCTCGCTGTTCCAGTCGCTGCCCGACGCCTGGGCCATCGACCAGCTCTTCCCGATCATGCCCATCCACCGGTTGCACGAGCAGCCGACGCGCTCCGGGACGCTGCAGGACATCACCTGCGATTCGGACGGGAAGATCGATCGGTTCATTGGCGGGCAGACGGGGCGCGCCTCCCTGCCGCTGCACCCGTTCTCCGACGACGAGCAGTACCTCCTGGGGGTGTTCCTCACCGGCGCCTATCAGGAGATCCTC
>CAYSFN010000101.1:0-9600 GCA_964430045.1 uncultured Gemmatimonadaceae bacterium
GCGAACTTCCGCGCGATCGCCCACCGGGGCTCGCGCGGAAGTTCGCGCCGGACATCGCGGAGACCACGCTGCTCGCCATCGAGGTCAACATCGGGCGGACGGGCAAGCTGGCCCCCTACGCCACACTCGACGCCGTGGAGGTCGGTGGCGCGACGGTCCGCAATGCGACGTTGCACAACGCGGCCCTGATCGCGGCCAAGGACCTCCGGGTCGGCGACCGGGTCCTGGTGAAGCGCGCGGGCGAGGTGATCCCGCAGATCATCGGCCCCGTGCCCGAGAAACGCCGCGGGGACGAACGTCGGTGGGAGCCGCCCCTTGCGTGTCCGGCCTGCGGGACCCCGCTGGTGCGCGAGGACGCCGAGGTCGACCTCTACTGCCTGAACGAGGCCTGCCCCGGTCGTCGCCGTGAGGCGCTCATCCACTTCGTGTCGCGATCGGCGATGGACATCCGCGGGCTGAGCGAAGCCCGGCTGGCGCAGATGAGCACGAGCGGCGTGATCGTGGACGCGGCGGACCTCTACCGGGTGACGCCGGAGGCGCTGCTGGAGCTGGACGGCTTCGCGGCGCGCAGTGCGGAGCAGCTCGTGGCGGCGATCGACGCGTCACGGCAGCAGCCGCTGTCGCGCCTCATCTTCGCGCTCGGGATCCGCCACGTCGGCGAGGAGGCGGCCAAGGCGCTCGCACGACACTTCGGCGCCCTGGCCGCACTCGCGGCGGCCGACGTGGCGACCATCGAAGCCGTGCGGGGCGTCGGGCCGGCCATTGCGACGTCCGTGCATGCGTGGTTCGCCGACCCCTGGTCGCAGGACCTGGTGGCGCGACTGACGGCGGTCGGCGTCCGGGTGACGGCGGAGGAGGCGGCCACCACCAGTGGTGCCCTCGCCGGGGCGGTGATCGTCCTCACCGGGACGTTCCCGACGTTGAGCCGCACGGCGGCGACAGCGATGATCGAGTCGGCGGGCGGCAAGGTGACCTCGGCGGTCAGTCGCAAGACGACCTTCGTCGTCGCCGGCGACGACGCCGGTTCGAAGCTCGACAAGGCGCGCGAGCTCGGCGTCGAGGTGATCGACGAATCCGAGCTCTTGCGGCGACTCACTCCTCGCGACTGATTACCCCGTCATGACGTATCCGACCGACTTGGCGCACCAGCAGCTGGTCACCCTTCCCCGGGCGTCCTTCGCGGCGTTGCGCGCGGCCTTGCTGCGCGACGCGGGCCCCGGGTACGCCGCGTACCTGCAGGAGGCGGGGTTCGCTGCCGGCGAGACGATGTTCCAGGCGTTCGAGGCCTGGCTGCACGCCCGCGACGCCGCCCCGGTGTCCTCGCTGGGCCTCGTGGACTTCGGGGTGCAGCTTGCCGCGTTCTTCGCCGACTCGGGCTGGGGGCGGCTGCGCCTGGAGCCTCGGGGCGACCTGCTGATGCGCATCGAGGCCAGCGACTGGTCGGAGGCCGACCCGGGCGTGGCGCTGGAGCAGCCGGGCTGCCACTGGAGCGCGGGGATGTTCGCGGATCTCTTCGGGCGCGTCGCCGGTGGACCGCTGGCGGCGTTCGAAGTCGGCTGCCGGTCCGCAGGCGACGCACACTGCGAGTGGCTGGTGGGCTCACCCGAGGTCCTGACCTTCGTGTACGAACAGCTCGGCGAGGGTCGCTCCGTGTCCGAGACGCTGGCCGCGATCGCGTGAGCCGGGGACGCCCGGGCGTCCCCGCGGCGTCAGAGCCCCGCGTACTTGGGATTGGGGACGAGTTCGCCATTCACGAGGACTTCGCGGTCCCACGGCAGCACGATCACGCTCTCCGTCTCCAGGGCGTGGTAGTCGACGGCGAACGACCCCGTCTTGAACGAGACGGCGGTCCGCACGTCGGCGGCGCCGCCGTTCACCACGGCCGCAATCGCGAGGCGCATCGTCGAGCCGGTGTCGCAGGTCTCGTCGACGATCAGCACCCGTCGGCCCCGCACGGCGGCCGGGGCGGCCCCGAGGACGGCGGGTGTCTCGCGGATCTCCCCATCGCCGTGGCGACGCGTCACGACGATGGAGTGGAACTCCTTGCCGAGCACCGCCGCAACGGCGGCGCCGGGGACGACGCCGGCGGTGGCGATGCCCACGACCACGTCGGGCATCCAGTCGCGCGCCACTTTGAGTGCCAGGGCCCGTGAGAGCTCACCGAACAGGGGCCACTCGACCTGGAGAACTCCCTTGCTGGGATCGGCAGTGTAGCGACGAGGGGACATCGTGCGTCCTTGCGAGGGGATGCCGTGGAAGGTACCGACGCGCGCAGCCCTCCGTCAGCGGCTCTCGCACCGCGGTTGCCCCACTCCTGCCGGAGTCCCAGATTACCGGGTTGGTGCGCGGGCCGTCCCTCGCTCGTCCCTGCCCGCCACCGTGACTCCTCGTTCCGAGATCCCTGACCGCATGTCCTGGTTGCGCCGCCTGCTGGGCCAGAGCCCCGACGCCGACCCGCGGCCGCAGCGCCTCGACTACCTGAACGAGGCGTTGGCGCTCGAGCGGCAGGGGGACTACGATGCAGCACTCACGTCGTACCGCCTCGCCCTGCGCGACACACCGGACGATCACCGGGTGCTGCAGAACATGGCGATCGCGTACTCCAAGACGGGACGACTGGACGAGGCGATCCGCTCGTACCGGCGGGCGCTGCAGGCCAAACCCAATCTGGCTGGTGCCCATTATGGCCTGGCGTTCCTGTTGATCAAGCGCAACGACATCCCGGGGGCCGAGCGGCACCTGAGCGCCTTCCTCGCGGACCCGCCGCGCGGCCCCGAGGCCGAGCAGTGGGTGGAGCACGCGCATCGCACCCTGGAGCAGTTGCGTCACCCCGGCAACAACGCCCGTGACGGCGAGGAGCCGCAGCAGTGAGTCAAGGGCAGACACTGGCGATCGTGAGCCAGAAGGGAGGGGTCGGCAAGACGACGACGGCGGTCAACCTGGCTGCGGCCTTCGCGCGGCGCGGCCTGCGCACGTTGATCGTGGACGCGGACCCGCAGGGTGCGGTGCGCTACGGCGTCGGGCTGCGGAAAGGGCACAGCACCGCCGGGTTCGCGGATTTCCTTGCCGGCACGCAGTCGCTGCGGCAGGTGATCCTGCCGACGGTGCTGCCGTGGCTGCGCGTGCTGCTCGTGGGCGGCGTGTCGGAGCTGACGGACCACGAGGCGTACTCCCGGCAGGTGGGCGAGAGCGACCTCGTCGAACAGATGCTGGCCGAGGCCCGCTCCCGCTGCGACCTCGTGGTCGTGGACACGCCGCCCGGCCTCGGCGCGATCACGCGCAGTGTGCTGTCCCGGAGCCAGCGGGCGCTGATCCCGCTGCAGTGCGAGCCGCTGGCGCTGCAGACGACACCCCAGATGCTGCGCGGGGTACAAGCCCTCGTGAACGCCAACCCGACCCTGACGCTCGACGGGATCCTGCTGACGATGTATCAGCAGGGAAACGTCGCGAGCGAACGCACCCTCGCGTACGTCCGCGAGCACCTGCCGCCGACCCTGCTGCTGGACGCCGTGATCCCCCGGAGCGCCGCCGTGGCCGACGCCTTCGCGGCCGGGCAACCGGTGGTGATCCGCGACCCGGCCGACCCCGCGGCACAGGCCTACGTCAACCTCGCGACGAAGCTCGCCGAGCGGATCGGGGTCTGATGCGCCGACTCGTACTGGCGACGGTGGTCGTGGCGACCGCCCTTGGTGCGGCGTGCACGCAGGTGTCGACGGACCCCTCGCGCATCGTGGCACTGACGTTCGACTCCCTGCCGTACCCGTCGATCGTCGCGTTCGACTCCCTGCGCGACGAGGACGGCGTGGCGCGGCCCCTGGCGGCGCGCGCGCTGAATGCGGCGGGCAACGTCATCCCGGACGCGCCGATCACCTACCTGGCAACCCTGCCCGGTGTGACGATCTCGAACGAGGGCTTCGTCGTCGCGGGGGCCGTTCCCGAGGCCCCGGTGCCGATCGTCGCGCAATCGGGCGTGCTGCAGACGCGCACCCTGCTGTTGCCGGTGGTGCCGCGTCCGGCCTCCCTGACGTTGGTGGGCGCCGTCGACACGCTGCGTTTCGTGGTCCCGGACAACTCGCAGAACACCTCCGGCGCGATCCGCGCCCGTGTCGCGGCGGCGCCGACGGGGGAGGAGGAGGACGCGGCACCAGTCCTGGGGTGGATCGTCCGCTATTCCCTCGCCTACAACGGCACCGTGCTCCCGGCGGACCATCCTGACTTCTGGTTGGTGGACGACGCGGGCCGCCGCAGTCAGGTCGACACCACGGGGAGCGACGGCACCGCCTCGCGTGCCGTGCGCGTGCGGGCCACCGCCCTTGCCAGCGCCCTGGATTCGGTGGTTGTGTTCATTGCATCGCGCGCGTACGGCGCGCCGCTGTCCGACACCTCACTGCGCGTCGTCGTCCCGATCATCCCCAAGTGATCGTGGCGCGGTCGCCCCACTCGGTGACCCCTATGCAGGCATCCGGCGGCCCCCGCCCCGCTCCGGGCACGGTCAATCAGCTCTTCCTCGGCGCGATCGACCGCTTCCAGAAGCCCGACGCGCTGCAGTACCGGGCGAACGGCCGCTGGCACCCGTTGTCGCACGCGACGATCGAGGAGCGCGCACGGCGCGTCACCCTCGGCCTGCGCGCCCTCGGCGTGCAGCGGGGTGACCGGGTCGCGATCCTCGCCGAGAACTCCCCGTGGTGGGCGATCGCGGACTACGGCTGCCTGATGGGCGGCATCACCGATGTGCCGGTCTACCCCACGCTGCCTGCCGAGCAGATCCCGCACATCCTCAACGACGCGGGCGCGGTGGCGATCTTCGTCTCGACGGCCGCGCAGGCCGAAAAGATCGCGGCGGTCCGGGACCGCTGTCCGGCGCTGCGGCACGTGATCACGTTCAGCGAGGACGACGTGGCGGGCTGCGACCTGACGATGCAGGCCCTGCAGGAACGGGGGCAGGCCGACGAGTCCGCCGAACTCATCGCCGCCTGGCGTGCCGAGGGCCTGGCCGTGCCGCCCGATGCGCTGGCGACGCTGATCTACACCTCGGGCACCACGGGCAATCCCAAGGGCGTGATGCTGACGCACGACAACCTGCACAGCAATGTCATGGCGTCCAGCACCAAGATCCCGTTCACCGGCAGGGACGTGATGCTGTCCTTCCTCCCGCTCTCGCACATCTTCGAGCGGATGGTGGACTATCTCGCGTGGACGACGGGGACCTCCGTGGCCTACGCGGAGAGCATCGAGACCGTGCCGGAGAACATGAAGGAGATCCGCCCCACGCTGATGTGCGCCGTGCCGCGGCTCTACGAAAAGATGTACGCGCGCGTGTTCGAGAACGCCCTGGCCGGCGGCGCGCTCAAGAAGCGGATCTTCTTCTGGGCGCGCGGCGTCGCCGACCGCTGGGCCGACGAGAAGCTCGCGGGCCGCGAACCGCGCGGCCTGCTGGCGTGGCAGTACGCGCTCGCGCTCAAGCTGGTGTTCTCGAAGTTGCAGGAACGCACGGGGGGACGGCTGCGGTTCTTCGTCTCGGGGGGTGCGCCGCTCGCGCCGGAGATCAACAAGTTCTTCTACGCGGCCGGCCTGGTGATCCTCGAGGGCTACGGATTGACCGAGACCTCGCCCGTGATCGCCGTGAACACGCCGGAGCAGTTCCGGATCGGCTCCGTCGGCCGCATCGTCGACGGGGTCGAGGTCCGCATCGCCGACGACGGCGAGATCCAGACGCGCGGCCCGCACATCATGCGGGGCTACTTCAATGCCCCGGAAGCCACGGCCGAGGTGCTCGACGCCGACGGCTGGTTCCACACGGGCGACATCGGGACCATCGAGGAGGGGTTCCTGCGCATCACGGATCGCAAGAAGGACCTCATCGTGACGGCCGGCGGCAAGAACATCGCGCCGCAACCGATCGAGAACCGCATCAAGACCAACAAGTTTGTCACCGAGGTCGTGATGATCGGTGACCGGCGCGCCTATCCGGTGCTCCTGATCGTTCCGAACGTCGACCAGGTCGAGAAGTGGGCGGCGCACAAGCGCTTGCAGTGGGCCAGCCGCGCGGCGCTGCTGGCCCTGCCGGCCGTGCACCGCAAGATCGAGTCCGAGGTGCACAAGCAGTTGGACGGGCTGGCGTCCTACGAGACCCCCAAGAAGATCGCGCTGCTCGAGCACGAGTTTTCGCTGGAACGCGGCGAACTCACGCCGACCATGAAGGTCAAGCGGCGGGTGATCGACCGGAACTACCAGGCGTTCATCGACGCGCTGTACCACGACGCGCCCTGACCCGTCAGGCGCGGCGCAGCGGCACCGGACGCTGGGTGGCCACGCGCTCGCCCACCCAGAGCGACGCGGTGCGCGCAAGCTCGCGCACCCCCGTCGGCACCGCGATGCGGTGATCCGCCACGACACGGCCGGCCGGCCGCAGCGCGGCCACGACGCTCGCGAGCATCACCGCGTCGCGGTCGGCGCGGAGCAGGACGGCGCCGTCCACGCTGCCGGCCGCGAAGGGGACCGACGGCGCCCCATCGATGCGGACGCATCCCGGCACGCCCGCTGGCGCGTCGGCAAGCAGCGCCACGGGACGCGCCCGTGCGGCGAGCTCGCCGAGCACGTCGGCGTCGACGCCGTCCAGCCAGATCCGCAGATCCGGCTCCGCGAGCGCGAGGAAGGCCTCGAGCGCCTCCGCGGACGGCGAGGCAGCGGCCGGCAGCTCCGCCCGCAGGCCGAAGACCACCTGATCGCGGCGCAGCACCCATTCCGTGACGCACGTCGGACACCCGGCAACACCCTCGACGAGCTGACGGTCGACGACGCGATCCGCCCGGACCACCAACGGCGTGGCCCCGTGCCCTGCGGGGCAGCACAGGCGTTCCGCGAGCGCGATTTCCATCAGCGAATGCTCCGACGCGAACGGTAGAGGAGGCCTGCCCCGAGCAGCGCGACAAGCGCGCCCACCGCGAAGGGCGCCCCGAGTCCGACCTGCCGCACCACGACACTCGCGAGAAAGGGGCCGACGGTGCGCCCCAGGGAGGCTGCACTCTGATACGCACCCAGCGCCGCACCGCGTTGCGTCGGCGGCGCGGCCCGCGCGACCAGCCCGCTGACGCTCGGCAGGAAGCAGGCGCTGCCAAGCCCCAGGAGCGTGAGGGCGGTCAGCAACAGGGCCTGGTGCGTGGCCAGGGGCAGCAACCCCAGCGCGAGCGCCACGCCACCCGCGCCGATGATGGCAAGGCGCCACTCGCCGAGCCGGCGCGTGAGCGGACCGATCGCGACCCCCTGGATGATCGCCGAGAGCGCGCCGATGTACGCGTAGTAGGTGCCCAGTCCGCGCGGCCCGAGGCCGAGCGTGGCGTCCGCCCACAGCGCGAAGGTCGACAGCAGGATCGCCGTGGCCGCGATGACCGTGAACGCGGCGAGCAACGGCGCGCGCATCGCCGGGATGCGCACCAGGGCGAGCCACGAGCCGCGTCCGCCCGGCGTCGAGCGGTGTTCGTGCTGCAGCGATTCCCGCACGAGCATCAGCGTGAGCAGGAACGCGAGGAACGACAGGCCGGCGGCGACGAAGGCCACCCGCGCAAAGCCCGCCGGGTCGTCCCCGCTCCCGGCGAGGACACCGCCGATCGCCGGCCCGAAGATGAACCCCAGGCCGAACGCGGAGCCCAGCAGCCCCAGGTGGCGCGGCCGCGTCGAGTCCGTGGAGACGTCCGCCGCGTAGGCGAACGCGGTCGAGATGTTGCCTGCGGCCAGTCCGCTGACGAGACGCGAGACGCCGAGCAGGAGCGCCGAGTCCGCGAAACCGAGCAGCATCGTGGCAACGGTGTTCGCCAGCAGCGTCACCAGCAGGACGGGACGTCGCCCGATGCGGTCCGACAGCGCGCCCCAGAGCGGGGCGCCGACGAGCTGACCGATCGAGTACAGCCCGAGGAGCACGATCACCGTCGCGGGATCGATGCCGATGCGCGTGGCGAAGAACGGGAACACCGGGATGATCATCCCGAACCCGATCAGATCGATGAGCACGACGAGGAACAGCGCGCCGATCGCACCACGCGGTGCCCCGGGCGTCTCCGGCGCTGGGTGCGGCAGGCTGCTCACGCGAAGGACAGTCGCATCTCGTCGATGTTCACGTCGGCCGCGCGCGTGACCGCCCAGAGGACGGCATCGGCGACCGCGGCAGGGTCGAGCATCGCGTCGCGCGCCGGAACGCCGCCATGGCGCTCCGGCTCCACGGGATCCCAGATCGTCGTGTTCGTCGCCGAGGGGGCGATGAGCGTGGCCCGGACGCCACTCCCGCGCGATTCCATCCGCAGGATCTCGTGCAGCGCGCGTGCCCCGTGCTTGGACGCGGCGTACACCCCGTTCTCGGGAAAGGCGTGGCGGTCCGCGATCGAGCCGATCGTCACAATGTGCCCGCGTCCCGACGACCGCATCGCGGGCAGCAGGCCGCGGATCAGGCGGAAGGGCGCGGCCAGGTTGAGTGCGAGCATCGACTCGATCGTGGCGTCATCGGTCGCGTCAAGGGGGCGCAGCGTGAAAAGCCCGGCGTTGTTCACGAGCAGGTCCACCGGGCCACCGAGGTGCCCGGGGGCCGCCGCGCACAACGCCTGCACCGCGGCGGCGTCCCGGAGATCAGCCGGGTGGGACGACGCGCCGGGGAGCGCGTCGGCGAGCGCCCGGAGTGGTTCCTGGCGGCGGGCCACGAGCAGCGTGCGCGCACCGGCGGCCGCCAGCGCGCGTGACACCGCCGCCCCGATCCCGCCGGAGGCCCCGGTGATCAGCGCGCGCCGCCCCCGCAGCACTAGCGTCCCCCCGGGTGCGCGAGGCGCAGGAACTCGTCGCGGGTCTTGGGGTCGTCGCGGAAAGTGCCCCGCATCGCGGACGTGATGGTGGACGAATTCTGCTTCTCGACGCCGCGCATCATCATGCACATGTGCGCGGCCTCGATCACGACGGCGACCCCCTGCGGCTGCAGGACCTCCTCGACGGCGGTGGCGATCTGCTCGGTCAATCGCTCCTGGACCTGCAGGCGACGCGCGAAGACCTCGACGATGCGCGGCAGCTTCGAGAGCCCGACGATCCGCCCGTTGGGGATGTAGGCGATATGGGCCTTCCCGAAGAACGGCAGCAGATGATGCTCGCACATCGAGTACAGCTCGATGTCGCGGACCATGACCATCGAATGGTGGTCCTCCTCGAACACCGCGTCGCCGACGACGTCGGCAACCGACATCCGATAACCGCGCGTGAGCCACATCAGGGACTTGGCCACACGGCTCGGCGTCTTGACGAGCCCCTCGCGCGCGGCGTCCTCGCCAAGCAGCTCGAGCTCGCGGCGCACGAGGTGCTCGAACTCGAGGCAGCGGTCGTCCGCTGACGCCAGAAAGGACTCCAGGTCACCCGCGTCCAGGAGCCGCGCGGGCTCACCGCCCTTCGTATTCGACATGGTTGTTCTCCGTTTCCCACAGCCGCAGGCGCGTGAGGGTGGCCGGGGCGACGAGTGGCGCGATCTCGCGCCAGCACGCCACCACGATGTTCTCGGACGTCGGGTTCATCCCGGCGAGGAACGGCACGTCGAGGTTGAGGTTGCGGTGGTCGAGCTGCTGGATGACCCGG
>CAYSFN010000102.1:0-9542 GCA_964430045.1 uncultured Gemmatimonadaceae bacterium
ATCTCCATGGCCATGTCCGCCAGGGGGAACTGCACGCCCTGGAACTGCGCGATGGACTGCCCGAACTGCTGCCGGAGCATCGCATACTTGAGCGACTCCTCGAAGGCACCCTGGGCCAGGCCGATCGACAGGGCCGCCAGGCCGATGCGGCCGGCGTCGAGCGTCTTCATGAAGTTGACGAAGCCAAGCCCCTCGGCGCCGAGCAGATTCTCGACCGGGACCTCGACGTCCTCGAAGATGAGTTCGCGCGTGTCGGAGGCACGCCAGCCGAGCTTGTCCTCCTTCTTGCCAGCCCGGAAGCCAGCCATGGCCGGCAGCGACGCGTCGTGCCCCACGCCGAGGTCGCGAACGCGCTCGAGATCGCAGGTCTCCTTGGTCAGGATGAAGGACGAGATGCCGCGGCTTCCGGCCGAGGGGTCGGTCACGGCCGTCACGATGAAGATCTCACCGACCCCGCCGTGCGTGATGAAGCGCTTCGATCCGTTCAGGACGTACCGATCACCGCGACGCACCGCGACCGTGCGCGTGCCGCCCGCGTCCGACCCCGCCCCCTCCTCGGTGAGTCCGAAGCCGCCGAGGACCTTGCCCTGCGCGAGGAGCGGCACGTAGCGCTCGCGCTGCGCGTCCGTGCCGAAGTTCACGATCGGCGACGTCCCAAGGGTGGTGTGCGCCGAGATGGTGATGGCATGCGAGGCATCCACCTTCGCCATCTCCTCGATCGCGATCACGTAGCTCAGCAGGTCGAACCCCGCCCCACCAAGGGCCTCGGGCCAGGGAACGCCCAGGAGCCCGAGCTCGCCCATTGCGGCGACCGTCTCCCACGGGAAGTCCTGCGACGCATCGGCCGCGGCGGCAATGGGGGCGACACGCGCCCGGGCGAACTCGCGGACCATGTCGCGGACGGCGACATGCTGTTCATCGAAATAGAAGGACTCGTGCACCAGAAAACCCAGGGGTGGAGGGACTCACACCGCGCGCACAAAGTGGCCGCGTGTGAAACGAGGGCCGACGAGCGGGCGCACCGTCGTCGGGTCAGGGGGGGTGCCGGCGGCCAGCGCATCGAGCTGCGACCGGTACCCGCGCACCAGCGCGTCGATGGGGTCGCCCGGCACATTGAACACCAGTTGGATGCTCCGCAATCCGTTCCGCCACAGCTGCGGGAGATACTCCGACCCCTCGATGGGCCGGGAGTGGAGCAACCGGTTGCGGCAGGCGCTGTCGGTCGCCACCGGGAACACGTAGCCCGCCGGGTCCGTCAGTTCCACGTTCGTGTGCTTCTGGACGCAGAGGTCGCGACAGGTCGTCGGCTCGCGATCGAACGCCGCCGACAACACGCAGTGCTCGATGGTCATTCCCTCGGGGCGTCCGTACACCAGGACGTCGAACGGCAGCCCCCGCCAGGGGGCGGTCACCGCCGCCAGTTCGGACACCGTCAGCTCGACGGAGGCCACCAGCCGACGCACACCACGCGAGAGGAAGACGTCTGCCGTATGCTGGTTGAACACATTCAGCGCGTAGTCCCCGACGACGTCCCGCCCTGCGCGCGCGAGCGCCACGGCCATCCCGGCGTGGCCGGTCTGCACCGGGAGATCGAGCGCGAGCCACGGGGCCAGCGCCCGCTGCTCCGTCGGCCGCACGATGGACGGGAGGCGCAGCCGCACCGCGACCCCCTGGTCGCGCAGCTCGCGAACCGCCGCCAGCAGACGCGTCCGCGGCAGCGGCGGGTGGCGCAGGAACGGGTCGAACACGACCTCGGTCGCCCCCGCACCCGCGGCGAGGTGCGCATCCTCGAGCCGGTAGACCGACGCCACGAGCCGGAACGGCGGCGCGGCGGCGGTGGCCTCCAGCCCGGGAGACGCCCGGACGACCGCGACGATGCGCGATTCCCGCTCCGCGCGGGCGGCGTCCGTCGCCCACTGCCGACGCTCCGTCAGCGCCGTGACCGCCTCCTGGCGCAACTGGTTGAGCGCGCTGACCGGGAGGAAGACGTCGGGTGCCAACGCGTCCAAGTCGACCTCGCCGAGTGCGTACGGCGAGGTCCCGAGGCGACCGAACTGCGTGCGAAGCACCGCGAGGTCGAGCGCACGCTGCGTCGCCGGGACGAGGGGCATGGTGCTCCGCACGGTGAGCGAATCCTCCCCGGAGGTGAACAGCACCTTCAACGGCGCACCGGCACGACCGAACACGCGCACATCGAGTCGGACGCGCCCGGTGGCGTCGGGGAGCGGCAGGCCAGCGAACGATGCACGGGCAGCCGCACTGAGGGCGGCGTCATGGGAACGGATCACGCGCCACCCGACGGGGATCCGCTCGCGGGTCGTGATCGCCTGCAGCACCGTCTCCGGTCCTGCCGAGACCTGCCGGATCCGCTCGATGGAAAAACCACGCGTCGCCGATGCCGCCCCGCGGTCGGGCGGCTCGAACCCGACCCCATCCCCGACGGCCAGCGCCGTATGGACGCGCACCAGCAGCTCCCCCTGCGCATCGCCCACGACCTCACCGAGCTCGAGGCCGCGATTGTCCGGGTGCGAACGCGTGATGTACCCCCGCCCTGCCCGCCCGCCATACATCCCGCCGGTGAAGCCGCGCGAGAAGATCTGCACCAGGGGGGTGGTGTCCGCCTGGCTCAGCAGCGGAGACTCTCCCCGGTCGACGCGATCCAGCATGCCGCGGTAGGTCCGCGTCACGGTCGCCACGTACTCGGGCTTCTTCTTCCGACCTTCGACCTTGAGACACCCGATGCCGGCCGCCGCGATGTCGGTGAGGTGATCATGCGCCGCGAGATCCTTGGCCGAGATCAGGTACCCCCGGTCCAACTCGATCCCGGCGTCCACGTCCGTGAGCACGTAGTCCTTGCGGCAGGACTGCGCGCACGCGCCGCGGTTCGCACTGCGCTCGGAGATCATGCCGGACATGAAGCACTGCCCCGAGTAACTGATGCACAAGGCACCGTGCACGAAGGACTCGAGCCCGATGCGCGGAACGGCGGCGCGGATGTCCCGGATGTCGCCCAGCGAGTTCTCGCGCGCGAGCACGACGCGTTCCACGCCGAGCTCGTGCATCAGGGCCGCCCCTGCCGCGTCATGCACCGTCATCTGGGTGGAGCCGTGGATCTCGAACCCGGGGTACACCTGCTGGATGAGCCGCACGAGGCCAAGGTCCTGCACGATGGCGGCGTCGATCCCGCGATCGATGCAGTCACCCAGGTGGGCGAGACAGTCGGCAAGCTCGCCCGGTTTGACGAGGGTGTTCAACGTGAGATACACGCGGACCCCATGCCCGTGGGCGAGCCGACATGCCCGCCCGAGGTCGTCCATCGTGATCTGCGCCCCGTCATCCCGCGCGTTGAAGCGCTCCGCCCCGAGGTAGATCGCGTCGGCGCCATTGGCGACAGCCGCGCGCGCGGCATCCAGCGAGCCCGCAGGCGCCAGGAGTTCGGGGGTCATGCCGCAAACTACACAGAACAGCGCCGTGGCGTGAAACCCCCATCGCCCCTTGTCGCGTAGGGGAGCACAACGGAGGAAGTCCCATGTTCGAACTACTCGGCCTCGCGGTCTCGATCGGCGCGGTGATCGGTGCCCACCACACGACCCGCGGATTCGTCCGGGCGCGACTGCGCTACGTCGACGCCGTCCTCACGACCCGGGCGCCGTGGATCGCGGCTGCCGCAGCGGCCGTGCTCGCGATCCCCCTGTGCGCGCTGCTGCCCGTGCCGTTCGTCGGCATCGGGACCGGCGTGCTGATCGCGGCAGGTGTCGGCACCGGCGTGCGGGCCGGTGCGCGGGACATCAGCGCCGGGACTCGCTACTTGAGCGGGTCCTGACCGGGGCGCCCGCCATCCGGGCGCTCACCGCGACGCCGTCCGCGCTCCACGAACCGCAGGCTCCACGCGACCGCGACAACGCCGATCCCGATCCAGCGCAGCGCACCATGCTCACTCTTCGCGCCGGACAGGAAGATCAGCACGCCCAGGATGACGAGACCGAGCTTCACCTGCGTGACGCGTGTCATTCCGCGAGGGTCGGCAGCCCGAGTGCGTCAACGGTCTCTGCCGGCACCTCGAGGACCATCCGGAGGAGCGCGGTCGAGAAGACCTTGCCCTGCGCGTCCGTCTTCAGCGACAGGGTCCCGCCCCCGTCCAGGGCCCCGTGGAGCAGGAAGTTGAGCGCGAGCAGGTTCGGGAGTTCGAAGCGATCGACGCCACCGCTGATGAGCCCCGCGAAATGGGTCGCCACACGCTCCCGCGTCAGGTACTGATCCAGAATGGCGTACCACGCCGGGCGCAGCGCGATCACCCCGACGTTGGCGGTGTCGCCCTTGTCACCGGACCGCGCGTGCGCGATGTCGAGCAGACGAACTTTCACTGGCGGATCTCCACGGTGGGGGTCACGACGCGCTTGTCGATGAGCGCCGGCCAGTAGGCGACGATCTCCTCGACCTTCGGCCGTCCGCCGGCGAAGCCGGTCACGCTCGGCGGCCCGTTCAGCACGAGCGGCACGATCTCGCGCGTGAAGCGCTCGACCGCACTGCGGTCGTGGCCGCGCACACCGATCCGGAACTGCACCTCCGGCAGGTCCGGCAGTGGCGGACCGGCCAAGGGGCCGTGCGTCGCACCTGCTCCCACGAACTCCGTGAGGATCGTGTCGAATCGCAACCCCAGCCGGTCCAGGCGCTCGCGCAGCACGCGGTCCGCCACCTGCGCCTTTTCCAGTGCATCGGGCCAGGCGTACACCAGGGTGCCGACCGCCTTCCACCCGTCGCGGTACGCGATCGACACTTTGAGGGAATCGGTCGGCGCCGAGCCCCGGATCCCGGAGACGTCGACGCGGTCGGGCCCGCCATCCGCGAGACGGATCGACGTGAAATCCGCGATGACGTCCGGCGTGATGTAGCGATGCGGGTCCCCCATCTCGTAGACCAGTTGCTCCGTCACGGACGGGATGCTCACCCGTCCGCCCGTGCCCGGATGCTTCGTGACGGCGAAGGTGCCGTCCGCACGGGCTTCGACGATGGGGTAGCCGACGTCGGCGAGGTTCGGGATCGTGCGCCAGTCGTGCAGACAATTGCCGCCGGAGCTCTGCGCCCCGCACTCCAGGATATGCCCCGCGATGATGCCGGCGGCGAGGGCATCCCACGCATCCTCCGCCCAGCCGAACTCGTACCGCAACGGCGCCATGGTCAACGCCGTGTCGGTCGACCGGCCCGTGATCACCACCTGCGCGCCGCGCGCCAGCGCCTCGACGATGGGCGCGGAGCCGATGTAGGCGTTCGCCGACAGCACGCGGTCACGGACGTCGCTCAGCGGGGCGCCGGTGTCCATGTTCGCCAGTAGATGCCCGGCGGCGATGAGGTCGTCCAGTCGCGGCAGGAGGTCGTCACCGGTGACGACGCCGAGTGTCAGGGCCCCGGCGTGCCCGCGCGATGCCGCGAGTTCGAGGAGTGCGTCGGCGCAAGCCGGTGGATTGACCCCGCCGGCATTGGCGATCACTTTCACCCCGCGCTCGAGGACCGCCGGCAGGACACCCGCCATCGCACCGATGAAGTCGCGCGCATAACCCATACGCGGGTCGCGCTCCTTCTGCTTCTGCACGATGGACATCGTGACCTCGGCGAGGTAGTCGAGCATCAGGTAGTCGACCGGCCCCTGCTCCACCTGGCGTATCGGCGCCTCCAGCCAATCGCCCCAGAAGCCTTGGCCCGAGGCGATACGAACGATCCGGTCAGTCATCGCGGTAGTGGTGCGAGTGGAGGAAGCACGAAGGGACCCAGGTGCGGCGAGGGGTTCTGCAGGGCCGACCGCAGCGCCATCGCGAGCACGGCCCGGGTCTCCTCGGGATGCACGATCGCGTCGACGAACCCGCGCGCGGCGGCCGTGCGTGCGTCGAGCTGATGCTCGTAGTCGGCGCGCATCTGCGCGATCGACGCCTCGGTCGCGGGGTCGAGCCCACCGCCCCGGGCCTTCGCCGCTTCGATGGCGGGGCCATGCACGGCCTGCACCGCGCTCTCGCCCTCCATGACCGCCATGCGACCGGTCGGCCACGAGAAGATGAAATCCGGGTCGAAGCCCTGCCCCGCCATCGCGTAATAGCCCGCCCCGGAGGCGTGGTTCACGGTCAGCACCACCTTCGGCACCGCCGCGGTGGCCATGGCTTCGACGAAGCGCGCCCCTGCGCGAATGATGCCGCTGTGCTCCGCGTCAGGGCCAACCATGAAGCCGGAGACGTCCTGGATGAACAGCAGGGGGAGCCCCTGGCGGTCGCAGCGGTCGATGAAGTATGCGACCTTCTCCGCCGACTCCGTGTAGATGATGCCGCCGAACCGCGGGCGTGTGCCCGGCGGCCCCTTCAGCAATCCGCGATGGTTGATGATGATCCCGACCGGGATGCCGTCGATCCGTGCATCGCCGCAGATCATCTCGCTGGCCCGATCCGGCTGGAATTCGTCGAAGGTGCCCCCGTCCGCGAGAGCCTGCAGGATCACGCGGACGTCATAGGGCATCCGATGATCGGCCGGCAGCAGCGCGTAGAGCGTATCGGCGGGAACACCCGGAGGCGCAGTGGCCTCCGTGCGCACCGGCGGTGCCGCCGGGAGACGGGCGATCAGGTCCCGCAGTTGCCGCAGGCACGCCGGGTCGTCGTCGGCCTCGTAGTGGGCCACGCCGCTGATGGCCGTGTGCGTATGCGCTCCGCCAAGCGATTCGCCGTCGATCACCTGCCCGGTGGCACCCTTCACCAGGTTTGGACCGCCCAGCCCCATGAAGGACGTCCCGCGCACCATCAGGATCACGTCACTGAGCGCCGGCAGATACGCCCCCCCGGCGATACATGGCCCCATCACGGCCGCGAGCTGCGGGATCCGCAGGTAGCGCCGCATGATGGAGTTGTAGTAGAAGATGCGCGCCGCCCCGTACTGCCCGGGAAACACCCCCTCCTGGTAGGGGAGGTTCACCCCGGCGGAATCCACGAGGTACACGATCGGCAGGCGGCACCGCATCGCGATCTCCTGTGCCCGCAGGATCTTGGCGATTGTTTCGGGCCACCATGACCCCGCCTTGACCGTGGCATCGTTGGCGACGACCACGACCTCGCGGCCGTGCACGAGCCCGATGCCGGTGACCACACCGGCGGCCGGCGCCTGCCCGTCATAGCGGTCGTGCGCGACGAGGAGGCCGATCTCGAGAAAGCGACCGCCCGCGTCGCAGAGGGCTTCGACGCGCTCGCGGGCCGTGAGCTTGCCCTGGGCGTGCTGACGGGCGGCCTTCTCCGCCCCTCCCCCCACACGCAGCCGGGCCTCGAGCTCGCGCACCTCGGCGCTGAGCTCGCGGAGTCGCGACATCAGGCGTCCTGCCGCTCGTGTTCCGCGAACCACCCGCGAATGTAGTCCACGAGATCCTGGGTCACGGTCCCCGGACCGAAGAGTCGACCGACCCCCATCGCGGCAAGCGCGTCCATGTCCTCCTGCGGGATGATCCCGCCACCCGTGATCAGGATGTCGGTGCGGCCCGACTCGCGGAGCAACGCGAGGATCCGCGGAAACAAGGTCATGTGCGCACCACTGAGGATCGACAGGCCCACCACATCCACGTCCTCCTGGATGGCGGCGACCGCGATCATCTCCGGTGTCTGATGCAGGCCGGTGTAGATCACTTCCATGCCGGCATCGCGGAGGACCGCAGCGACGACCTTCGCCCCGCGGTCGTGTCCATCCAGGCCCGGCTTGGCCACCAATACTCGGATCGGTCGAGACATTCCTGAAATCTACGTCACCGCCGGTGCGTGGACAACGCGCTACGGCGCGCGGGTTCCCACGAGCAGCATCTCCCCGCTGCGGCGGCGGAGCGGGCGGTCCCGATACCCGTCGAAGGCCTCGACGACGATCAACCCATGGCGGGAAGCCAGCGCGGCGAGCTCGGAGGGCGAATACAGCCGCAGTCGATACGCCTTCCGCGTGGTCGTGGCCCCGCGACGGATCTGCACGTGCACATCCAGCAGCCCGCTCATGGGGTCGAAGGTCCGCTCGTGCAGCACCACCGTGCCGGACGGGGACTCCCACCAGTCCTTCTCGATGAAGCGCGCCATGATGCCGTCGCGGTTGGCCGCGTGAAGCACGAGGCGGCCGCCCGGCTTCAAACACCGGGCAAAGTTCGCCAGCACGGCCTCGTCCTCCGCACGCGTCGCGAAAAAGCCGAAGGACGCGCCGAGGCTGACGATCGCGTCGAAGCGGGCGCGCCAGCGGGCGGGCAGGCGACGCATGTCGCCGCGCACGAAGTGCGCACCGCTGGACGTTGCAGCCGCGTGCGCCAGCAGGGACGGTGAATGATCGAGACCCGTGACCGCGAACCCCGCTTCGGCCAGCAGGTGCGCATGGCGACCTTGCCCGCAGGGACAGTCGAGAACGCGTGCACCCACGGGCAGTTGGAGGAGCTCCACGACGCGTGCAACCTCCGGGCGATCACGCCCTTCGCCGAACATCGGCGCGTGCTCGGTGAGATAGTCGTCGTCGAAGTACCCTTGCCACCAGCCCCCGGTGACCGCGCTCGCGCTAGAAGAAGACGGGCTCACGATACGCGCCGAAGACGTCCTCCAACGCCGCGCGGATCTCGAAGAGCGTCGCGTACGCGCGCACGCAGTCGAGGATCCTCGGGACCACGTTCTCCGTCCCCGCCGCCGCCGCGCGCAGGGCCGCCAGCGTGGAGGCGACCTGCGCGTCGTCGCGCGTGGCCCGCACCGTGGCCAGGCGGGTCCGCTGCTCCCGCTCGGCCTCCTCCCCGATGCGCAGCAGCGGGATCTCGAGTCCCGCCTCTTCCGTCACGAACTCGTTCATCCCCACGATGACGCGGCGACGCTGCTCCACCTCCCACTGCTGCCGGGCCGCCGCGTCCGCGATCTTGCGCTGGAACCACCCCTGTTCCAGACCGCGGACGACGCCCCCCTGCTCCTCGATCTGCGCGAAGAGTGCCTCCGCCTCGCGCTCGAGCTGGTCCGTGAGGGCTTCGACGTAGAAGGATCCCCCCAGCGGATCACTGACGTTCGGCACCCCGGTCTCGAAGGCCAGGACCTGCTGGGTCCGCAGGGCGACCTGCACGGACGCTTCGGTGGGCAGGGCCAGCGTCTCATCCATCGAATTGGTGTGCAACGACTGCGTTCCCCCGAGCACCGCCGCCATCGCCTGGTAGGCCACACGCACGACATTGTTCATCGGCTGCTGCGCGGTCAGGGTGACGCCGGCGGTCTGGGAATGGAAGCGCATCATCCACGACCGGGGATCCCTGGCGTGGTAGCGCGCCTTCAGGTGCCGCGCCCAGATGCGACGGGCGGCCCGCAGTTTCGCGATCTCCTCGAAGAAGTCGTTGTGGATGTCCCAGAAGAACGACAGCCGGGGTGCGAACTCGTCGACGTCGAGCCCGCGCGCGATGCCGCGCTCCACGTAGGTGAACCCATCCGCCAGCGTGAACGCGAGCTCCTGTGCGGCCGTCGCGCCGGCCTCGCGGATGTGGTAGCCCGAGATCGAGATGGTGTTCCACTTGGGGGCATGGCGGGCAC
>CAYSFN010000103.1:0-2376 GCA_964430045.1 uncultured Gemmatimonadaceae bacterium
ATTCTCGACCGCCCGATCCCCGTGGTGGCCGACAGCTACGCGGACCCGGCGTTCGAGAATGGGCAGGATGACCCGGCGGCCAATGAGGTCCTGATAGCGCTCGTCGTCCGGATGCACGGCGACGGCCACGTCACCCAGCATGGTCTCCGGGCGCGTGGTCGCGACCACGAGCGTGCGGCCGGGGTCGCCCTCCACCGCGTAGGCGATGTGCGTGAGCGTCCCCTGGCTGTCGTGGAACTCCGCCTCCTCGTCCGACAGCGAGGTCAGGCAGCGCGGGCACCAGTGGATGACGCGGTACCCGCGGTACACGAGCCCCTGCTCGTGCAGGGCGACGAAGGCCTCGCGGACCGCCCGCGACAGGTCGGGGGAGAGCGTGTAGGCCGTGCGCGACCAGTCGCATGAGGCGCCGAGCGCCTGCAACTGCTGGAGAATGACGCCGCCGGTCTGCTCGACGAACGCGGCGGTGCGCGCCACGAAGGCCTCGCGGCCCAGGTCGAAGCGCGTGAGCCCTTCGGCGGCGAGCTGCTTCTCGACGACGTTCTGGGTCGCGATCCCCGCGTGGTCGGTGCCCGGCACCCAGAGGGCCTCGTCGCCGCTCATGCGCCGCCAGCGCACCAGGACGTCCTGCACCGTGTTGTTCAAGCCGTGCCCCATGTGGAGCACGGCGGTGACATTCGGTGGCGGAATCACGACCACGAACGGGGTGCGGTCACCGCCGACGTGGCGGGAGGCGCTGGCGGCGGCGCGGTTGACGCCGGCGGCGTCCCACTGCGCAATGAGCTCGGGTTCGGCCGTCGCGGGGTCGAAGCGGTCGGGAAGTGCTGCCAGTATGTCGGAAGGGGCCATCCCTGAAAGTTAGCGCCCGGACACGGTGTCGGAGACCGGGCGGCGCGGCCGTCGGACGGTCAGCGTGTGCTCCACGCGATCGACGCCGGGCGTGCCGCGGGCGATCGTGACCGCGTGCGCGATGAGGCGGGCGCTGGGGACCACGCCGGCGAGGGCGATCGTGCCCGGTGCCGGGGCGTCGATCTCGATCGGGAGCGTGGCCAGGAGCGGGTCGGCGTCGAAGGCCGCGAGGACGCGTGCATCGAGCGCATCTCCATCCTCCTCCTCTTCATCCTCATCCTCCTCTTCATCCTCGAAGTCATCCTCGTCCTCGAGCGCCTCGTCGTCGAACTCCGCGTCGTTCCAGTCTTCGTCGGCCTCCGTGTCGTCCTCCGCGTCGGCGAGATCCTCTTCGTCGTCGAGCGGTTCCTCGTCGTCCCAAGCCGCCGTGCCATTCGCGAGCGCGAGGGCCGACGTCGCGAGGTCGGCGACGGCGGGGGCGAGGGCGCCGAACGAGGCGTTCCGGTCCAGTGCGCCCACGAGCCGCGTGAAGCCCGGCAGCAGGGCCGCGACGCCACGCAGCACACGCCGACTCCTGGGAACACGGTCCGCGATGGCCACGCCGACAAGGAGGCCGGCAACGGCGCCGGCGGCCAACCAGACGGTGGGCGCGACCGAGGTGGGCGAAGATTCGAGGCGGTGACGGGTCACGGCGAATTGGAGTGTGTGGCGAGGAGCGTGGTGGGTCTGTACGTTTCAAGGGTGTCACGGCGCGCCTCCGCAGGCAAGGCGGACGGCGCGCCGTCGTCGTCTCCGTGCTCCCATCCCATGGCTTCAGACACTCGCTCGTCCGTCGCGCCCGAGTCCGCGGCGCCCCGTCGTTTCGGGGCGTGGTTGGTCCTCTGGGTGACCCTCATCGTCGGTGTGACCCTGGCGGCCCTCTACGGCTCGCGGGTGCTCCCGCTCCTGGCTTCCGAGGCACGGCCGTGAGCCCGGTGCTGACGCTCGTCCTCCCGAACGGCGACACGCGCGAGGTCGTCGAGGGCACGGTGCCACGCTCGGTGGTCGAATCGATCGGTCCGCGCCTTGCACGGGACGCGGTCGCTGTCGCGGTCAACGGGGTCGTGCAGGACCTGATGACCCCGCTGCGGGCCGGCGGGGACTTCGTCGTCCTGACGAAGAAGGACCCGCGCGCCCTCGAGGTGCTGCGCCACTCCGCGGCCCATATTCTGGCGACGGCCGTGCGGCGGCTGCGGCCGGATGCCAGGATCGGGTTCGGGCCCGCGATCGACGACGGGTTCTACTACGATTTCGAGGTCGAGCGGCCCTTCACGCCGGACGACCTCGCCGCCTTCGAAGCGGAGATGCTCAAGGTCGTCGCGGAGGAACACCCCTTCGTGCGCCACGAGGTGGACCGCGTCGAGGCCGAGCGGCGCTTCGCGGACGACCCGCTCAAGCTTGAGCGCATCGACGACCTCGGCGCGCACGAGGTCATCTCGACCTATACCGACGGCCCTTTCACTGATCTCTGCCGCGGCCCGCACGTGCCGC
>CAYSFN010000103.1:2386-9475 GCA_964430045.1 uncultured Gemmatimonadaceae bacterium
TGTGCGGCACGTGCGGGCCGCACACGGGGTGGCTGGTCCACTTCAAGCTGCTCAGCAGCGCCGGTGCCTACTGGCGGGGCGACGAGAAGCGGCAGATGCTGCAGCGCATCTACGGCACCACGTTCTGGTCGGCCGAGGAGCTGGCCGCGCACCTGAACACCATCGAGGAGGCCAAGCGCCGCGACCATCGCCACCTGGGGCAGGCGCTGGACCTGTTCAGCGTGGACCAGCGCGTCGGCCCCGGCCTGATCCTCTGGCATCCGCGGGGCGGGGTGATCCGCAACGAGATCGAGACCTTCGAGCGCGAACTCATCCTGCGGCACGGCTACGACCTCGTGTACACGCCGCACGTGGTCAGCGAGCGCCTGTTCGAGATCTCCGGGCACCTCGAGAACTTCAAGGAGAACATGTTCGGCGCCATGGAGGTCGAGGGGTGGGCGTACCGGCCGAAGCCCATGAACTGCCCCGGCCACATCTGCATCTATCAGGCCAGGCAACGCTCGTACCGCGATCTCCCGATCCGCTACGCCGAGTTCGGGACGGTGTACCGCTATGAGCGCAGCGGGGTGTTGCACGGCATGCTGCGCGTGCGCGGCTTCACGCAGGACGACGCGCACGTGTTCTGCACGCCCGAGCAGGTGCCGCAGGAGATCGGCCGTCTGCTGGACCTGGTGGACGAGATGCTCACCGCCTTCGGCTACCCCTACTCGATCGAGCTGGCGACGCGGCCGGAGAACGCCCTGGGCGACGAGGCCACGTGGACGCGCGCCGAGACGACGCTGGCGGACGTGCTCACCGCGCGCGGCAAGGTGTTCACCACGGACGTGGGCGGGGGCGCCTTCTACGGCCCCAAGCTCGACTTCAAGCTGATCGACTCGATCGGCCGCAAGTGGCAGGGGCCGACGGTCCAGTTGGACTTCAACCTCCCGGAGCGGTTCGAGCTGGAGTTCGTCGGCGACGACAACACGCGCCACCGGCCCGTGATGCTGCACCGCGTGCTGGTCGGCTCGATGGAGCGGTTCGTGGGCGGGCTGATCGAGCACTATGCCGGGGCGTTCCCCGTGTGGCTGGCCCCGGAGCAGGTGCGGATCATCCCGGTGGCTGGCGAGCTGAACGAGGCCGCCGCCGCCCTCTCGCGGCGGCTCACCGACGCCGGCATCCGCACTCACGTGGACGAGCGGTCGGCCACGCTGAACTACAAGATCCGCGACGGCGAGATGCTCAAGGTGCCGTACATGCTGGTGCTCGGGCATCGCGAGGTCGAGCAGGGCACGGTCGCGCTGCGCGTGCGGGGAACGGGGAAGAAGCAGGAGAGCGTGCCGGTCGACGCCTTCGTCGAGCGCGTCGTGGGCGAGATCGCCACCCGGGCGCTCACCCCGATGCCGGCGGCGGTGGGTGCGTGAGGCGGGAACGTCGCATCACCGCCGTGGGCCGCCACCGGCTCCGCGGTTCGTCCGCTGGTCCTGCGCTACGCTCCATGCAGTGCCGCATCATCAACCGACGCTGTGGACGTTCTGCTGCCGGCGATCGGGTCCACCACCGCTTTTCATTCGACGCAGCGCGTCGCGCGCTGAGTCCGACGGGTATCTGCCATGTCACGAACTCCTGAAACGACCCCGGTCATCGTCGGCGCGGCGCGCACGGCGATCGGCCGCTACCTCGGCGGCCTCTCCACGGTGCCGGCAACGGAACTGGGCGCGACCGTCATCCGTGCCGCCGTGCACCGGGCCGGGGTGGACCCCGCCGTCATCGATGAAGTGATCATGGGCCACGTGCTGCAGGGCGGGGCAGGCCAGGCCCCCGCGCGGCAGGCGCTCATCAAGGCGGGGATCCCGCCCACGGTGCCGGCCTTCGGGGTCAACAAGGTCTGCGGCTCGGGCCTGCAAGCCGTGATGCTCGCCGCGCAGGCCATCCGCGCGGGTGATCAGCAGGTGGTCGTGGCCGGTGGGCAGGAGTCGATGTCGCAGACGCCGTTCTATGCGTTCGGGATGCGCACGGGCGTGAAGTTCGGCGATCAGACCTTCGTGGACGGGCTCATCCGGGACGGCCTGTGGTGCTCCTTCCACGGGCGGCACATGGGCGGGCACGCGGAGTACACCGCGCAGAAGGCGGGCATTTCGCGGGCGCGGCAGGACGCCTACGCCCTGGCTTCGCATCAGAAGGCCGTCGCGGCGCAGCGCGCGGGCAAGTTCACGGCCGAGATCGTCCCGGTGGTCATCCCGGGCAAGAAGGGGGACACCGTGATCGACACCGACGAGTGCCCGCGCGCGGACACGTCGCTCGACGCGCTGGCCAAGCTGCGTCCCTCCTTTCCGAACGACGCGCCCAGGGACATTCCCGCCGACCAGTTGTCCATCACGGCCGGCAACGCCCCGGGCCTCAACGACGGCGGTGCCGCGGTGGTCGTGACCTCGCAGGCGTTCGCGCAGGCCCACGGGCTGCCCATCCTCGCGCGCATCACGGCCTACGCCTCGGGCGGCGGCGAGCCGCGCGACCTGTTCTTCGCGCCGATCATTGCCGTGCAGAACTTGATGCAGAAGGCGGGCACGAGCATCGGGGACTACGACCTCATCGAGGCCAACGAGGCGTTCGCGGTGCAGGCCCTGGCCGACGGCGACGGCCTGGGCTGGGACTGGGATCGTGTCAACGTGCACGGCGGCGCGATCGCGCTCGGGCACCCCATCGGCGCGAGCGGCGCCCGCGTGCTGGTCACCTTGCTGCACGCCATGCAGGACCGGGGCGCACGCACGGGCCTCGCCACGTTGTGCCTGGGCGGCGGGAACGCGGTCGCCCTCGCCGTGGAGGCGGTCTGATGGGCGACCAGCGCATCGCCGTCATCGGCGCCGGGCAGATGGGCAACGGGATCGCGCACGTCTTCGCGCAGACCGGGTTTCCGGTCACGCTGATCGACGTGTCGGCCGAGGCGCTCGTCAAGGCGCGGCAGACGATCAGCGGCAACCTGGACCGCCAGATCAGGAAGGGAAGCCTCGACGCGGCGGCGAAGGAGGCCACGCTGGGCCGCCTGGCGGACGCGACGTCGCTGGACGCGGTGCACGACGCCACGCTCGTCGTCGAAGCCGCCACGGAGCGCCCGGACCTCAAGTTCCGCATCTTCGCGGACCTGGACCGCCTCGCGCCGCCGGGCGCGATCCTCGCGTCGAACACCAGCTCGATCTCCATCACGCAGATCGCCGCCACGACCGCGCGCCCGGAACAGGTGGTCGGGATGCACTTCATGAACCCCGTGCCGGTGATGCAGTTGGTCGAGGTCATTCGCGGGCACGCCCCCAGCGACGCGACCACGGCCACGGTGGTCGCCCTGGCCACCCAGCTCGGCAAGACGCCGGTCGAGGCGAACGATTACCCAGGCTTCATCGCGAATCGCATCCTCATGCCGATGATCAATGAGGCCGTCTACTGCGTGATGGAAGGCGTCGGAACCGTCGAGGCGATCGACACGGTGATGAAACTGGGCATGAACCACCCCATGGGCCCCCTGGCGCTGGCGGACTTCATCGGGCTCGACACCTGCCTGGCGATCCTCGAGGTGATGCACCAGGGCCTCGGCGACCCCAAGTACCGCCCGTGCCCGCTGCTGCGCAAGTACGTGGATGCCGGGTGGCTGGGGCGGAAGAGCGGTCGCGGGTTCCACCAGTACTGAGCGATGTCGCTGACCCCGTTGACCGAGACGCAGGCCGCGATCCGCGAGACCGCGCGCGACTTCGCGGCCGCCGAGCTGGCCCCGCACGTCGCGCAGTGGGACCGTGACGCGCACTTCGAACCGTCGCTGGTCGGGAAGCTCGGCGAGCTGGGCTTCCTCGGCATGCTGCTGCCCGAGCCGTACGACGGCTTGGCCCTCGACGCCGTGAGCTACCTCCTCGCCCTCGAGGAGATCGCGGCGGTCGACGCGTCCACCGCCGTGCTCATGAGCGTGCACAACTCGCTCCCCACGCAGATGCTGCTGCGCTTCGGGACCGAGGCGCAGCGGGCGCGCTTCCTCGGCCCGATGGCGCGTGGCGAGTTGCTCGGGGCCTTCGCACTCAGCGAGCCCGACGCGGGGTCGGACGCCGCCTCGCTGCGCTGTCAGGCGGTGCGGGACGGGCACGAGTGGGTCCTCAGCGGCACCAAGGCGTGGGTCACCAGCGGGACGCACGCGGGCGTCATCGTCGCCATGGCCCGCACCGACACGCCCGAGCAGCGCCGCGGCGCCAAGGGGATCTCGGCGTTCATCGTCACGCCCGACCTGCCGGGCTTCGCCGTCGGCAAGCGCGAGGACAAGATGGGCCTGCGCGCGTCGCCGACGGTGCAACTGGTGTTCGACGAGCTGCGCGTGCCGGCCGACCGCATGCTGGGGGAGGAGGGGATGGGGTTCGTGTACGCCATGCAGTCGCTGGAGCACGGGCGTCTCGGCATCGCGGCGCAGGCGGTGGGGATCGCGCGGGCCGCGCTGCGGGCCAGCATCGCCTACGCGCGGGAGCGCCAGCAGTTCGGCAAGCCGATCAGCGAGTTCCAGGCGGTGCAGCACAAGCTGGCGGACATGGGCGCGCGCATCGCCGCCGCGCGCGCGCTGCTGCACAGCGCCGCCGCGGCGAAGGATCGCGGCGAGGACGTCGGCGCCGTGGCGTCGATGTGCAAGCTCCTCGCCTCGGAGACCGCCATGTGGGTGACCAGTCAGGCCATCCAGATCCACGGCGGGTACGGCTACGTCACCGAGTACCCGGTCGAGCGACTCTTCCGGGACGCGAAGGTCACCGAGATCTACGAGGGGACCTCCGAGATCCAGCGCACCGTCATTGCGCGCGCGCTGTTGCAGGACCATTCCCGCATCGACCTCTGATCACCACCACACCGACCATGCGTCTCTTCGACACTATCGCCGAGATGGGCCACGAGCAGATCGTGCTGTGCCACGACGAAGCCTCCGGCTACCGCGGCATCATCGCGATCCACGACACCACGCTCGGCCCCGCCCTCGGGGGCACGCGCTTCTGGCACTACGAGTCGGACGACGCGGCGATCACCGACGCCCTGCGGCTGGCCCGCGGCATGACCTACAAGAACGCCGTCGCCGGCCTGAACCTCGGCGGCGGCAAGGCCGTGATCATCGGCGACAACCGCACCACCCACCGCGAAATGATCTTCCGCGCGCACGGCCGGTTCGTCGAGTCGCTGGGCGGGCGCTACATCACGGCGGAGGACGTCGGCACCTCGACGGGCGACATGGACTACGTGCACATGGAGACGGAGTACGTCTCCGGCCTCGCGTCGCGGTCGGGCGACCCCTCGGGCGTGACGGCGCACGGCGTGTTCCGCGCAATCCAGGCCTCCGCCAGGGTGAAGTGGGGGAGCGACACGCTCGCCGGGCGGACGGTGGTCGTGCAGGGCCTGGGCCACGTCGGCACCTACCTCTGCCGTGAGCTCGCAGCCGTCGGGGCCACGGTCAAGGTCTTCGACATCCATCCTGAGCGCGTGCAGGGCGTGGTCGACGAAGTGGGCGCGACGCCGATCGGCGCGGACGAGGTGTACTCGACCGAGGCCGACGTGTTCGCGCCCTGTGCGCTGGGGGGGATCATCAATGACGACACCATCCCCACGCTGCAGGTCGCCATCGTCGCGGGGGCGGCGAACAACCAGCTCCTCCATGAACGGCACGCCGCGGCGCTCGAGGCACGGGGAATCCTGTACGCGCCGGATTACGTCGCGAACGCGGGGGGCGTGATCAACGTGTACTCCGAGCTGACCGGATGGTCGCGTGAGCGCACCCTGCGCAAGGCGGACGAGATCTACGAGACCATCCTCGGCGTGTACGAGATCGCCAAGGAGCAGGGGATCACCACGGCGCTGGCCGCGGATCGCCTGGCCGAGCGCCGGATCGCGCAGGTGGGCGGGCTGACCAGGACCTGGCCCCAGTACCCGCGGAAGGGCTGATGGCTGAACGCATCCCGATCGCGAGCGATCACGCGGGCTTCGCGCTCAAGGAGCGCCTGGTGCGCGTGCTCGACGAACTGGGCTTCGCGGTGGACGACCTCGGAACCTCGTCGCCGGCGTCCACGGATTACCCGGACTACGCGCACCCGGTGGCCGCGCGCGTGGAACGCGGCGAGGCCGCGCGCGGTATCCTGCTCTGCGGCACCGGGCTGGGCATGTCCTATGCGGCCAACCGGCATCGCGGGGTGCGCGCGGCGGTCGCCTGGTCGCCGGACGTCGCCAGGCTGTCGCGCGAGCACAACGACGCCAACGTGCTGGTGATCCCCGCACGGTTCGTCAGTGACGAGGACGGCATCGCCATCCTCAGGACCTGGCTCGCGACACCCTTCGAGGGTGGGCGGCATCAACGCCGCGTGGACAAGATCGAACCCGAGGAACCCGCAGAGTGACATCGTGGCCCACGTGGGACCGCTGTCCCCCCGGCACGGCGCTGCGCGCCGCCGACCCCGACATCGCCGGGCTGATCGGCGCGGAGACCGCGCGGCAGAACCACGGGATCGAACTGATCGCCAGTGAGAACTTCGTGTCGCCGGCGGTGATGGAGGCCATGGGCTCGCTGCTGACGAACAAGTATGCCGAAGGCCTGCCCGGCAAGCGCTACTATGGCGGCTGCGAGGTCGTCGACGAGGTGGAGCGGCTGGCGATCGAGCGGGCCAAGGCGCTGTTCGGGGCGGAGCACGCCAACGTGCAGCCGCACTCGGGCGCCACCGCGAACGCCGCCGTGTTCCTCGCCTTCCTCAAGCCGGGCGACACCATCCTCGGGCTCGACCTGTCGCAGGGCGGGCACCTCACGCACGGCTCGCCGGTGAACTTCTCCGGGCTCACCTACCGCGCGGTGCACTACGGCGTCACCCCGGACGGGTTGATCGACTACGACCAGATGCGCGAGATCGCGCGGCGTGAGCGGCCCAAGTTGATCATCGCCGGGTATTCCGCGTACTCGCGGGCGCTGGACTACGCGGCGTTCCGTGCGGCCGCGGACGAGGTCGGCGCCATCTTCATGGTCGACATGGCGCACTTCGCGGGGCTCGCCGCGACGGGTACACCCCCGTCGCGGCGAGCCCCGCGAAGTGCGCCATGTCGACCATGAAGATGGCGCCG
>CAYSFN010000104.1:0-9363 GCA_964430045.1 uncultured Gemmatimonadaceae bacterium
ACTCCAGCACGTACAGCGTGCTGGAGTCGCGCGAGATGCTGACCGGCGAGAATCTCCAGGACGCCCGTCCCGTGCAGGATGCCATGGAAGGCACCGTGGTGTCCTTCCAGTTGAGTGCAGAGGGTGGGCGGCGCTTCCGTTCGGAGACCGGCCGTCACATCGGCGACTACATGGCGATCGTCCTCGACGAGCGCGTGATGACGGCCCCCATCATCCAGGGCGCGATCGGATCGCGCGGACAGATCACGCTGGGGCGTGGACGGGACATCGCCGAGGCGCAGGACCTGGCGCTGGTGCTGCGCGCGGGGGCGCTGCCGGTGCCGCTCAAGGTCGCGGAAATCCGCACCATCGGTCCGTCCCTCGGTGAGGATTCGATCGCCGCCGGCATCCGGGCCTTGGCGGTGGCGACGCTGCTGGTCGTCCTGATCATGGGGCTCTACTACCGGCTGTCGGGCCTGTTCGCCATTGGCGGACTGGCGCTGTACATCCTGTTCACGCTCGCGATCCTGGCGGGCTTCGACGCGACCCTCACCATCCCGGGGCTCGCCGGGTTCGTGCTCTCCATCGGGATGGCCGTGGACGCCAACGTGCTGATCTTCGAACGCATCCGCGAAGAGGTCGATGCCGGAAAAACCCACCGGCTCGCGATCGAGGAGGGCTTCCGCAACGCGATGAGCGCGATCGTCGACTCGAACGTGACGTCGGCCATGACCTGCGTCGTGCTCTACCAGTTCGGCACGGGCCCGGTGCGAGGGTTTGCTGTCACGCTCCTCGCCGGGATCGTCGCCGCGATGTTCTGTGCGATCTTCGTCGTCAAGACCTTCTACCTCACCTGGCTCTCCCGAAAGGCCCAGGCCCAGACCCTGAGTATCTGATGCTGCGCATCTTCCACGGTACCAAGTACGATTTCCTGAAGTTCCCGCGCATCGCCGCCGGCGTGGCGGGGGTGTTCGTCGTCGGGGCGCTGGCGTCGATGCTGATCTTCGGGATGCGCTACAGCATCGAGTTCACCGGTGGCACGCTGGTGCAGGTCCAGTTCACCACCGCGCCCGACCTGACGGCACTCCGAGGCGCGATGACGTCCGCCGGGGTGCCCGACGCGGAGATCACGTCCTTCGGCTCACAGACCGAGTACACGATCCGCGCGCAGGACGCCGCGCTGGTCGAGACCCAGGCAGCGGGTGCCGAAGGGGTGGCCGCGCGGATCGAGGCGGGGCTCCGGGCCTTTGCACCCGACCAGCACACCGTCGTGCGCACCGAGGCCGTCGGTCCGCGGGTCGGGGAGGAGCTGCGCCGCAACGCGGTGATCGCCGTGCTCATCTCGCTGGCCATCACGCTGCTGTACCTGGCGTGGCGCTTCGAGACGCGGCTGGGGGCGGCGTCCGTGGCGGCCTCGGCCTTCGGCGTCTTCGGCGTGCTCCTGCTCATCAAGGTGCTCGACCTCGAAATCTCGCTCACCGTCATCGCGGGGCTCCTGACGGTCCTCGGCTACTCGCTGAATGACACGATCATCATCTTCGACCGCGTGCGTGAGAACCTGCTGAAGCACAAGAAGATGCCGCTGCACGACGTGCTGAACCTCGCGATCAACGAGACTTTGCCGCGGTCGGTGCTCACGCACGGGACGACGCTGGCGGCCACGTTGGCGCTGCTGCTTTTGGGCGGCGAGGTGATCCGGCCCTTTGCGATCGTCATGAGCTTCGGCGTCATCGTGGGCACCTTCGGGTCGATGATCGTCGCACCGTCGCTGCTCATGTGGATCGAGCGCAGGTACCCGCGCACGGCGGTGTCCGCGACCGCGAAGGCGTAAGCAGACGCGCGGTGGGCACGCTGCCGCAGGAGCCTGAGCCGGGGATCCGCTTCGCGGACAGCCACGTCCACCTGGCCGGCGCGGAGTTCGATGCGGACCGTGATGACGTCATCGCCCGCGCCCGGGTTGCCGGGTGCCGGGCGATGCTCTGCATCGGGGAGTCGGTCGCGGCGGCGGAGCGGGCGGCGCGACTCGCGGCCTCGGCGCCCGGCGAGATTTTCTTCAGCGCCGGCCTGCACCCGCACGACGCGAGCGCGTGGACCGCTGACACCCCGCAGCAGGTGCGCGCGTTCGTGGACGCCGGGGCCGTGGCGCTGGGCGAGTGCGGACTCGACTACCACTACGACAACAGCCCGCGCGAGGTGCAGCGGCGGGTGTTCGACGCACACATCGGGATCGCGGCCGAGACCGGTCGACCGGTGGTGGTCCACACACGAGAAGCAGAATCGGACACCATCGCCGCGTTGCGTGCGGCGGCCAGCGCCGGGGTGCGCGGCGTGCTCCATTGCTTCGCGGGGAGCGCGGCGCTGGGCGCCGTCGCGATGGACGCGGGATGGTTCGTCTCGTTCAGCGGCGTCGTCACGTTCAAACGCTGGGATGACGACGCGCTGATCCGCGAGATTCCGACCGGACGCTGGCTGGTGGAATCAGACGCGCCATACCTGGCACCGGTGCCGTTCCGCGGTCGGCGCAACGAACCGGCCCACGTCGCGCAGACGCTGGCGAAGGTCGCCGCGGTCCGCGGACTCTCGCTCGTCGAGGCCGCGGCAGAATCCTTCGCCGCCACGGTCGCGTGCTTCGGCCTCCCTGTCCCGCTGCTGGCCTCCGCGTCAGCCGCCGTTCTCTCCCCTTAATCTGCTGAGGCGATCATGGATCTCGTCGTCGTGTCCACCCCTGATGCACCCGCTGCGATCGGCCCCTATTCCCAGGGGATCATCGCGGGCGGCTTTCTGTACACGGCCGGGCAGATTCCGCTGGACCCGGTCACGATGGAGGTGGTCCCTGGCGACGTCGTCGCCCAGACCGAGCGCGTCATGCAGAACCTGGCGGCGATCCTCGCGGCTGCCGGTACGGAGTGGTGGCACGTGGTGAAGACCACGGTGTATTTGCACGACATGGCCGACTTCCCGCGCATGAACGAGGTGTATGCCCGCCACCTGGGCGAGGCCCGCCCGGCGCGCTCGACGGTGCAGGTCGCCGCACTGCCGCGCGGGGTGCTGGTGGAGATCGACTGCATCGCGCGCGTGCTGTGAGTCCTTGGTGCGTCTGATCGCTGCGTCGCTCGCGGCACTGGTCGCGCTGGCGGGAGTGGGGCGCGCGCAGGAGCGTCCCAGCCCCGCCGCGCCCACGGTGCAAATCGCCGAGAGCGTCCGGCCCCCGATCCGGCCGGGGCGCGCGTTCCTGCAGTCCGCGCTCATCCCCGGGCTCGCGCAGTCGCGGCTCGACCGCCCGGCAGGCGCACTCTTCGTGGCCGTGGAGGTGCTCGCCATCACGATGTACGCCAAGAGCTCGTACGACCTGCGGATCGCCACGCGCTACAGCCGCGATTCGACGCCGGCGTCCTACGAGCTCGACGCCGAGTCCGGGCTGCCCCGCCGCGACCCGAAGACCAACCAGCTCATCGTGGCGACGTGGCGAGGACCACGCTACACGGCGTCGCGCGCGCAGGCTCGTCGCGCCCACGTCGAGGACTGGCGTGCGCTGCTGGTCTTCAATCACCTGTTCGCGGCCGCCGACGCCTTCGTGTCGGCGCAGCTCTGGGATCTGCCCGGCCGCGTGGACTTGCAGGTGTCGCCCACCGTCTCGCGCGTCGGCCTCACGATCCCGTGGTGAGCACGAGCGCACCCATCGGGGTCTTCGACTCCGGACTCGGGGGACTCACGGTCGTCGCCGCACTGCGCGAGGCGATGCCCGATGAGCGGATCATCTACGTCGGGGACACGGCCCGGGTGCCCTACGGGCCGAAGAGTCCCGACACCGTGCGGCGCTACGCGCGCGAGATCACGCAGTGGCTCCGCGGGGAAGGGGTGAAGGCCATCGTCGTCGCCTGCAACACGGCGACCGCGCACGCCTTGCCGGACCTCGTGGCCTCGGCCGGCGTCCCCGTGATCGGCGTGGTCGAGCCCGGGGCGGAGGCCGCGGTGGCGTCAGCAGCGTCGGTGATCGGTATCATCGGCACGAGCGGCACCATTGCCTCAGGTGCATATGCCAAGGCCATCTGGCAGCGTGCACCCGAGGCGACCCTCGTCTCCCAGGCCTGTCCACTGTTCGTGCCGCTGGTCGAAGAAGGGTGGACCGAGCACCCGGCCACCCGGCTGATCGCGCGCGAATACCTCGCGCCGCTCCTCGCGGCGCGCGTCGAGACGGTCGTGCTTGGTTGCACCCACTATCCGCTGCTGAAAACGGTGCTGCGCGAGGTCCTCGGCCCGACGGTGTCGCTCATCGATTCGGCCACCGCGACCGCGACGGCGACGGCGCGCATCCTGGCCGCGCAGCAGCTGCGCCGGACTGCCGGGGACGGTACGCCGCCGACGTTACGCGTCGTCGCGTCGGATGCCCCGGAACAGTTCCTCCGTCTCGGGCAGCGCTTCCTGGGCGAGGCGATCGAGCACGTCGAACTGGTCACGCTCGGCTGATCCGCGCCACTGCCGGCGCGTGATCACCTTGTCCTCGACGACGAGGTAGGTCGGCGCGTCCATCCACGCGCCCGGGTTCGCGTACACCCCGCCGGTGGGACCGCGCTCGAGCGCGGCCACGTGCGAGTGACCGTACACGACGAGGTCCGGCGAAGGCGTTGACCCCAACGTCTGGAGCGCCACCTGGCGCAGACCGGCACCGCCGTCGCGCGGACGCGAGTGACGGCTGGTATGCGAGGACCAGCGGGCCAGCGCCACGCCCCAGTCGGGGTGCAGCCAGCGGAAGGCGTGGTGCGACCACGGATGACGCAGGATGCGCCGCAGTCGGCGGTACGGCCGGTCCTCGATCTCGCGCAGGCCGTCCCCGTGCTCGACATGCGCGGACCACGGGCCGATGCGACCGCGCCACGCCACGAGGCGGTAGTCCACGCCCGCGACCTCGGTGAGCGTCGCGCCTCCCCAGCAATCATGGTTCCCACCGACGAACAGGACGGGAACCCCGGCACGGACCACGCGCGCCAGCGCCGCGACCGCCTCGAAGCCCGCACGCGGAATGACCGAGCGCCACTCATACCAGAACTCGAAGAGGTCGCCATTGATGATCACCGACGCCGCCTGCGTGCGCGCGGCGTCCAGCCACTCCAGCAGCGCGGCTTCCGCCTCGGGCGGCGCCGCACCGAGGTGCGCGTCCGAGGTGATCCAGCATGGTGTCGGCAGCTCCATGGCGCCGAATCTAGCACCGCGCCACGCCCGCGCGAAGCCGATGGTAGATTGCGGGCAGCACCGTCTCGATCCCGCCACGACGCATGACGCTCTCCCACACCACCACGATCCGTGTGCGATACGCCGAGACCGATCAACTCGGCGTCGCGTATCACGCGAACTATCTCGTGTGGCTCGAGGTCGCGCGCACGGACCTGATCCGGGCGCACGGGATGAGTTATGCAGAGGTCGAGCGGGCCGGGGTCGCCCTGGCGGTCGCCGAGGCCTCCGTGCGGTACCTGGCCCCGGCGCGCTACGACGATGAGATCCGCATCACGGCGACCGTCAGCGAGCTGCGGTCCCGGTCGGTCCGCTTCACCTACGAGCTGCATCGCGTGCGCGACGCGGCACCCTTGGCGACGGCGTACACGGCGTTGGTCTGCATCGATCCCTCCACCGGGCGGCCGGTGGTCATTCCCCCAGCCATCCGTGAGCTCTTCGATGCGTCGATTGCGTGAACCGCGCTGGTGGTGCGCCCTGCTGCTGGTGCCAGCGGTGCTGCACGGGCAGGGCGGACCCGTCGACGATCGCCCTGCGACGGTCCGTGCGGCGGCGCGTGTGCTGGCGTCGGCTGACCAGCGCGCACTCGACCTCGGGCTGGTCGACTCCATCCTGAGGAGCCCGGCACCGCCGCCATGGCTCCTGCAGGCTGCGATCCGAGCGGTGGGGCAGACGGGATCCCGTGCGCTGGCACCGCAGGTGCGCCAGTTGGTGTCGCATCCGGACACTGCGGTTGCCGCGACGGCGACCTTCGCGCTCGGACTGCTGCGCGATACCGCGTCGATCGACGTGCTGGTCGATGCGGTGCGCCGCACGGGCGCGGTGCACGACGAAGCCGCAGCCGCGCTCCGGTGGTTGGGGCCGGGCGGTCGGACCGCGCTGATTGACGTACTCCGGGGCGGCCCGTCGTCGGCGGTGCTGCATGCACTGGCGCTGGTGGAGCAGGTCCCGACGGAGTTGATCGTGCCGCTGGCACAGCATCCGGACGGCGCCGTGCGCGCCGCGGCGGTCTATGCGTTGACGCGTTCGCCCCAGCGCGGCGCGGCGGCGGCGTTGATGGCGGCGCTCGACGCCTCTGCGGCGCCCGCCGACCAGAGTGCCCCACTCGCCGGTGTGCGTGCCGCGACCGCGCGCGGCTTGTCGCGGAACGCCGTCCCCGATTCGCTGCAGCCGGCGGCCCGCGTGGTGCTGGGGCGCCTGGTGTTCGACGCCCACCCCCACGTCCGGGTCGCTGCGGTCACGGCGTTGTCGACCTACGCCGCGGCGTCGCCAGGCATCCTGCAGCGATTGCTCGCCGAGGATCCGGACCCGAACGTCCGCGTGGCCGCCGCGCAGGCGGGGACCGCGGTGTTCGGGCCCGACCCGGATGCGTGGGAGGCCGCGTGGCGCGCAGACTCGTCCCGCGCGACGCGGGCGGCCTTGTTGCAAGGGGCGGCGAGGCACGGCATCCTGCTCGGGGACGCCCCCGGCGATCCGTCCCCGTGGCGGACCCATCCCGACCCACGCCGCCGCGCGTTGTTCGCGGCGACCGTCATCGCCGATCGCGAGGAGCAGCGCTTTGAACGGGCGGCGCCGTTCCGGGCCGACAGCAGTCCCGAGGTCGTGCGCGCCGTGGTCGCGATCTTCGCGCGCCGCGACTCCGCGCGCCCGCCCGACGTCGACGCCTGGCTGCGGACCCTGGCGGTCGAGGCGGCTGATCCATGGGTGCGGACGTCCGCGTTGCGCGGGGTGGTCGCGAATGCGCCGTCCGACGTCCTGCCGGTCATCACCGCGGCCTACGCCCGTGCCGCCTCGGACGCCAACCCCACGGCGCGCCACGCCGCCCTGACCGCGCTGGTCGAACTGTGGGGGCGGGACAGCGCCGCCCTTCGCCCGCTGGCGGACTCGCTGGCGCGCTGGCCGGTCCCCGGCGATCCCCGCGAACGGGCCATCGGAGGGCGCCTGCCCGGCCTCGCGCACTGGACCAGGAGCGACGCCGGCGGTCGGAGCCTCGCCGACTGGGACGCGGTGGTCCGTGACCTCGTGCTCCCCACGGTTCGTGGTGCCCCCCTGCGGGCCACGCTCACGACCGAACACGGTGAAATCGTCGTGGAACTGGCCGGAGATGTTGCGCCGACCACCGTCGCCAACTTGCGCGATCTGTCCGCCCGTGGCTACTTCGATGGCGTGGAATGGCATCGTGTCGTCCCGAACTTCGTGGCGCAGGTGGGGGACCCCTCCGGAACGGGAAGCGGTGGCCCCGGGTACAGCATTCGCGACGAACTGAATCGTCATCCGTACCATCGAGGAGCGCTAGGCATGGCACTGTCAGGGCCGGACACCGGCGGGTCACAGTGGTTCATCACGCTCAGCCCCCAGCCGCACCTGGACGGGGGCTACACGGTGTTCGGTCGCGTGGTCTCCGGCCTCGAGGTGGTGGACGCGATCGCCCAGTGGGACCGCCTGGTGCGCGTGCGCGTCCAATGACCACGTCCCTGTCGCGCCGACAGGCGCTCGTGCTCGCGCTGGCACCGCTGGCGATGAGCGGATGCCTCTACGGCTTCGCCGGCGGTGGGCTGCCGAGGCACATCCGCACGGTGGCGATCATGCCCTTCGACAATGAGACGCCGTCGGTCGATCTGCCGCGCGAGTTGGCGGAAGCCTTGCGCGAAGGCATGGAGAAGCGGCTCGGATTGCGTCCGGCCCCCGAGGCGCGGGCGCACGCGATCGTGCGGGGCAAGATCACGCAGTTCGAGATCGACATCCCCGTGGCCGTGAGCGCGGACCGGCAGCAGGCCACCAGCGCACGGCGTCGCCTGGCCGTCAGTGTCGACGTCGAACTGATCGACCAGTCCACGGGGTCCACGTTGTGGGCCAAGCGGGGCATCGTCGCCGAGGGCGAGTACGCCGAACGCGCCGAGGCCGCCGGTCGCAAGCAGGCCATCGAACGCATCGTCTCGGACGTGATCGAAGGAGCGCAGTCCCAGTGGTGAACCGTCGCGGCTCGTCGTCCATGGGCTGCCTGATGTTCCTGCTGCTGTTGTCCGCCGCGACCTATTTCTCGGTCACCGTCGCGACGCCGTTCTGGAAGAACTATCAGTACGCGGACGCGATGATCCAGGAGGTCCGCTTCGCGTCGACGCGCAGCGACGCGGCGATCAGGCGGCGGCTGCGGGAGAAGGCGGTGGCGCTCGGGTTGCCGGAGAGCGCGCAGAACATCCGCATCCGGCGCGGGAACGGCGTGATCTACATCTTCACCGAGTACTACCTGCCGATCGAGTTCCCGGGCCTGATCCGCGAGGTGTACTTCTCGCCGCAGGCGCAGGGGGTCTACTGACGCTCATCGCACCGGCGCGCAAGGTGCTGCCCCGGTCCGCCGCCGTCGCGTGGCGCGCGGCGCGCGGCGGTCGCGTGGTCTTCACCAACGGCGTCTTCGACCTGCTGCATCCCGGCCATGTCGACGTGCTGTTCGCCGCGCGCGCGCAGGGGGATCACCTCATCGTCGGCCTGAACAGCGACGCCTCCGTGCGCCGCCTGGGCAAGGGCAGCGACCGACCCATTCGCCCCGAAGCGGACCGCGCCGTCGTCCTCGCCGGACTTGCGGCGGTCGATGCCGTCGTCATCTTCGACGAGGACACACCGTTGGCGCTCATCGAGGCGCTGCAGCCCGACGTCCTGGTCAAGGGCGGCGACTACACCCCCGACACCGTGGTCGGGGCCGACGTCGTGCGTGCCCGCGGCGGCGAGGTCGTCATCGTCCCGCTCACGCCAGGGCAATCCACCACTTCCATCGTGCAACGACTCCGTGCTCGTGACTCCTGACTCCCGTTCCGACCGCGCGGCCCTGTCGCTGCGCCCCGTCTCCCTCGAACGCCACGCGTCGCCCTACGCGGAAGGTTCCTGTCTCGTCTCGTTCGGACGGACCCGCGTCCTCTGCACGGCGTCCGCCGAGCGCGGGGTGCCGGGGTGGAAGAAGGGGTCGGGCGAGGGGTGGATCACCGCGGAGTACAGCATGCTCCCGCGGGCCACGCACACCCGCTCGTCACGGGAGCGCGGGCAGGTCGGGGGCCGCACGCAGGAGATCCAGCGACTGATCGGCCGCTCGGTGCGCGCGATGGTCGACAGCTACGCCTTCGGGGAATGGACCATCAAGGTCGACTGCGACGTGCTCCAGGC
>CAYSFN010000105.1:0-9347 GCA_964430045.1 uncultured Gemmatimonadaceae bacterium
GGCCGTACAGGGCCGAGATGCCGGCCGAGACCGCCGAGAACGGGTCGACGTGGGACGACCCCACCGCACGGACCGCGTTGGTGGAGCAGTTCTGCTCGTGATCGGCGTGCAGGATGAACAGGATGTCGATCGCCCGCGCATAGACGGGGTTCGCCTCGTACTTGGGCTCGGACATCCGGGCGATCATCGACAGGAAGTTCTCCGTGTACGAGAGATCGTTGTCCGGATAGACGTGGGGCAGACCCTTCACGTGGCGGTACGCGAAGGCCGCGATGGTCGGCACCTTCGCCAGCAGACGGATCACCGAGATGTCGCGCTCCCGGGGGTCGTGGATGTTCTTGGCCTCGGGGTAGAAGCTCGACAGGGCCGCCACGCCGGCGGCGAGCATCGACATCGGATGCGCGTCATACCGGAAGCCCTCGAGGAACCGCTTGGTGTTCTCGTGGACGTAGGTGTGGTACGTGATGTCGTGGACGAAGGTGTCGTACTCCGTCTGCGAGGGCAGCTCGCCGTGCCGCAGCAGGTACGCCACCTCGAGGAACGACGCCCGCTCGGCGAGCTGCTCGATCGGGTAGCCGCGGTAGCGCAGGATCCCGGCGTCGCCGTCGATGTACGTGATGGCGGAGCGGCAGGACGCCGTGTTCATGAAGGCCGGGTCGTAGCCCATGAGCCCGAAATCATCCGGACCGGTCGTGATCTGCTTGAGGTCCGCCGTCCGGATCGTGCCGTCCGTGATCGGGACCTTGTACTGCTTGCCCGTCCGCGAGTCGGTGATGTCGAGGTGACCCTGGTCGGTCGTCTCAGGCGTGGTCATGAGCTGCTGTACTCCCGCGCGGGGCGCGCCGCGCTGTGTCGATGGCATCAACGGGGTGTGCGGCTTCTGCCCCTGAAGCGTCCCACCCGTATGGGTAGGGGTAAGATAGGGCGCGGACCAGAGAGACGCGAGGATCCGGCCGCGCGCAGGGCGATGGTGCGGCCCGGTCAGGCGGCGCGTGACACTAGTGCCCGGCCGGCGCGGCCTGGACGGTGATCACGGTCGTCCAGCGCCCCACCTCTCCCACGTCGCTGAAGCTGCGCACGGAGGCGACGATGGTCGCAAGCCCCGCCGCCACCGCCGTCAACGACGCCGTCCCGGTCTGCCCCCCTGGGGCCACCTGCAGCACGTTCGGCGCACTCGAACTCCACTCGACCTGGTACGGCGCCACCAGCGCGACGGGCAAACCGGTCTCGGTGGCCGCGCTCAGGGTGACGGGGACCGACGCACCCACCTCCAGCAACGCCGGCACGGCGTTGGCCGTCACCACGAAGGGCACGACGCTGATCAGCACCGCCGCGCTGAACCCGTCGAAGGTGCACTGCGTGTCCGTCGAACCGACCCCCGTGCCCGTGAGCCGTTGGCGGCTGCGGTCGTTCGCCGACACTTGCTCGAGCAGGGCCACGCGGGCATTGGGCACGAACCAGGTCACCGGCGGGATGCGTTCCATCGGCCGCCCCGCCGGGTCGAGCGCCGAGCAGACGACCTCGCGGCTCTCGCCCACGGAGAGCCGCACATTCCCCGGGCTCACCGCGAGGTCACTGATCGCCCCGAACGGGTTCGAGGGCGCCTCGACCGAGCAGGCGGAGACGGCGACGACACAGAGGACCAGTGCAGGAGTGCGCATCGCGGAAAGCTGCCGTGACGCGGCCGTGAGAACAAGGCCGACTTGCCCTCGCGGCGAACCGGGGCAAGGATTCGGCAACCTTCTGCGCGGACTGCCCCCGATGATCACTCGCTCGCTTCTCGTCGCGCCCGTTGCGCTGCTGCTCCTCACCCCGCTCATGGCCGCAGCACAGCGTGGGGGCGGTCCCGGTACGCGCGACACCGTGCGGCGTGTGCACGTGGTGCCCGGTCAGCGCGACGGCGCCTCGGTCTTTCCGCTCACCCAGTACCCCGAGACCCGTCCCAGACAGCCGGGCGTGATGGACTTCCAGCACTATCACACCTCGGCCGAGGTCGAGGCGTGGATGCAGCGCTGGGCGCGCGAGCACCCCGACCTCGTGGACCTGTACGTGGTGGGACAGACCTTCGGCGGACGCGACATCTGGCAGATGACCTTCACCAACAAGAAGACCGGCCCGCACACCGAGAAGCCCGCGGCGTTCTTCGAGGGTGGCCGGCACTCCGGCGAGGTCACGTCCATCGTCAGCACCGTGTACCTCGCCTGGCACCTGCTCGAGCAGTACGGCAAGGACGCCGCCATCACCAGGCTGCTCGACGAGAAGGCCGTGTACCTGCGGCCGATGAACAACCCCGACGGCTCCGACATGTACCTGCTCACCGCGCAGGCCAACCGCAGCACCGTGCGGCCCCACGACGACGACGGCGACGGGCTGTTCGACGAGGATCCCGGCGAGGACCTGGACGGCGACGGATATATTCGCCAAATGCGCAAATATGTCGGCCCGGGCAACGGCACCGCGGTCAAGGACACCGCCGACAAGAGCGGGCGCCTGATGCGCAACGTCGGGCAGGGGCAGGGTGACTACGTGCTGTATTCCGAGGGCGTCGACAACGACCGGGACGGCCGCTACAACGAGGACGGCGTGGGCGGGCTGGACCTGCACCGCAACTACCCGTACAACTGGCGCCCGATGACCGAGGCCACGGGGCGTGGCTTCACGCAGGGCGGCGCGGGCGAGCACCCCTTGTCGGAGCCCGAGACGCGCGCCGTGTTCAACTGGCTGGTGCGGCATCCGAACATCGGCGTCGCCAACTCGATGGACACGTCGGTGCCGATGCATCTGCGCGGCCCCTCCACCTGCGAGGAGGAGGAGTGCGTGTTCGCCAGCGACCTCAAGTTCATGCTGCACTTCGACTCCGTCGGCCTGTCGCGCACCAACTACCCGTGGGCTGGCAACGTGTATCGCACGTACGCCACGCGCAATGCGCCGCCGGGTCAGGGCACGCCGGTCCCGCTGTTCGGGCACGGACCGGACCACGGGTATTTCCAGTTCGGCGCCATCTGGTACGGCGACGAACTGTGGAACGGCGGCCGCGAGCGGGACTACAACAACGACGGCCGGGTGGACCAGTACGAAGTGCTGCGCTACTGCGACGAGGAGTTCGGCGGCACCTGCTTCAAGCCGTGGGCCACGTTCAATCACCCCGACCTCGGCGAAGTGGAGATCGGCGGCTACAACCCCAAGTTCTTCTCGCAGAACGGACCGCCCCAGGTGCTGGAGAAGTGGGCACGCAACCAGGCGTTGTTCAACATCGACCTCGCGATGGCGCTGCCCAGGGTCTCGCTCGGCGACGTCGCGGTCGTGCCGGTGGCCGCCAGTGCCGACTCGGCCACGCACGAACTGCGTGTGACGGTGCAGAACACGGGCTACCTGCCCACGGCGCTCGAAATGGCCAAGCAGGTGAAGATCGTGCGGCCGGACCGGCTGAGCGCGACCACGACGACGGCAGGTGCCCGCGTGGTCGGTGGCGCGCGCGACTTCTGGCTGGGCAGCGCGGAGACGCGCACCGAAGTGCTGCGGGTGCGTGCCACGCCGGGTGCGTCGTTCACCGTGCGGGTGAGCTCGACGCGGGGCGGGGTGGCGGTGCGGAGTGTGACCGTGCCGAGGTGAGTCTCCTCAGCGCGCCCGCCACGCCGCCAGCACATCCGCCTCGCGCTCCGGCGTCCAACTGAAGCGCGGCGCGGCCTCGCGGCGCGTGGCCGGCTCGCGCTGCGGCCACCACGCCAGCGTGTCACGCACCGTCTCCCCGATGCTGCGGTGCGTGAGCCCTGCGGCCATCGCCTTGTCGTACCGGGTCAGCGACACGCCCGCGTTGTTGCCCACCGGGAGCATCCACGGCACCTGGAACGACACGCGCTGCTGCTGCAGGAACGCATGGTCGTCCACCCACACGGGGCGCACGTCACGGCCCACGGCCGCGATCGCCTCGGTGATGAAGCGCTCGTTCGTGCACACCTCGCGCGTGGGCCCCGACACGATGAACGTGCCGCCCACGCCCTGCTCGAAGCAGTGGATGTTGAACTCCACCAGGTCGCGCGCGTCGATCATCGCCACGGCGTCGCTGCGCGTGCCCGGGATCATGGTCTCGCCACCGCGCGCGAGGCGCTGCGGCCAGTGCGGAAAGCGGTCGGTGGTGTCGCCGGGTCCCACGATGTAGTGCGGCCGCAGGTTCAGGCCCTTGTCGCCGAAAGCCTCGGTCACCAGCGCCTCGCAGTTGGCCTTGTTCACGCCGTACTCGTTGGCCAGCGGCTTGTCCATCGACAGCCACACCGGCGTGGTCTCGTCCACGCCCACGAGCCGGACGGGGAAGTACACGCCGGTGGACGAGGTGAACGAGTACATCCCCACGTTGCCCTTGAGCAGCGCCGTGCTCTGGCGCACCCACTCGGGGTCCGTGGCCGAGTTGTCGATCACGGCATCCCACGTCCGCCCCTTCAGCGCATCGAGCTGCCCGTTGCGGTCGCCCGTCAGGTACTCGATGCCCGCCGGGAGCTCCGCCTCCCGACGACCGCGGGTGAAGATCGACACGCTGTGCCCGCGCGCGATGGCGTAGCGCACGCCGTGCGGGCCGAGGAAGCCGGTGCCGCCAAGGAAGAGCATCTTGAGCGGCGCCGCCGCGGCACGGCGCTCGGCGGCCAACGCCGCCAGGGCGTCCAGCGGCGACCGCGAGGAGCTGACGATGGCCGCACTCGCGGCGGCGCTGGTACGGAGGAACTCGCGACGAGTGGACATCGGACGGGGGCTGGGGAGCAGGCGAGCTGGGACCAACGACGGTCTTCGGCGTACGGGTGGACCCAACGGTACGTTGAGGGCACGCGTTGTCGAATCGGCCGTTGCGTGTGTCCCGGTTGGACACCCCGTGCACGTCCGCGAGTTGCAGCGATCCCTCCACTCCTCCCCCCTCTCCCTGCGACGCATGACCAGCTCCCGTCGAGACTTCCTCAAGTCCTCCGCCATCGCCGGCGGCGCGTTGAGCGTCGGACTGCCCCTGGGGCCGCACGGTATCGCCGCTGCCGCCGCCCTGCCGGGCGGCGCGGCGCTCCCGCAGGTCACGCGCGCCGCGAACCCGCTCAAGATCCTCATCCTCGGTGGGACGGGATTCATCGGCCCCGCGCAGGTGCGGTACGCGCTCGCCCGCGGGCACACGGTCACGCTGTTCAACCGCGGCCAGACCAACCCGGGACTCTTCCCCGAGGTCGAGAAGCTGGTCGGCGACCGCGCCACCGGCGATTATGCGTCGCTCAAGGGCCGGCAGTGGGACGTCGTGATCGACAACCCGACAACGCTGCCCCGCTGGGCGCGCGAGGCCGCCGCGGCACTCGCGGGCAACGTCGGCCAGTACGTGTTCATCTCGACCATTTCGGTGTACGCCCGCAACGACACGCCCGGCGCCGACGAGACCGCCGCGACGGCGACGACGACGGAGCCGGACAACGAGGAGCGCACCGCGATGAACCGGAACTACGGCGCCTTCAAGGCGCTGTCCGAGCGGATCATCACCGACGCGTTTCCCGGGCGCAGCACCGTGATCCGTCCGGGCCTGATCGTCGGCCCGGGCGATCTCACGGACCGCTTCACCTACTGGCCGGTGCGGCTGCGCCGCGGCGGGGAGGTCCTCGCCCCCGGGAATCCCACGGACCCCGTGCAGTACATCGACGCCCGCGACCTGTCGGAGTTCGCGATCCGCTGCTGCGAGAACAAGACGTACGGCGTCTTCAACGCCACGGGCCCCGCGTCGCGCATCAGCATCGCCGAGATGCTCGGCGGCATCCGTGCCGTGCTCACCACCAGCGACCTGCGCCTGACGTGGGTCGAGGCGCCCTTCCTCCAGGCGAACACCGTGCGTCCCTGGAGCGACATGCCCGTCTGGATCAATCCCGTTGGCGGCAGCGCCGGGTTCGCGGTCCGTTCGATCCAGCGTGCGCTCGATGCCGGTCTGACCTTCCGCCCCTTTGCCGATACCGTGCGCGCAACCCTCGAGTTCTACGACCAGCAGCCCGAGGCGCGCCGGGAGCAGTTGCGGTCGGGACTTGCCGCCGAGCGTGAAGTCGAGGTGCTCGCGGCCTGGCACGCGCGGGGACAGGGCTGATGTCACAGGCCCTGCCCGCTTCCCCGCTGTACCGCGCGCTGCAGCGGATCGTGCACGTGCGCCCCAACGAGCTGTCGGCCATGCTCGGTGGGGCGGTGTATTTCTTCTGCATCCTGACCAGCTTCTTCATCCTCCGCCCGATCCGCGACGAGATGGCGGTGGCCAGCGGCGTGCGCTCGCTGCCGTGGCTGTTCCTGGGCACGCTGGGCACGATGCTGCTGATGAACCCGCTGTACGCGGCGCTGGTCTCGCGGTTCCCGGTGAAGAAGTTCATCCCGATCACGTACGGGTTCTTCGTCCTGAACCTCATCGCGTTCTACGCGCTGTGGCAGGCGCACCTCGACGACGTGATCACGGGGCGCATCTTCTTCATCTGGACCAGCGTGTACAACCTGTTCATCGTCTCCGTGTTCTGGGGGATGATGACCGACGCCTTCGACCAGGGCCAGGCCAAGCGACTGTTCGGGTTCATCGCGGTCGGCGGCACGCTGGGGTCGGTGACCGGTTCGGGGCTGACGGCGTTCTTCGTGGAGCGCGTGGGCGTGCCGAACCTGCTCCTGGTGTCCGCCGGGTTCCTGTCGGTGGCGCTGCTGATCGTGCGCACCTTCCCGACGCTGCCCAAGGACGACGGCGCGCCGGCGGGACACCGCGAGGACGAGGTGATCGGCGGCGGCGTGCTCGCCGGGATGACGCACGTCGCGAAGTCGTCGTACCTCTCGGGCATCGCGGTCTTCATCCTGCTCTACACCTTCGGCTCGACGGTGCTGTACTTCGCGCAGACGGACATCGTCGGCGCGTTCTCCGCCGATCGCGAGGTGCGCACCGCGCTGCTCGGCACGATGGAGTTCGTGACGCAGTCGCTGACGGCCGTGGGGCAGATCTTCCTGACCGGGAAGCTGCTGAGCCGCTTCGGGCTGGCGGTCACCCTGGCCGCGGTGCCGGTGGTGAGCCTCGTGGGCTTCGCCGCCCTGGGTGCGGCGGGGGCCGGGCTGCTTCCCATCCTCGGCACGTTCATCCTGTTTTCCATCGCGCGCCGGACCACCGAGTTCGTGCTGACCAACCCCTCGCGCAAGGTGCTGTTCACCGTGGTGAGCCGCGAGGACAAGTACAAGGCGTCGAGCTTCATCGAGACCTTCGTGTACCGCGCCGGCGACCAGATCGCGTCGTGGGGCTATGCAGGGCTCGCGGCGCTGGGGCTGACGATCACGGGCATCTCGTTCGTCGCGGTGCCGTTCGCGGCGCTGTTCGTGGCGACGGGGGTGTATCTGGGGCGGCGGCAGCGGGTGCTGGCGGGGGGTCCGCCACCACCTCGGGTGTGACGGGGCGGTTGACGATGCGCGCTCGGTTCGTTGGCGCAGCGACGTGCCTGTTCCAGTTTCTGCTCAGGCTGCGCCGGTTCGAGTCAAGGAATCCTGCGGCGCTGCACGATCGACGTGCAACATCTGTACACCGTGGTCGATGTCAATGGTGATATTAGCAGGGCCACTCATCTGTTCGAAGCGACGAATCGGCTCATCCTTGGCGCAAGAGGATCTGGCGAGCAACTGCCGATCAGCATCGGCTCGCACGGCAAGCAAATCGACGTCATCGGCAGCGTGGGGTGCGGCCCCGGTGAGATCGACTCACCACTCTGGACCGCGCCACTCGCCGGCGACACTATCCGTGTCTTCATGCCGGGATGCAGCGCAGACTACTCCATCCGCTCCGGGTTCCTGCGTGAGCGATTGATGCGCAGCGCCACGCCGATCAACGCTCTCCTGCTCTTTCCGTCCGGCACCCATGTCGTCAACTCGGGTCGCTGGGATGCACCCGTTGGCCGTGACGTGAACCCGTTCGAGGTCCGCGATGCCGACGGTCAGGTGCTCACGCCTGGGAATGCTCGATACACAAGGAGCAGCAATCCTGCGCATCCCTGGTCGCGCCCGTGAAAGCGACCATGTCCGGGAACGCTTCTGGAGCATCCAATCCGGCAAGTTCAACCCGAAGGGTTATCTCTTGCTCCTGGCATCGACCGATGGTCGGATCCACCGCGCACTCACGCACGAGCCGGCGTGGTGGTCCTCTCTGCCTGCGAACGCACGCGGAGAGATCACGGGCCCGTCCTCACGGGTGATGGACGTGCGGCAGCGCAACGATGGGCTCCTGATGGTGCTGATCTCCCAGCCAAAGGACAACTGGCGGCGACTCCCACAACCCGCCAGAGGCTTCACGGGCCTGAGTTTCCCGCGCCTGTTGTTGATCGACCCCGACAAGGGGGAACTGCGACGCGTCCGGCTGATTCCTCCTCAAGCGCAAGACGGTTCCCCACCTTTAAGGTTCCGAACCACGGTTGCTCCAACGAGTGCTGTAACAGATCAGCTCACGGACATGCAGCCGCAACGCAGCACACAGCATTCTCGCACCTGGGCTCGCATCAACAAATGCGAGAGGCACCCCTGGATTCGAGGCAGTGATGATCCTGCCATCTCTCGACAACACTGCCACGACTCGAGTGTCACTGCGGGAGTCGGCAAGAGTATGGACCGTGCCCGAATCGATAGCGACGGCAGTTCGCGCAGCCCACAACGCGGTTGGAGCCTGCGCAAGAGCTGCCTGAACCCTTTGGTCGGCGGCAAGTGAAAACGTAGTCGCGGGCGTACGATCTTGTGAGAAGCGCCACACGCTGAAGGGAAACCGGTCGAGTGTCACGATGAGATCAGTCCCGTCAATGGCCAAGCCTACCGACACTTGGCGAGCATCACGCCCTCCGATACCCGGGGCGATCCTCGCCAACGGGACAGCGAGGTTTTGCTCAGAAACCTCAACAACCTCCATGGATGAGTCGGCACGTGCCACGGCGAGAATCCAACTGCTCCCCAGCCTCACGGCCGATATCGATGGGCCATGTGAGACCACGCGACGAACAATACGGCTTCGGCCCTGATAGTCTACTCGATGCAGCTCAGTGACGTCATCCGTCGCAACTGCGACCTCAAGCGTACCATCATTCTCTTCGGTGAGTCCGATGATACGCCCGTACGCGGCCAGAGGAAGCTTCACGATGGAGTCGCCCGCAAAGGACCGAAGAGATGCGTCGGACCCAGTCCACCCCACCAACGCGGAACCCCGAACCTGCCTCAGTCCGATCAGGCTACCTTGCTCAGCGAGTACCTGCCTCGAGACCTCCTCAAGCTCAAGCCGCGTTCCTTCGTCTCTGACTCGACCTTCTATGCAGGCGCCAATGCCAAAACATAGCAGAGAAACACCAAACAATTTC
>CAYSFN010000106.1:0-9244 GCA_964430045.1 uncultured Gemmatimonadaceae bacterium
GCGAAGCGGCCGCCGTCGAGCGGCACCAGCGGCCGCAGGTCGGGGGGCAGGACCGGGATCACGTCCATGATCATCCACTCGGGCTTGTTGCGGACGGAGCCGCCCTCGCCCGACATCCGGAACGCATCGACGATCTTGAGACGCTTCAGCATCTGCTTCTTGCGATGCTGCGAGGTCTCGACCTGCACCGACGCCCGCAGCTCACCGGCGATCCGGTCGATGTCGAGCCGCTTGAGCATCTCCCGCACGGCCGGCGCGCCGATGTCCGCGAGGAACACCGTGTCGCCTTCGGCCTTCGCCTTCATCTTCAGGTCGAGGAACTCGTCCTCGTCCAGCAGCTGATTGGCCCGGACCTCCTGCTCGCCCGGGTCGATCACGACGTAGTTCGAGTAATAAATGACCTTCTCGAGATCACGCAGCGTGAGGTCGAGGAGGTTGCCCATCGGGCTCGGCAGCGTCTTGAAGAACCAGATGTGCGCGACCGGCACCGACAGCTCGATATGGCCCATGCGCTCGCGCCGGACCTTGCTCAGCGTCACTTCGACGCCGCAGCGGTCGCAGATCACGCCGCGATAGCGGATGCGCTTGTACTTGCCGCAATGGCACTCCCAGTCCTTGACCGGACCGAAGATGCGCTCGCAGAACAGACCGTCCTTCTCCGGCTTGAACGACCGGTAGTTGATGGTCTCGGGCTTGGTGACCTCGCCCCAGGACCACCACGCGCGAAGCCCGGCCATCTCAAGGCGCTCGCGCTCCTTGGGATCCTTGGGCCCGCGGATCTCCTCCGGGCTCGCCAAGCGAACCTGGAGGTAGTCGAAAATGCTGCCACGCGGGTCGCGGGCGCTGCGGAAGTCGATCATCGGGTCAGCCCTCCATCCCTTCGCCGCCGAATCCGAAGCCGGATTCCCGGCTTCCCATCGTGACGTGGATACCTAGTGCCTGCAGTTCCTTCACGAGAACGTTGAACGATTCGGGGATGCCGGGCTCCGGCAGGTTCTGCCCCTTCACGATCGCCTCGTACACGCGACTCCGTCCCGTCACGTCGTCCGACTTGACGGTGAGCATTTCGCGCAGCGTGTGCGCCGCGCCGTAGGCCTCGAGCGCCCACACTTCCATTTCCCCGAAGCGCTGGCCGCCGAACTGGGCCTTGCCGGCCAGCGGCTGCTGCGTCACCAGCGAGTACGGTCCGATCGACCGCGCGTGGATCTTGTCGTCCACCAGGTGCGACAGCTTGAGCATGTAGATCTCGCCGACGGTGACCGGCGTGGTGAACCACTCGCCGGTGCGCCCGTCGCGCAGGCGCGTCTTGCCCGGCGTGGCGATGCCCCCGAGGTTCAGCAGCTCCGGGAGCGCCGCATCGATGTCGCCGTCACCCTTCGCCGCGACGAACGCCGCCAGCGCCGCCAGGCCGCGACCCGCCAGCACGTCGGGGTCCGACTTGGCACGCGCCGCCTCGAGATCCTTGATGGCCGCCTTGGCCGCCGCACGCACGGCGGCGCTCAACTGCTCGTCCGCGGCCAACTGCTCCTGCACGACGATCTGGTGTCCGATCTCGAGGCGCTCGCGCTCGGCGATCTCGCGCGACGCCGCGGCCACGAAGGCCCGCACCGACGCGACCAGCGCCTTGCTGCCGGCGGAGATCCCCTTGCCCGTGAGCTCGCTGAACTTCGCGTCGTCGAACAGCACGACCTTGTCCTGGTCCTCCGCCGACGGCATGATGTCCGCGAGCAGGGTCTTGATCTCCGCCTCGCCGACCGTCGGGGCCGGCGTGGTCAGCTCGAGCGTGCGATGGATCTGCTGCAGCGCCGAGAGACGCAGCAGGAACCCGATCTCGCGCTCGTTGGCCCCCTGGAAGACGGGCGTCTTGGCATAGAAGCCCAGATGGCGCGCCGCCCAGCCGAGGTGCGTCTCGAGGATCTGTCCCACGTTCATGCGGGACGGAACGCCGAGCGGGTTGAGGCAGATGTCCACCGGACGACCGTCCGGGAGCACCGGCATGTCCTCCTCGGGCACGATGCGCGCCACGATGCCCTTGTTGCCGTGGCGACCGGCCATCTTGTCGCCGACCGAGACCTTGCGCTTCTCGGCCATGTAGACCTTCACCAGCTGGATGACGCCCGGCGGGAGTTCATCCGGCTGGAGGATCTGATCGATGCGCTGCTCGGCCTTCTCCTCGATGCGCGACTTCACGTCGTCCGCCGCCTCGATGATGGCCCGCGCCGTCTCGTTCGCCTTCTTGCTCTCGACCCGGAAGGTCTTGAGGTCCAGGGTCGCGAAGTGCAGCTCCCCGAGCAGCGCGTCGGTGAGCGTCGTGCCCGCCGGGATCGCCTCCTCGACGGTGCCCGACCGCATGGCGATCGCGACGGTCTCGCCCTCGAGCACCTCGCGGAGCTCCGCGTCACGCACTTCGTTGATGCGGACCTTCTCCTCCCCTTCCAGGCGCCGCACCTCGCCGATGCGCTCGCCGCGATCCTTCTCGACGACCTGGTCCTCGATGCGCGAGAAGATCTTCACGTCGATGACGACCCCTTCCATGCCGGGCGAGACCTTCAACGACGAGTCCTTCACGTCCTTGGCCTTCTCGCCGAAGATCGCCGTGAGGAGCTTCTCCTCGGGCGACAGCTCGGTCTCGCCCTTCGGCGTGATCTTGCCGACGAGGATGTCGCCCGGCTTGACGTGCGCGCCGATGCGCACGATGCCGCGCTCATCGAGATCCGCGAGCGACTCTTCGGCCACGTTCGGGATCTCGCGCGTGATCTCCTCCTTGCCGCGCTTGGTGTCGCGGACGTGGAGTTCGAGCTCCTGGATGTGGACCGACGAGTACACGTCGTCCTTCACCAGGCGCTCCGAGAGCACGATGGCGTCCTCGAAGTTGTGGCCGTACCACGGCATGAAGGCCACGGTGACGTTGGCGCCGAGCGCCAACTGCCCGAACTCGGTCGCCGCACCGTCCGCCAGCACCTCGCCCTGCCTGACCTGCTGGCCGAGGCTGACGAGCGGACGCTGATTGATGGCAGTGTCCTGATTGGTGCGCCAGTACTTCTTGATGCGATAGCGGTCCTGCTGCGTGAGGCGCGCCAGCGGCTGCCCGGTGGTGACCTTGCCGCCCGCGGCGGCGTCGACGATGATCTCGTCGGCCGTGACGCGGGTGACGACGCCATCGCGGCGCGCGATGACGATCGCGCCGGAGTCGCGCGCCACGACTTCCTCCAACCCCGTGCCGACGACCGGCGTGCGCGGGTTGAGGAGCGGCACGGCCTGCCGCTGCATGTTCGAGCCCATCAGCGCGCGGTTGGCGTCGTCGTGCTCGAGGAAGGGGATGAGCGCCGCCGCGATGGAGACCAGCTGCTCCGGCGACACGTCCATGTAGTCGATGCGATCCGGCGCCACGAGCGGGAAGTCACCCTTGTCGCGGCAGAGCACGAAGTTGTCGACGAACGTGCCGTCCGGGTTCAGCTTGGCGTTCGCCTGGGCGATCGTCGCGTTCTCCTCCTTGTTGGCATCGAGCCACGCGAGCTCCCGGGTGACCTTGCCATGCTTCACGACCCGGTACGGCGTCTCGACGAAGCCCAGGTCGTTCACCTGCGCGAAGCAGGCGAGCGACGTGATGAGGCCGATGTTCGGCCCTTCCGGCGTCTCGATGGGGCACATGCGCCCGTACTGCGAATAGTGCACGTCCCGGACCTCGAAGCCCGCGCGCTCGCGCGTGAGCCCCCCCGGTCCGAGCGCTGACAGGCGCCGCTTGTGCGTCAGCTCGGAGAGCGGATTGGTCTGGTCCATGAACTGCGACAACTGCGACGAGCCGAAGAAGGCCTGGATGACGGCCGACACGGTGCGCGCGTTCACGAGGTCGTCGAGCGAGATCTTGTCGACGTCCTGCGTGATGCTCATGCGCTCCTTGACCAGGCGCGCCATGCGCGAGAGGCCGACCGAGAACTGGTTCGCGATCAGTTCGCCCACCGAGCGGATGCGGCGGTTGCCCAGATGGTCGATGTCGTCCGTGCTGCCGCGCCCTTCGTGCAGCTCCACGAGGTAGCGCACGATGGCGACGAAGTCCTCCTTGGTGAGGACGGTCACGTCGGCGGGCGTGTCCAGGTTCAACCGCTGGTTGACCTTGTAGCGGCCCACGCGGCCGAGGTCGTAGCGCTTGGGGGAGAAGAACAGGCGCTCGATGGCCTGCTTGGCCGTCTCCTTGTTGGGCGCATCGCCCGGACGCAGCAGCGAGTAGATCTGCTCCAGCGCCTTGCCCTCGCCGGCGGCGGCGGCGGTGGCCCAGCCCTTCTTGAGGCGCTCCTTCTCCTCGATGTGCATCGGATCCGTCGGATCCTTCAGCAGCGTGTTGCGGATCAGCTGCGACTCGACGCGGCCGGACGCCACGAACACCGGCGCCTTGATGATGCTCGCCTTGCGCAGCTTCTTGAGCAGCGAATCGGTCAGCGACTGATCCTTCTCGGCGATGATCTCGCCCGTCTCGGGGTCGACGACGTCGTCCGCGAGCACGCGGCGCACCGGGCGCTCCCCGCGCTCGATCGCGTCCATCTCGTCGCGGAGATCGACGATCATCCACGAGGCGAACACCTTCACCGTGTTGATCTGCTGGCGCTGCAGGCGGTTGACGACCTCGTCCGTGAGTTCGTCGCCCTCCTTCACGAGCAGCAGGTTCTCGGCGCGCTCGCGCTCGGCCTTGGCCTTCTTGGTCTTGGCCTTGGGCGCGTCGTCCGGCGTGGCCTCGCCGGGCAGTTCGATGTCCTCGGCGATGATCGCGCCGAGCAGTTCGCGGAGTTCCGCGCGCCCCTCGCGCTTCTTGGAGAGGTCGAGTTCGCGGATGGCGAAGAAGAGCCGGAGCAGGTCCGAGTTGGACCCGTAGCCGAAGGCGCGCAGCAGGGCCGTCGCCGGGAACTTCTTCTTCTTGTCGATATGGACGTAGATGACGTCGTGGATGTCGACGGTGAACTCGACCCAGGACCCGCGGAACGGGATGATGCGGGCCGAGATCAGGCGCTGCCCGTTGGGATGCGTCGCCTCCTCGAAGACGACACCGGGCGAGCGGTGGAGCTGCGAGACGATGACGCGCTCGGCGCCATTGATGACGAACGTCCCGAGCGGGGTCAGGATCGGCAGATCGCCAAGGAAGACCTCCTTCTCGATGATGTTGCGCGGCCGCTTGGTCCCGTTCACGTCCTCATTGATGATGAGGCGGAGCGTGGCCTTGAGCGGCGCGTTGTACGTCATGTCGCGCTCGATGCACTCCTCGACCGAATAGCGCGGCTCGCCGAGGGTGTACCGGACGAACTCGAGGGAGAAGTTCTCATGGACGTCGGCGATGGGGAACAGGTCCTTGAAGACCCGTTCGAGCCCAACGTCTTCGCGGTCGTGCGCGGCGGCATCCAACTGGAGCAGGGCGTCGAACGCCCGCGTCTGGATGTCGAGGAGATGCGGCATGGGCATCCCCGCCTCGAGCTTCCCGAAGGAAATCTGCGTGATCATCGGCACCGGCCCTGGTAGGTGAGGGCAGAAACGACCCTCGCCCCATCCGGAGTCCGTCGAAAAACGGACTGCGGACCGGGCGCGGGTCGGAAGTGATTCAGGACTGCGGAACGGAGAAGGAACACACGGTCACGGAAGTGGAGTGAGGGGGAACGGGGGCCAGCGGCCCCCGGTCCGGCCCTTACTTCACTTCCACGGCCGCGCCTTCCGCCTCGAGCTTCGCCTTGAGCTGCGCGGCCTCGTCCTTGGAGACGCCGGCCTTGAGCGACTTCGGCGCGCCATCGACGAGATCCTTCGCTTCCTTCAGGCCCAGGCCGGTGATCTCGCGGACCACCTTGATGACCTGGATCTTCTTGCCGCCGGCTTCCTTGAGGATGACCTCGAACTCGGTCTGCTCCTCGACGGCCGCCGCTGCGCCGCCCGCCGCCGGACCGGCGGCGACCGTCGCGATGGTGACGTTGAACTTGGTCTTGAACGTCTCGATGAGATCCGCAAGCTCGATGACGGACATCGCGCCGATCGCGTCGATGATGTCGTCCTTGCTCAGGGTCGTGTTCGCCATTGTTGTGATTCTCCGTGAAGTCCCCCAGGGAAGAGCCCGGGGTGGTGTGATCAGGCCGTGGCCTGGGGGATATCGGTATCGCCGCCCTCTTCGAGCTGGGTCTTGCGACCCTCGAGTGCGAGCGCGAACATCATGAGGACAGAATTCAGCGCGCCGACGAACTGGCCGAGCGCTTCGTCGCGCGTGGGGAGCGAGGCCAGCTTCTTGACCATCGCCGCGTCCACCTGCGCGCCTTCGTAGATGCCACCCTTGACCGCCGGCTTCTGGTCGTTCTCCTTGGCGAAATCGCTGAGGAGCTTGGCCGCCGTGACGGCGTCGGGGGCGACCACGAGCCCCGTGGGGCCGTGGAGCCGCACGCCCGCGAGCCCGCTCTCGTTCACGGCCTGCAGGGCGAGGGTGTTCTTGATGACGACGTACGAGACGCCGGCCTTCTTGAGGCGGCGGCGCAGCTCCGTCATCCGCTTCACGTTGAGTCCCGTGAAGTCCGTGTAGTACAGCGCCGAGGCGCCCTTGAGCTTCTGGGCGAGGTCGGCCACGAGTGCTTCCTTCTCAGTCCGCTTCATGGTCGGGTCACCGGAACGGGTTGGTGTCGACGCGGACGCCGGGTCCCATCGTGCAGGACAGCGCCACGTTGCGGACGTACACGCCCTTGGCGGCGCTCGGCTTGCTGCGGATGATCTGGTCCATGAAGGCGGCGAAGTTCTGCTCCAGTGCCTCGACCGGGAAGGAGACCTTCCCGATGGCGGCGTGGACGGTCCCGCCCTTGTCGACGCGGAACTCGATCTTGCCGGCCTTGGTCTCGCGCACCGCCTTGGCGGTGTCGAAGGTCACCGTGCCCGCCTTGGGGTTGGGCATCAGGCCACGCGGGCCGAGGATGCGCCCGAGGGGACCGAGCTGCCCCATCTGATCCGGCGTGGCGATCAGGACGTCGAAGTCCGTCCAGCCATCCTTGATCCTGGCGAGGTACTCGGTGCCGACGAAATCGGCACCGGCGGCCTCGGCATCCTTCGCCTTGTCGCCGGTCGCGATGACGAGCACGCGCACCGCCTTGCCGGTGCCGGCGGGCAGCACGACCGTGCCGCGGACCAGCTGGTCGGCGTGGCGCGGATCGACGCCCAGGCGGACGGCGACCTCGACGGTCTCGTCGAACTTGGCGAAGGCCTTGCTCTTCACCAGTTCCAGCGCGGCGCGCGGCGTGTGGGAGACGGCCGCATCGAGCGTCTGCGCGGCGCTGCGGTACTTCTTTCCGTGCGTGCGCATCAGTCGCGGACCTCCAGACCCATCGAGCGTGCCGCGCCGGCGACCATCGCCATCGCGGACTCGAGCGAGTCACAGTTCAGGTCGGGCATCTTGATCTCGGCGATCTTCCGCACCTGCGCGGAGGTCACCGTGCCGACCTTGTTGCGGTTGGGCTGACCGGACCCCTTCTCGATTCCCGCTTCCTTCTTCAAGAGCACCGCCGCGGGGGGGGTCTTGAGGATGAACGTGAACGACTTGTCGGCGTAGATCGTGATCTCGACCGGGAGGATCGTATCCATGCCCTGCGTCCGAGCGTTGAACTCTTTGCAGAAGCCCATGATGTTGATCCCCTTCGGACCGAGCGCGGTACCGACGGGAGGAGCCGGATTCGCCTTGCCTGCAGGGATCTGCAGTTTGACGAAATCCACTGCCTTCTTTGCCATGCTCCCTCTTGGACGTTGGGCCGGCCCTGTCGGACCGGCGGAACTCCCACGTTGGATTTAGCGCCGGAGTGGTCGTCCGGCGGGAAGGGCCGTGGTGCTAGTAGCCCTTCAACTGCAAGTAATCGAGCTCGACCGAGGTCGGACGCCCGAACAGGGACACACTGACGCGCACCTTGCCCTTGTCCGCCATCACTTCCTCGACCGTGCCGTTGAAATCCGTGAACGGACCATCGGTGATCGCGACCGCCTGCCCCACGAGGAACGGAATCGCCTCCTTGGGGGCGTCGGCCGCCGCTTCCTCCGCGATGCCGAGCAGCCGATTCACTTCCTCGGGCCGCAGCGGCATCGGCGCCTTCTCCTTGCCGACGAACTTGATGACACCCTGCACGGCGTTCACGCCGTGCATCGCCTCCTGCGTGGCGATCATCTCGACGAGGACGTACCCGGGGTACGTCTTCCGTTCGACGGTGACCTTCTTGCCGTTCTTGATCTCGACCACTTCCTGCGTCGGGACCAGGACCTGGCGCACGGTGCGCTCCTCCGGCGGCGTCGAATCGGCATCGATCCGGCGCTGGAGCAGCGTCCGCACCTTGTTCTCGTGGCCGGACGTGGTCTGGATCGCGTACCAGCGATGTTCCACGCTCAGGCCCCGAACAGCGACGGGATCCCGCGCACGAGAATCGACTGCAGGATCAGGTCGAGGATCGCGATCAGCCCGCCGATGAGCAGGGCGAGGATCACGACGCCGATCGACAGCGAACGGACCTGCGGCCGATCCGGCCAAGTCACGCGCTTGAGCTCAGCCATCGAGTCCTGCACGTAGGCCTGGAAACGGGCCGGCACCGACGCCGGCTGCGTGACGACGTCCGCCACTTACTTCGTCTCCTTGTGGAGTTCGTGCTTGTTGCACCGCGGGCAGTACTTCTTCCACTCGACGCGCTCGGGATGCGTGCGCTTGTTCTTCGTGGTGAAGTAGTTCCGGTTCTTGCACTCGCTGCAAGCGAGGATGATCTTTTCTCGTGGCATCGCCAGTCACTCCGATGCGATGGCGCCACCACGCACCCCGTGCGCCGCGGCCCCACCACTGTCCGTCCTGCATTGGGTCCTGCACCTACCAAGCTCGCGACCGGGATCGAACCGGTGACCTCACCCTTACCAAGGGTGTGCTCTGCCAACTGAGCTACGCGAGCGCCTGCGCACTCGAGTGGCGTTCCGTGCCCCTCTCCCCACCACCACGACACCACCCACAAAGCGGGAGACGGGGCTCGAACCCGCGACATCAAGCTTGGAAGGCTTGCGCTCTACCAGCTGAGCTACTCCCGCACGACATCCTGCTGCACCTGCACTTCCCCGATGGTGGGAGAAGGATTCGAACCTTCGAAGGCGTAAGCCGGCAGATTTACAGTCTGCTCCCGTTGGCCACTTGGGTACCTCACCTGCGAGTTTTCTTGACGAAGAAAGTGTAAGCTGACGACCGGAGTTGAACCGGTAACCGCCCGATTTGTAATCGGGC
>CAYSFN010000107.1:0-9093 GCA_964430045.1 uncultured Gemmatimonadaceae bacterium
CCTCGCCGAACGGCGCGTCCGAGGCGATCACCTGGTCCATCGCGAGGATCACGTTCATTTCCTCGGACGCGATCGTCTCCTGCAGAATGCGGTACAACAGCAACCCCCCGACGATCAGCGCGGCGGCAACGAACGGCCACCCCTCGCGCGCGAGTTGTGCGACCGCCAGCAGGGTCACGGCCACCGCGAGACTGCCCGCCGCCCACGTGATGACCTCGAACCGCAGGATCAAGGCCCGCTCGGCGGCAAGCAGCTTGTTCCGCACGAGCAGCGAGAAGTACTGCAGCGCACGCGACACGCCGAAGTGCACCACCAGCAGGCCGACGACCGAGGGGATCAGGTCCTCGTTCAGCCGGCCGACGTCGGTGGCGCCGGTGGCCACGGCGACGGCGGCGAAGTACCCGTAGGCGACGACGATGGCGAGGGCTTCGCGCCCGGCGTTGAGCCACGCGAGACGCAGCGACTTGCCCTGGACGACGTGGTCGCCGACCACGAGTCCCACGGCGACACCGACCGCGGTCGGCATCACCCCCGCGACCAGGATCCCCATCACGGCCAGGGGCCCCAGCAGATGGACCGAGGAGTACTTGGTGAGCGGGATCTGCCAACGGCGCAGCGCCGTCGCGGCCCCCGCGACCAGGAGCAATGACACCCCCGCGAAGGGCACGGCGGGCACGATCCACCACCCCAGCACCAGCAGGAGCGCGCCGAGCGTCGCGACCGCGTGGGTCTGGAACGCCAGGAGTCTGCTCACCGTGCCGTGTCGATCGCGTGGCGCAACTGCGCCGTCAGGCTCGCGGCCGCGCGCGCGCCACCATCCGCGACGGCTTGCACCAGCGCACTCCCCACGACCACGCCGTCGGCGATCCGCGCGACCGCGGCCGCATCGTCCGGCCGTGCGATGCCGAATCCCACGGCGATGGGCAAGTCGCATACCGCCCGGAGGCGCGCGACCGTCTCCGGGAGTTCCGGGGGGAGGGTGTCGCGCATGCCGGTCACGCCGGTCCGGGAAATGAGATAGACGAAGCCGCGCCCGTGCTGCGCAATCTCGGCCATCCGCGCGCGTGGCGTCGTCGGGGCGACCAACCGGATGAAGTCGAGCGGGCCGGAGCCCAGCCAGCGCTCGCGCTCGGGGTCCGCACCGACCGGGATGTCCGTCACGAGGATCCCGCGAAAGCCGACGGAGGCCGCACGTGCGAGCGCCTGTGGGCCGGCCGCAAGGATCGGATTGAGATAACTGAACAGGACCAGCGGCACGTCCACGCCGGCACGCTGCACCCCGTCGAGCATCTGCTCGAAGGTGGCACCATGCCCGAGCGCGACCTGTGACGAGCGCTGGATCACGGGACCGTCGGCGAGGGGATCGGAGAACGGCATACCGACCTCGATCACGTCGGCCCCCGCGTCGGCCACGGCACGCAGCACCCCGGGGAACTGTGCCGGGTCCGGGAATCCCGCCGTGAGATACGCCACGAGCGCCGCACGACCGTTCGCGGCGCAGGCGGCAAAGCGGGAGGCGATGCCGTCAGAGGAAATAGTCACCAATGCGAATACCGTAACGGTCAGGGTCAGCAGTCTTGATGATGGAGCGACGGAACGACCCGTCAGCGAGCTGTTCGGCGAGATCCACGACTTCCCCGGGATGCAGCACGTTCCCCCGATCGTCCGAGATCACACGGACCAGCGGACGGGACAGGAACTGGTCCACCGGATTCACCGCATGCACGATCGCCAGCTCGTAGCTGTCGAGCACCACCAGCGTGCCGACGGGATAGATGCCCAGCAGCGCCACGAAGGCCTTGACCACCACGGGATCCATGCCGCGCCGCGGGTTGTCGCGCATCTCCTGCAGCACCGCCGCGGGCGACATGGGGTCGGATTGATACGCGCGCTGGCTCGTCGCCGCATCGAACCCGTCCGCGACCGCCACGATCTTCGAGTAGATCGACAGGCCCCGCGTGCGCAGCCCCCGGGGGTAGCCCGTCAGGTCGCGCTTCATGTGATGCTCGTAGGAGACGATCATCGCGCGGTACGGGTGCTCCTGCTGATCCCGCAGCTGGAACAGGGCCAGCACCCCCAGCCACGGATGCATCGTCAGGGCGCGCCACTCCGCATCCGTGAGGACGTCGGACTTGTGGAGCAGCGCGATCGGGATGCGCGACTTCCCGATGTCGTGGAACAGTGCGGCAAGGCCGAGGTCGTAGAGCTGCAGCCGCGTGAACCCGAGCCGACGGCCGAGCGCCACCGCGAAGATGCACACGTTGACGGAATGCGTGAACGTGTAGTCGTCGTAGTCGCGGATGGTGGTCAGCCCCATCAGCGACGTCTCGCTGTTCAGGATCTGATCGACCAGGCTCTGGACGACGCGCTTGATCCTGCCGATGTTCATCCCCTGCCCCATGCGCACCGAATTCATCACGTCGCGCGTCACGGCCACCCCCTGGGCGTACGTCCGCTTCGCCGCCTCCTTCGCCTCGGTCGACTCCGGCGATTCGTCGGCATCCTCCGGCCGCACGATCTCGAAGCGGCGGACCTCGGTCTGTTCGAGGCGTGCCAGGAGCTGGTCGAACCGATCAGCGGGGGCGCCCCCCGTCACGCTTTGCGACAGGAAGGAGAGCAGGACCGTCCACTCACGGGGGGCGGGCGTCGACACCCACCGGACCGCTCCGACGCCCGCAGCGCGCAACCCACCCTGCAGCGCCGAAAACGCGGCGTAGTTGTCCAGGTCGAGACGCAACCGGGCACCGTTCACGAACAGGAACTCGCCCGAACGCCGCAGTTGCACCTCGGCGTCGGACCGGATGATCGCCTCCGACAGTTCGCGCAGCTCGGCAAGCGCATTCTGCACGACCGCGTTCTCGACAGGGTACAGACGGATCGATCGCATGGCGCCAGCGATCCCCCGCACCAGCGCCGTGCCGGACACCCGGAGGAATGCCTCGTCGTTCGAGCGCGGTGCGCCGGCGCCGCCTGCTGGCGTGGATGGGCGGTCCATCAGCTCGCTCCGCGCAACGCCTTCGCGACCGCACTGCGCACCACGGCGTCCTTCTCGGCCACCGAGCGCTCCAGGGACTCCCGTGCCCTGGGTGAACCGATCCGCCCCAGGGCGATCGCCGCGCAGGCGCGAAGCGCCGGGTCCTGCCGACGCCCCATGAACCCCGTCCGCCCGTTCAGCAGGTCGTCCAGGTAGGCGATGCCGCCATCCCCGCAGAGAGATCCGTAGGCCTCGAAGAACGCCATCCGTTCACTGAGGTCCGCGGTGCGGATCTCCTTGCCGCGCACGATGGTCTCGATGCGTCCCAGGGCGGCACGTTGCCCGCGCGCGGCCAGTGCCCGCACCGCCTGCACCCGCACGTCGCGATCGGCATCCGTCAACGCGCGATCCACCATCTGCAGCGATCCGGGAGACCCGATCTCGATCAGCGCCTGCACCGCGACCAGGCGCACCTCGCGATCCGTGTCGGAAAGCATCCGGGCGAGGGGCGCCACCGCCGCGGCTGATCGGAGCCCCCCGGCGCGACGCATCGCCTCGAACGCGACGTCGCGATCCGCGCTCCCGATCAACCGGACCAGCTCCGTGGTGTTGCTGCTCGCCAGACGCTCGGCGGCGCTCGCCAGCAGGTCGCGCAAGCGACTGTCGCGGACCAGTCGCAACGTCGCGAGCACCGTTTCCAGCGCGGTGGGCCGCAATTCCGTGAAGAGAATGGCGAGGTTCTCGCCCGCCGGCAGTTCGCGCGCGTCGTCGAGCTGGGTCAGCAGCTGCCGCAACGTCTCGGGCGCACTCAGGCGCAGCGACAGCGACTCGAGCAGGGTGCGCGAGCCGGGCGACAGGTCCCGTGCGCGCTCCGTGACCGTCCGGATCTCGCGAAGCAGATACGCGACGGTGGCGAACTCGGACGCGGCGAGCAGGTGCAGCAGCAATTGCCCGAGGAGGTCCACGACCTCCTGCCGCACCGCCTCGTCCACCTGCAGCTCGAAGATGTCGAACAACGCGTCCACCACGACGCGGCGCCGGTCGCTCGCGTACTCCGCAGCGAGCTCGCTGCGGATGTACGCCGCTTCGGCTTCATCCAGGAAGTAGAGCGTGGAGTCGAAGTCGTCCATCGACACGATGCCGGCCGGACGCGGTGCGGCGGACCCGCCGTCGGCGCTTGCGGCGGCGTCGGCCACGTCCTCCTGGAGCGCGGTCGCGGCGTGGGTGGCGCCGCTCAGCCGTCCCGGGTCGTCGGCGGTCGTCGGGAGCGTGACGCCGTCGTGGCCCGCGTCCACGAATCGATACTCGAAGGCCGTGAGCTCCAGCTCCCAGAGCAGACTCACGAGATCGAGGTCGCCGGCGGAGGCCCGTCGGACTTTCGGCACCAGCTCGATGAACTGCTCGATCTCGTGCCCCTCGACGCCGCGATGCCACGTGATCTCGCGGATCCCGTCCTTGTAGCAGAGCCAGGGGAGCGAGTCCGTCGCCTTCTCCGGCTGCTGATGGACCACGCGGCCGAACCAGCGGAAATCCGCTGCGGTCACGTCCAGGGTGATGGATGGCGCGTGCTGCCACAATGCGGCGAAGGCCGCTTTCAGGGCGTCGATCGACCGCAGGTACGTCGGATTGTTCTCGCGGTACAACTGCCGCGCCCGCACCGTCTTGTCCAGTTGACGCAACACTTCCTCGACGGGCGCCACCGCGAACGGGGGGGCCTCCGACGCCGAGGCGTCGCCACCGGGAACCGTTGGATTCGGCATCACACCCGCAAACTACGATGCTCCGCAATCTGCGCCACGTCCTTGTCGCCGCGACCGGACACGCAGAGCAGGATCGGCTCGTCCGCCGCCCACCGTCCCCGCTGCTGGACGATCCACGCGACCGCATGCGCCGTCTCGAGCGCCGGGATGATCCCCTCGTCCCGGGCAAGGACGTCGACGCCATCGAGCGCCGCGTCGTCCGTGACCGCAACGTACTCCGCCCGCCCGGCGTCCTTCATCCACGCGTGCTCGGGTCCCACGCCCGGATAGTCCAGCCCGGCCGAGATCGAGTGCGCAGGATGCACCTGGCCGCCCGCATCCTGCAGCAGGTAGCTCAGGGAACCGTGGAGCACGCCCGGCGTGCCCGCCGAGAGCGACGCCGAGTGGCGCCCTGTCCCGATGCCTTCGCCAGCCGCCTCGATCCCGACCAGCTCGACCTCCGGGTCGTCGACGAACCCGCGAAAGATCCCCATCGCGTTCGAGCCGCCGCCGACGCAGGCCACCACCGACCTGGGCAGGCGCCCCGCCTGCGCCAGCATCTGCGCGCGCGCCTCGCGTCCGATCACGGACTGGAAGTCTGCGACCATCCGGGGGTACGGGGCCGGGCCGACGACCGACCCGATGATGTAGTGGGACTCACCGACCGTCGTGACCCAGTCCCGGATGGCCTCGGTCGTCGCATCCTTGAGCGTCCGCGTCCCCGCCGAGACGGGGACGACGGTCGCCCCCAGCAACCGCATCCGGAACACGTTGAGCGACTGTCGCGCCATGTCCTCCTCGCCCATGTACACGACACACGTCAGGCCGAGGCGCGCGCAGACCGTTGCGGTCGCCACGCCGTGCTGCCCCGCGCCCGTTTCGGCGATGATCCGCCGCTTCCCCATCCGTCGGGCCAGCAGCGCCTGTCCCAGGGCGTTGTTGATCTTGTGCGCGCCGGTGTGATTGAGATCCTCGCGTTTCAGCCAGACGGGGGCGCCGATCCGCGCACTGAACCGCGGGGCATCGCTCAGAGGGGTGGCTCGACCGACGTACTCGCGCAGCGCGCGCTCGAACTCCGCCACGAACGCCGGATCGTCGAGCGCCCCCTGGAGCGCCTCGGTCAACTCGTCGAGCGCCGGGATCAATGTCTCCGGCACGTAGCGTCCACCGAAGACGCCGAACCGTTCCGCTGCCACTGCCACCGATCCCGTCATCCGAACACCGCCCTCGCGAAGTCACGCATACGCTGCTGATCCTTGAAACCGGGCGCCGTTTCGACCCCGGACGAGACATCCACAATATCGGGCGCGAGCGTCCGCATCGCCTCCTTCACATTAATGGGGGTGAGCCCCCCGGCGAGAGCCATCCGTCCCGGTCGCCGGATCGCCTCGACGGACGCCCGGACCGCGCCCCAGTCGAACGTGCGCCCGCTCCCGCCCAACTGTCCGGGGACGCGTGGTTCCAGCAGCATCACGTCCGCTGCAGCCGCAACCTCCGCGGCGTCAGGCGCCAGGCCCTCGGGACCGACACGCACCACGGCCCACACCTGCCGACCGGTCCGACGGCGCACGGCCTCGATCCGGGACACGGGGCACTCCCCGTGCAGTTGGAGCACGTCGAGCGCGAGCGCGTCGGCGAGTCGTGCCAGGGCATCGAGGGATTGCTCTGCGACGACGGCCACCCGCGTGGCACCAGCCGCGGCGTCGAGCACGGCACCTGCGACCGACGCCGGACGCTCCCGCGGGCCTCCCGCGAAGATCACGCCCACGTAGCGTGCACCGCAGGCGACCGCATCAGCCGCGTCCTCCGGGCGGGTCAGGCCGCAGACCTTCAGCTCAGGCACGCGCTCCCCGGGGCAGTGCCGACCATTCCGCGACCACCGTCGCCGGGTCCGGCTGACGCGACAACGCCGTGCCCACGAGGACAGCGTCGGCACCGACGCGCACGGCACGCTCGGCGTCCGCCCGGGACCGGATGCCGCTCTCGAACACCGCGATGCGCTCCGGTGGAATGCGTGGCACGAGCCTCTCGCCGATCGCCGGATCGATGTACAGGGTCTCCAGGTTGCGGGTGTTCACGCCGATGATCGGAAAATCCGCGCGGAGCACCTGTTCCAGCTCGCGCGCGTCGTGGACCTCCACCAGGGTATCCAGCCCCAGCGCGCGCGCCTCGGCGTCCAGCTCCGCCAGTCGGCTCGGAGGCATCGCACGCGCGATGAGCAGGACCGCGGCCGCGCCGAAGGCGGCCGCCTCCAGCACCTGGATCTCGTCGACGATGAAGTCCTTCCGCAACAGGGGAAGCGACGCCGTGCCTGCCGCCTCGAGGTCGGCTAGGGCCCCGCCGAAGCGATCGGGTTCCGTGAGCACCGACACGGCGGCGGCACCGCCGTCGCGGAAGACGCGGGCCTGCACGCCGGCGTCCAGCGTCGGCGCAAGATCGCCCTGCGACGGGGACCGGCGCTTGATTTCCGCGATGACGCGCAGGTGGCTGGACGCGCGCAGCGCCCCGAGAAAGGACGGCGCCCGCCCGGGCCGGGCCGCGAGCCGTTCGATCAGCCGTTCGCGCGCCGGGGCAGCCGCCGCCGCACGCGTGGCGGCAGCCTCGACGAGCGTTCCGAGGACGCCCGACGGGGGGGTCCAGACTGCGTGCTCTTGCACTTCGGTGCCTCTTTGGGGATATTCGGTACGTATTCGGTCGCCCGCGTCAGCATGACACGGGATCTCTCCCCCGCACACCTGAGGTGTTCCATGCCGCTCACCAAGCGTCAGCGCGAGATCCTTGACTTCCTCAACCAGTACGGGGAGTCGAACGGATTCGCACCGAGTTTCGAGGAGATCGCGGAACAATTCAACTATAACTCGCTTGCGACGGTTCACGAGCACCTGAGCAACCTCGAGCGCAAGGGCTACATCAAGCGGTCCTACAACGAGAGCCGCGCGATCGAGATCCTGCCCTCGGAGGTCTTCCCGAAGGCCGTGGAACTGCCCCTGCTCGGCTCGGTCGCCGCTGGCCAGCCCCTCGAGGAGATGAGCACCGATCAGACGGTGGCCGTTCCCGAAAGTTTCGTGGGGCGCGGGAGTCACTACGTGCTGCGGGTCAAGGGCAACTCGATGGTCGACGAGCAGATCCGGGACGGCGACTACGTCGTCGTGCGTGAACGCGAGAACGCGGACAATGGCGAGATGGTCATCGCCCTCGTCGACGGCAATGCCGCCACGGTGAAGCGCTACTTTCGCGAACGCGATGGTCGCGTCCGCTTGCAGCCTGCGAACGAGCAGCTGTCGCCGATGTTCTACAAGGATGCCGACCTCCGCATCCAGGGGATCGTCGTCGGCGTGCTGCGCCGCTACTGAGACGGCCCCCGCGGCGCGTGCTCGCGCAGGGCGTCCAGGACCCGGAGTCCGCGGCCGTCGCGCAGGGCGGCCGTGGCGGCCTCGACGCCCGACCCGAAGTCGGGGACCACGTCACCGACGAGGAGCGCCGCGGCGGCATTGAGGATCACCGCCGCCGCCGCACCCGGCGGTCCGTCCCCGGCAAGCAGTGACTCGATGATGCGTGCGTTGTCGCCCGGGGTCCCGCCGGCGAGTTCGTCCGGGTCGCCGCACGCCAGGCCGTAGTGCTCGGGTGCGATCTGCCACTCGCGCACTGCGCCATGGCACACCTCGAGGACCTGCGTGGGCCCAAGCGGCGAGACCTCGTCGATCCCGGGTGCGCCATGCACCACGAAGGCGCGCTGACCGCCGAGCTGCAGCAACGCGCTGGCGAGCAAGGGCGCCTTCTCCGGATCGGCGACGCCGATGACCTGACGCCCCGCCCCGGCCGGGTTCGCCAGCGGTCCCACGATGTTCATCACCGTCGTGATCGACAACTCGCGTCGCACCGGTGCCACGTGGCGCATGGCGGGGTGCATCAGCGGCGCGAACATGAACACGATACCCGTCGCGGCGAAGATCGCCGGCAGTCGCTCCAGCGGGAGTTCGATGGCGATGCCGAGTGCTTCGAGCACGTCGGCGCTCCCGCACACGGACGTGAAGGAGCGGTTGCCATGCTTCGCGACCCGCGCCCCGCCCCCCACCGCCAGGAGCGCGGCGGCCGTCGAGATGTTGAACGTGCGCAGGACCCCGCCCCCGGTCCCGCACGTGTCCACGATCCCCGCGGGGTCGTCGAGCGTGATCGAGCGCATCGCCTGCCGGAGTGCGCGCGCGGCCCCGGCCACCGTCGCGGCGGACTCGCCTCGCACCCGCAGCCCCATGAGCAACGCGGCGGTCTGCGCGGCGGTCGCGTCGCCACGCATCAGGACGTCGAAGGCCGCGAACGTTTCCTCCGCGTCGAGGGACCGGCCACCCGCGAGGGCGCGAATGGCCGTCGCGAGCGCCTGGG
>CAYSFN010000108.1:0-9045 GCA_964430045.1 uncultured Gemmatimonadaceae bacterium
GCGTGGACGTGACGTCGGGGAGTGCGATGATCCGCGCAGCCCGTTGGCAATGCAGAAGTTACGAGACAGGTGAGGAGAAGAGCAACCCGGGCCGCTGCGTATCTTCGGCCGGCCCGGGTACCTGCGGCCGTGCTAGACCACGGCTTCCTCCGGGATCATCGACGGATCCCAGAGCCCTTCGCTCTTGGCGATCAGCATCGAGCCGGCGAAGTCGCTCGACACGTTCACCACGGTGCGCGTCATGTCGAGGATGCGGTCGACGCCGAGGACGATCGCGATCGCCTCGCCGGGGACACCCATCATCGCGAGGATGCCGACGAGCAGCGGAATCGAGCCGCCGGGGACGCCCGCCGCACCGATCGCCGTGATCACCGCCATGGCGACCACGACCGCCATCATCCCGATCGAGAGATCGACGCCGAACACCTGGCAGAGGAAGATCACCGTGATTCCCTCGAAGATCGCGGTGCCGTTCATGCACAGCGTCGTACCGAGGGGATGGACGAAACCGACGATCTGCGACGGCACGCCGAGGTTCTCCCGCGAGACGCGCATGGCCGCGGGCAGCGTCGCGGCGCTCGAACTGGTCGAGAACGCCGTCACCAGCGCGCCCTTCGCGCGGGAGAACACCAGCCACGGGCTCACCCCGATCGCGAAGCGCATGAAGAGCGATATGTTCACGAACAGGTGGATCAGGAGCGTTGCCAGCACGAGGAGCACGTAGCCCCCCAGGGGCTTGAGCAACGCGAACCCGAAGCTGGACGTGACACCGAAGATCAGCCCCGCCACGCCGTACGGCGCGAGCCGCATCGCGAAGCCCACGATCACGATCACCACGTCGTTCAGCGATTCGAGCACCTTGATCATCGGCTCGGCCCGCTCGCGCGGGATCAGCGTCAGCGCGGCGCCGACCATGATGCCGAAGAAGATGATGCCGAGCATGTCGCCGTCGGCAGCCGACTTCACCGGATTGCGCGTGACGATATTCACGATGGTGTGGATGCCGAATCCGCCCTCCGCGCTGGTCGCGACCTTCGAGGCCGCGTCGGACGCGTAGGTGGCCATCAGCTCGGCCTTGGTCGCCTCGGGGACGGTGGAGCCCGGGTCGAAGAGGACGACCATCGTCAGACCGAACAACGCTGCGAAGAGCGTCGTGCCCGTGAAATAGAGAAGCGTCTTGCTGCCCACTTTCCCCAGCATCCGCACGTCCCCGAGCCCCGCGACGCCGAGCGCGATCGACGAGAAGACGAGCGGCATCACGATCATGAACAGCATCCGCAGGAAGATCTGCCCCGCGGGGCCCGCGATGTACGTATTGATCCACTTCACCGCCGCATGGTCCACGCCCAGTTGCGTGTACGCCAGGATCCCCGCCACCGCGCCCACCACGAGCGCCAGCATGATCCTGGTGTGCAGGGGCATCCCTTGCTCGGTCTTGCCGGCTGATTCTGCCATCTAGTCCTCGAAAGTCCGGGGCGCGCCGCCGCGCCGAAGAGTGGAAGTCATGGAGACACGGGGAGGCATGGGGTGCCCGGTTGGCGACCCGGGGAAGCTATGCGGGCGCAGGGCGCGGGGCCAGCGTCTCAGAGCGGTTGCGCCAAGTACGCACAAGCGTACGGTGCCGTTGGTGCGTACCGGTGTGGGATTGCAAGGGTGGCGCGGGCGCGTCCGAACAGATCTGCCACACAAGCAACAGAAGGGAGCTAAGGAACTGGCCACATATTAGTAGTTGTACAAACCACCCGCCAACAAGCGGATGCACAAGACCCCCGCCGTCTGTACGGTGGGGGTCTTGTGTTTACGTGCCGCAGGCAGCACTTGTGCGCCTGTCACACAGGGATTCAGGTGTACTGTGACGATACGGGGATACTCATAATTCTCCGCACTCGTCGCTCCTCTGCGACCCCGGACCCTCGAAGGATCGCGGCCTCCCTGGTCGCCCGACGCCCTACTGCGCGACCGTTCCCTTCACCCGCGACTCAATCCAGGCCGCCACCAGCGGGTGGGGCAGGATCGGGTCGCCCGAATAGACGATCGGCAGCCCCTGCAGGTCTTCCATGAACTTCTCGCGGCTCACCCGGCCGCGCGAGACGAGCACCGGGACCACGACCACGTCGCGCCCCGTGAGCGCCGCCTGCATTGCAATCAGTTCGCGCACGCGCGTCACTGCTTCGGCGCGCACATGCGCCGGCGCGTCATCGCGGACCATGTCGACACGCACGTCCTTGAAGCCGGTCGCCGACTGCACCTGCGCGGCCAGGGAGCGGAAGTGGCGCATCCACTCGGCGTAATCCTCAGCCGAGTTGGGGCCGTGGCCGACAAGGAAGAGCGCCTGCTGCGACGGATCGGTCGCCTGCGCCTTCGCGCGATCCGCGAGGATCGTCGCCAGCTCCGGCGCATCGTCGAGCGCCTTCGCCACCTGAAGCGTCGCCTGCGTCTTCGCGCGCTCGATCCCCGCCATGTGCAGGTGGTGCTGCATCATCTCGTCGAGTGAGTCGGTCTGGCCGGCCAGGTAGCGGATCTGCTCGTAGTGCCCGCTGTGGCTGGAGACGAGCAGCGGCACGATGACGATGCGCTTCGCTCCCGCGCGTTCGAGCTTCGCCACCTGATCCTGGAACCGGTGCGTCGCCGCATCGGGGCCCATCAGGAAGGCAATCTCCAGAGGTCCCCCGGTCTTCGCCTTCGCGGCGACATCCATCACGTACTCATTCCACTCGGCGCTTCCGCCATGTGCAATGAGGATGGTCCCAACGGACGGATCCCCTTGGGCGGAAAGCTCGGTCGAGAGCAGGAAGGCAAGGGGAAGGGCGAGACGACGGAGCATGGGAATCTGAGGCTGGCGGTCCCCTTCAACGGGGGAGGCGCGTTTGAGATCGGCTATCAAGTAGGGGCCTATCCGTAATAATACCCATGTATGCCGAGTATTTCAATCGGCATTCCATTCGCCAGCTCCAAGCCCCCCGGACATGCTGTGACAGAGCGACGTGCCAGTGGTCCGCGTCGCCGGGCGGCACAGGCGCGCCCACTGCGGACGCCGTACCGCCTTTCGGGTCGCGACGCAGCGATGCATCATACGGTGTTGCTTCACCGACGCCCATTTCACGACGGGGTTCCCCTGCATGCAGTACGTCGCCCTCCTCCGCGGCATCAACGTCGGCGGCAACCGCAAGGTGAACATGGCGGAGCTCAAGGCGACCTTCGAGGATGCCGGCCTGACCGACGTCCGCACCTACATCAACTCGGGGAATGTCGTCTTCGGCAGTACCGCCCGGCGCCCGGCGCTCCTGCGCGCGACGATCGAAGCGGCCATCGAGCGCGACGTCGGGTTCCCGGTCATGACGCTGGTCCGCAGCGCGCGGCAGATCATCGCGACGGCCGCCGCCCTCCCCGCCACATGGACCAATGGCCCCGGCGACAAGAGCGACGTGATGTACCTCGACGACGACGTCGACACGCCGGACATCCTCGGCCAGCTCAGCATCACGCCGGGGGTCGACGAGGTGCGCTATGTCCCGGGTGCCGTCCTCTGGCACGTCGACCGGGCCACGCTCCCCCGCAGCGGGATGAACAAGCTGGTCGGCACGCGCCTGTACGCCCGGATGACGGTCCGGAACTGCAACACGGCGCGCAAGCTGGCCGCGATGGTTTCGGAATAGGCGGTTGACCATGCGTTCACTTCTCCTTGGCCTCGTCGCACTGCCCGTTGCGTTGTCTGCCCAGTCCGTTCCGCCGGCCATGGCGGCGATCACGCAGGAAGATCTCCGCCGCGACCTGCACATCATCGGCGGCGATGACTACCGCGGCCGTGAGGGAGGGACCGTGGACGAACTCCGCGCCTCGGTCTGGGTGGCCGAGGAGCTGCGGAAGATCGGCCTCGAGCCGATGGGGGACTTCGGGTCGTTCTTCCAGTGGTGGCACATCCGCCGCACGCGCGTCGGTGCGTCGTCGCTCGTGCGGATCGGTGACCGGACCTTCGCGATGTGGAAGGACATCGCCGTGTCGGGGAACAACGCCGCCGTCGTGGAAGCGCCGACCGTCTGGGCGGGCAACGGGCTCGACTCGACGATCGACGTGCGTGGCAAGGTCGCGATCGCGCAGATCGAGCCCCGGCCCCTGCCCGGACGCGAGACCTCGGTCAACTCGCCGGAGTACCGCTACGCCCGTGCGTCGATGCAGTCGCTCAGTGGAATGCTGAACCGTCGTGGTGCGGCGGCCGTCATCCTCATCGCCGATTCCACGGCTGAAATCGCGTTCGACGGCGTCGTGGGCATCGCCGGTCGCGGGACGTATCGCGTCGACGATCCGGATGCGCCGGCCGCCGGTGGCGGTGGGCGCGGTGGTGCCGGCGGGTCGGCGTTCGGCCCGGTCTTCCTCGTGCGCCAGCATGAAGCGGCGGCAATGCGCGCCCTGGCCGGACAGCAGGCGACGATCCGCCTGCACCAGGAGTCGTTCACCTATCCCTCGGTCAACATCGTCGCCCGCGTGCGCGGAACCGATGCCGCGCTGCGCGACGAGTACGTGCTCTTCAGCACGCACCAGGATCACGATGGCGTGCGCTACGATGTGCGCGGCGATTCCATCTGGAACGGCGCGGACGACAACGGGACCGGGATGGTCGCGCTGCTGGCCGCCGCGCGCGCGTTCAAGCAGCAGCCGGGGCGGCGGTCGGCGCTCTTCGTGTATCACGGCGCGGAGGAGCGCGGCCTGCTCGGCTCCAACTATCATGCCCGCAATCCGGTGGTGCCGCTCGACCGGATCGTCGCCGTCCTCAACGCCGAGATGATGGGGCGCAACAGTCCTGACTCGGCGTCGCTGCTCGGCATTCAGCCGCCGCACCTGAGCTCGGCCGATCTCGTGGAGCATGCGCTGCGGGCGAACGCGGCGACCGGCCGGTTCCAGCTCGACTCGCTGTGGGATCGCCCGACGCACCCCGAAGGGTGGTACTTCCGTTCGGATCACCTCCCGTACGCGCGTCTCAACGTGCCGGCGGTGATGTTCACGAGCAACCTGCATCCGCAGTATCACACGCCCAGGGACGATCCCGAGAGCATCGACTATGCGAAGCTGACGCGGATGACGCAGTGGTTGTATCTGACGGGGTGGTACGTGGCGCAGGCGGACAGGCGGCCGGCGCTGGTGCCGGGGTTCCGGTTGGAGCGGGAGTAGTGGCAGTGTAGTTCCCACCATGACGTGCCGGAATGCTGATCCTGATCGCCGCACTTCAGCTCGCGGGTGTCACCTCGTCGCAGACCCCGGAACGCGACAGCGCTCTCGTCGCCGTGCAGCACTTCATCGTCGCTCGGCGTGAAGCGTGGTCGGCCGCGACGCGGGGGTGGTCGCGTGCAGTGCTGGCACATCCGGATGCAGCCGACTGGACACGGCCCGATGCCGGTGCCCGCGGGGATCTGGGCGATCTCACGGCACCGGTGCGATGCCTCTTTCCGCCGACCCTGGCCCCCCGGTGGCTGACCGACCGCGGCCGCCAACGCCTCGCCGAGATGGGCGAAGCCGGTTTCGATGGACGACCCCGGACAGAGAAGGCGGCGTGGCGTTACGCGCACACCGATGGTGTGGTGGCGAGCGAACACACCGGTGTTGTCTTCTGTCCGACGTGGTGGCGTGCTCCACTGCCGGACGTCGCCGATGGCGGCGCCGACCGATGGCTCCGTCCCGATGACGCACGGCGAACATCAGGTGCCCGAAGTGACCTGGTTCGCTACCTGACGATCCTCGCATCGCGCGCGCCGGCCGACAGTGTGGTGACCGGTCTCGCCGTGCAGATGAATGGTTCCCCTGGCGCGAGGTGGCAGGAGGTGATGCGTCCACGCAGCTTGTGTTGCGCTATGGTTGGCCGGACGTGCTGCCAGGCCATCGACCGCAGGACATCACCGCGAGTTACGGTGGCACGTTTCTGCTGAATCACGTCCGCCGACCGGCTCCGGCGCTCTTCGTGCATCCATCATACACGGCTGACCGTGTGGCATTGGTTCCCTCCGAAAGTTCGGCGGTCGCCCCGTCCGATGCGGAGGCGGATGCGTTGCGCGCCCGCTGGCTCGACCCGTTGCGCGACCCGGCGGTCTGGGCGCGTGAGCACTGGCAGCCGCGTGTCCCGATCGTCGGACTCGGATCCGGGCAGCAGGTCGACTTCCGCCGTCGGTCTGGAGCACTGGTCGCGCTCGCCAGTGCGTTGCCGCCCGACGAGCGGCCGGAGCTCGGCGACGCCATCGTTCTGCGCAGCATCGGTCCGGATGCTGCCCGCGATACCGTTGCCGCGGTCGTTTCGTCCGCAGGTCAGGTGCTTCGTGCCGTGGCGTTCGTTCAGCCGTCACCAGCCGTTCTGAGCGTCGAGGTGCCGAGACACGATGCTGGCTGGCTCCGGTATCGGTCGGGGGTTCGCCCTGACGGCACGCTCGATGCACTCACCACCGATGCCTTGATGATCTCGGTTCCGGCCCTCGTCGACGTTGACGCGGAGCCGCTCCTGCTGGGCACCGACACGGTTCCAGCACTTCGTTCACACCGTCGTATGAAGCGCGGTGAAGCACTCGGCGTGTATTGGGAGGTGTACGGACCTTCGGCAACGACCGCGCTGGAGCACTCGATCTGGTTCGAGCGCGAGACGCCGCAGGGCGCGCTCCGTGAACTCGGCGTCCGGTTCCGGGTCGCGACTGACTTGAACGTTCCCGTCATTGTAACCTGGGACGAACAGCAGGCTGGGCCGACGGTACGGGTGGTCGACGCAGGTGGCCGTGCGGTCGCCCGCGTGGTGCGGATCCAGACCGGCGATCTGCCGGTCGGCCGGTACCGTCTGCAGGTCGGGGTTCGTCGCGTGTCGGACGGTGCCGAGGCGTCGCGCGCCATCACGATCGAGGTGGAATAGGATGCCGCGCGTGCGCCACCTCGTGTCGACGGCGTTCTTCGTGCTCCACGCGACCGTGGGACCGGTGGAAGCGCAACGCTCCGGTCTGGCCAGCGGTGACACCGCTGTTCGTCTGCGCACGCGTGTGCTCGCACCATCCGCAGCGTTCCCGCTGATCACCGGCATCGATGCCGTCCCGGTGGTCGGTGGATCAGCGCTCTCCGTCGCTCCTCGTGTCGTGGTGCGGGGCACCGAGCTGGTGATCGGCGGCCCATTGGGGGCGCCGGATGCGTTGAGGCCGGCACTGGCACGCGGCAAGGGCGTTCTGTTCGACCCGCCCCTCATGCAGAACGGAGGCGTGCCTTGGGAGCCCTGGCTCTGGACGGAGTGGCTGGCACCGTACCGGGGAGCGGCGCTGATCCTGGTTGCCTCCCTCGACTGGGTCCCGGAGCACTGGCGCGAGCGGCTCCGGACTCCCGATGCAACAGCGCGCGCCGACGCAGACGCCTTCAAACTGGTGCTGCTCAGTCGAGCGGCGGCTGCCCTGCTGCGCGATGCCGAGTCGGCGGTCGGGATGCGTGGCCGGTGGGATGTGGCTGCAGATTACAATGCTTCCGACCGCCGGCGCTGACCATGCTGGTGATCTGAATGACCGGGGGATGGAGCAGAACCATGCGCGGCCGGAGCGCGAGGTGCTCGAAGCGGCGTAGGGGCACGTCCGTCCTGGTGCAGGCCCCCCCCCTTGAGCTAACCCCAATCCCGTGCTAGACTTAAGGGCTAACCAAAGAGTCCAAAGTCAACCGCAGCAACGAGAATCACGTGGCATTCACCAAGTCCCCGGCCATCGACAAGTACCGCGCACACGAAGCCGACACCGGCTCCACCGCGGTCCAGGTCGCCGTTCTTACCGAACGGATCAACTATCTCACCGAGCATTTCCGCAGCCATAAAAAGGACCATCACGGTCGGCGCGGGCTCCTGAAGATGGTCGGCCAGCGTCGGCGGCTCCTCAAGTACCTCCAGAACACCGACGTCGCTGCGTACCGCAAGCTGATCAGCGACCTCGGCCTCCGGTACTAGGACAATCCACGTGATCCCGCGCGCGCGGTCGCAATGAGGCGACTCGCGCGCGTGGTGTTTTGCTCACCACACCCAGCACAATGACCACACGCATCGAACGGGCCTTCGCCGGTCGGTCCTTCGTCCTCGAAACGGGACGGATGGCCAAGCAGGCGGCGGGCTCAGCGCTCGTCCAGTTCGGCGACACCATGGTCCTCGCGGCCGTCACCATCTCGGACAAGGAGTCCCCGCTCCCCTTCTTCCCGCTCACGGTCGAGTTCAAGGAAAAGGCCTACGCCGCGGGCAAGATCCCCGGCGGCTTCATCAAGCGCGAAGGGCGGCCCCGCGACGAGGAAATCCTCGCCTGCCGCATCATCGACCGCTCCATCCGCCCGCTGTTCCCCGAAGGCTTCAAGAACGAAGTCCAGGTCGTCATCTTCGTCATCTCGCACGACCAGGAGAACAAGGCCGACGTCCTCGCGCTGACCGCCGCCTCGTTCGCCCTCTCGGCCTCGCACGTGCCGTGGGCCGGCCCCATCGCCGCCGTGCGCGTGGGCCGCATCCAGGACAAGTGGGTGCTCAACCCCACGCTCGCCCAGTTGGAGTTCTCGGACTGCGACATCGTCGTGGCCGGCTCCGCCGACTCCATCATGATGGTCGAGGGCGGCGCGCTCGAGATCTCCGAAGACGAGATGGTCGAGGCGCTGGTCGTCGCGCAGAAGGGCATCAAGGAGCTCATCGCCCTGCAGAAGGACGTGCTCAAGAAGGTCAGCGTCGAGAAGATGGCGTGGGAGCCCAAGGCGTTGCTGCCGGGGCTGGCCGCCAAGGTGCGCAAGGCCGCCGAGAAGAAGATGGCCACCGCGCTCAACCAGAAGGACAAGCAGGGGCGCATCGCGGCCGTCGCCGCCGTCAAGGCCGACGTGTTCGCCGCCCTCAGCGAGGACTTCCCGGACAACGTCGGCGAGCTCAAGCAGGTCCTCGACGACATCGAGTACGAGCAGTTGCGCGCCCAGGTCCTCGGCACGAAGAAGCGCGTCGATGGCCGCAAGACCAACGAGGTCCGCGACATCAGCATCGACACCGGCCTCCTCCCGCGCGCCCACGGCTCGGCGCTGTTCACGCGCGGC
>CAYSFN010000109.1:0-8766 GCA_964430045.1 uncultured Gemmatimonadaceae bacterium
ACCAGGTGCCCGGCGAAATTCCCGCTGTCCACGGTCGACACATACGCCGGCTCGAGAATCCGCAGATCAGGGAGCGCGTACCAGTTGAGCAGGTGCCCGCGGTGCCGAGGCAGCCGTTCGATGGATGCGAACGCCCGCTCGAGCCGGTCGGTCATCTCGTCGGCCGTGATGAACCCGAGGTCATGGGCGCTGATCGTCGACAACAGTTGCAGCCCGATGTTGGTCGGCGAGGTCCGCATCGCCACCACCGGCTCGGGGTCTTCCTGCACGTTGTCGGGCGCGAGCCACGCCGTCGACTCGCCAACGAACCGTGCAAAGAATTCCCAGTGCGCGCGGGCATAGCGCAACGCCGTCTCCCGCGAGCCCATGGAGAGTACGGAGGTGACGTGTTCCGTCGGCCGGCTCGCCGCCGCCGCAACCCACGGGGCGACGAGCCAGAGCGCGAGGAGTGGCGACGCAACGAGGAACACACGCGGGCCGAGTGCCGGGAGATTCCCGGTGGCCTGGAGCGTGCAGAACGCCACGGCGACGGTGACGAGCACGGACGGGAACATCGCCCGCCACGCGGCGGCCTGGGACACCACGCTCATCTGTTCGGTGAGTGCGGCGGACTGCCATTCGAGCAGCTGACGCCGGGACACCAGCAGACGCCAGAGCGTCCGGCCGATCGCGTCGGCCGACAACCAGGCCTGATGGGGCAGAAAAATGATCGCCAGCGTGACCTGCTGCGCACTCGTCAACGCATCGCGCCCCACCGCCGCGTAGTACGCCCGCAGCGATTTTCCGGCGGGTGGCCCCACCAGCGCGATGCACAGCGACAGCACCCAGGGAGCGGCGATCGCCAGCACACCGAGCACCGTCCACCGGACAACGGAGCCCGGCAGGAAGGTCCAGCCGGCGACCAGGAACGCCAGTTGCGCGATCTCGACCGTGCTCCGGCGCAGGTTGTCCACCAGCTTCCAGCGCGCGAGCACGGACAGACGGTTCGGTTCCGGGCCATCGGGGCCCGGGACGACCGGCGTCAGCCAGCGAAGCAGCTGCCAGTCCCCACGGATCCACCGATGCTTGCGGCGCGCGTGTGAGAGGTAGCGCGCCGGATAATCATCGAACACCGTGAGATCGGTGACCAGCCCAGCCCGTGCATAGTTTCCCTCGATGAGGTCATGCGAAAGCAGTGTATTCTCGGGAAACCGGCCGTGCGTCGCCTTCTCGAAGGCATCGACGTCGTAAATCCCCTTGCCGGCGAAGCTCCCTTCACCGAACAGATCCTGATACACGTCGGACACCGCCGTGGTGTACGGATCCACCCCTGGATGCCCGGAGTGGATCACCGCGAACGGTGACCGATGCGCGCTCGCCAGCGAGACGCCGACCCGCGGCTGCAGGATGCCGTACCCCTCGACGACCCGTCCGCGCGCGGGGTCGTACACCGCACGATTCAGCGGGTGCGCGATCGCCCCCACCAGCGCCGGCGCCGTATCGGGAGGCAGCACCGTATCGGAATCGAGTGTGATCACGTAACGCGACTGCCGGATGGCGGCGACATCACCTTCGATCAGCGAAAACGCCGCGTCGGCATCGTCGCGCAGGAACCGGTTGAACTCGGCCAGCTTGCCGCGCTTGCGCTCCCACCCCATCCACACCCCTTGCCGCGCATTCCAGCGACGCGGGCGGTGGAAGACGTAGAACGCGTCCTGCTGGTCGGGAGCGTGGCGCGCATTCAGGGCACGGACGCCATCGCGCACGGCCCCGAGGATGGCAGCATCGGCCGGTGTCGACTCGCTCGGGGCATCGGTGAAATCGCTGAGCAGCGCGAAGTGCAGATGCGGTCCGCGGTTCGCGAGGTACTGCACCTCGAGATCCGCGATCGCCGCCTCCACCGCGTCGACGGACGGCAGCAGGGTCGGGATCACGACGGCAGTGCGACACTCGGCCGGAATCCCGAGTCGTCCGAAGTCGAGCTTCGGCAGGGTCCGCGGCGGGAGAAGGTTCGTCACCAACTGACCGATCACCGTCACGGCGATATCGAGTGCGGGGAGAGCCCCGATCAGCAGCAGCCCCCCCCACGCCCATGCTGACACCGGTCGGCCGATGACGAGCACCGGGAAAAACGCGGCGAGCGTGGCGAGCGTGATGCCTCCCACGTACACAAGCGTCGGGTGCCGCAGGATCCACCGGTGAACCCGCTGCCGGACCGGCGGGCGGTAGCCGGCCACCTGTTCGAGTGCGCTCACCCCGGCATCCACCAGCCAGTACCCGACATGGGCACGGCGTGACCCTGGTGCCGCGGCGGCGGCGAGCGTGACCGCATGCCGGGCGACCTCCTGCTCGGCGACCGGAGCATCCTTCGCGATGCGCTCGACCGCATGCCGGTACGCATCGCGTGACGCGAAGAGCATCCGCGCGTAGTCGCCCGTCGGATCCTCGCGGAGGATCTGCTCCATCTCGCTTTGTCGCTCAACGAACTCGCGCCAGTCGTGCTGCGCGATGCTGCGCAAGCTCATGATGCTGTTCGCCATCATGAGCGTCGTCAGCGCCAGCCGCTCGGCGGCCCGCGTCGCCGCATCGGTCGGGCCGAGACCTTCGTCGGCGAACCACCGCTCCAACCCCACGAGCGGCGGCACCGCCCCGGCGGATGCGCGCAACTGCTGGACCAACCGCGACACGAACGCGGGCGTGACCGCAGGCCGCGCCGCCACGAAGTCTGCCAGGGCGGTCCGCATTGCACCGGCACTCCCGGCAGACTCGCGGAGAATGTGCGTCGCCCACCGGTCGGCGTCCTCGACCTCATCGAGCCGCTGTACCGCACGCAACGCCATCCGCCGGACATTCTCGATGAGCCCGAGCCGGAGCATGGCCGGCACGGCCCAGAGTTCACCGAGCGACAGGGCGTGCGATTCCTGGTATGCCCCGACGAACCGGTCCGCCGATTCGAGATCGATCCGCCCCTCGGTATGCGAGATGAGCGTGATCGCGATCTCGTAGACCCGGGGATAATCGGTGAGTGGCGACGTGGTCAGCAGCGGCAGTTCGCGGAAATAACTTTCCGGCAGACTTTCGCGGACCTGGCTCACATGCTCACGGATCACGTGAAAGTTGTCGAGCAACCAGTCACCGGCCGGTCCAACGTCGGTGCCGCGTGCAGTGGCCGCCGCCAGTCGTGTATAGGCCCCCTCAAGGATGTCGCGCGACTGGGCAAGGCGGACCAGCAGGCGAGCCGGACGACGACGCAGGGAACGACCACGGCGCTCGACCATCCAGTGCTGCTCAGCGGCAAGCTCGCGCGCACGCTCGGCGAGATGCTCCGCCCCGAGCAGTTCCCCCCGGATGGGGCCCGCGTACACGTCCTCGGGACTCAGCGCCGGGCGCCGGATGGACTGCCGCTGACGCCAGCGGGCAAGGAATGCCTTCACGGATCCGGGACGGAGGGGAGCGGGGCGCGACGACGGCCCTGCGACCACAGGTCTCGCGGTGGTTGCGATCCACGGCGCCCCTTCCTGTAATCTACCACCGAACGACGGCCCCCGCAGCGTGACGCCGCGGCACCATGCCTGGCGCGGCGAATATCACTCAATCGGGTGGAAATGCTGCGATGCACGACTGGAGGAGACATCACCCGGCACACTCACATGCAGGGATCACTCCTCCCGGGGAGGCGGCACCGGGACGCACAGTGCTGTGCTCAGCAAGTGCAGTGGACATCAATGTGAAGGGCAATGCGGCGTGCACTCGGCAGGTAGTAGACGCCGGGAGTAGCCCTTCTGAGCGATGGTTCCGCAGCCCGCCGTCCCGTACTCATTCGACATCACAGAAGTCTCTCGCACTCAACAGAGGTCCCATATGTCCAAGTACCGAAATGCCCTTGTCGCGCTGGCCACGCTGTTCGTGGCCGCTCCGCTGGTCGCGCAGCACGTCGACGCGACGCCCCCCGCGCCGGTCGCTGGCGTCGCTGCGATGCAGGTCGCCGCGCCCGTTGTTGATCGCGCCCCCACGATCGACAACAGCATCGTCGGCATCCGTGTGAAGACCGTCGCTGCTCCGGTCGATACGCCTGCACCACAGGCGTCGTCGCGCAGTGCCGCCCTGATGGTCGTCGGGGTCGCTGCGTTGCTTGTTGGCGCCATCGTCGGCGGCGACGAAGGGAGCATCATCATGATCGGCGGCGGGGTGATGGGCCTCGTCGGCCTCTGGCGCTACGTCCAGTGATCCATTCAACTTCGCAAGCGCGCCGCAACTGGCGCAGCGTTCGCGCCGTGGGTCTCCTCACGGTGCTCGGCGGCAGTCTCACAGCCTGTGGCATGCTGAGCCAGAAGGGGCAGGGGGCGCTCATCGGCGCCGGCACGGGTGCCGCGGTCGGCGCGGTCGTCGGGAACCAGACCGGCTCCACGGCGCGCGGCGCGATCATCGGTGCCGTGGTCGGTGGTGTGGCCGGGACCGTGATCGGCCACCAGATGGATCAGCAGGCGAAGGAGATCAAGGCGCAGATCCCCGGCGCGACGGTTGAACGGGTCGGTGAAGGGATCCAGGTGACGTTCGCCTCGGGGCTCCTGTTCGACTTCGATGCGGAGGCCATTCGTGGCGACGCCGCGGCGAACCTGCGGACGCTCGCAGCGAGCTTGTCGCAGTACCCCGAAACCGACCTCCTCATCGTCGGACATACGGACTCGCAGGGCACCGCTGAATACAATCAAGGGCTCTCGCAGCGCCGCGCACAGGCCGTGTCGAACTACCTCGTCGCGCAGGGGGCGAAGCCAGCTCGCTTGCGGACCGCCGGTCGCGGCGAGCTGGAAGCAATCGCATCGAACGACACGGAAGCAGGACGTCAGCAGAACCGCCGCGTCGAAGTGGCCATTTACGCCAACGCCGCGGCACGGCAGTAAGCGCCGTGTGATGTACATGGGTGCTGATGCAAGGAAGCCTCACTCCGCGATGCGTGAGTGAGGCTTCCTTGCATCTGGCCGGCCTTGAAGACTACAGGACCTTGCGTCCCTGGATCACGCGGATCAGGATCACGATGACCGCGACCACGAGGAGCACGTGGATGAAACCTCCCAGGGTCGTCGCCGAGACGAGCCCGAGGATCCAGAGGATGATGAGGATGATGGCGATGGTGCTGAGCATGGGATTCTCTGGTTCAGGTGAGGCGCTTCCCGCTCAGGCTGAAGCCGACCAGGGCCAGCCCACCGAGAAGTGCGATGCCGCCGACGTACGGCGGGATACGGCGGTGCGAGGTGGCGCTGACCTGTACGTCGCCCACTTGCAGGACGCTGCGTTCGGACGGATAGCTCAGGCCCCTGATGAGGATGACGCCCCCCAGTACGGCCAGAACGGCTCCGACGATCGTGAGTGTTCGCACGGCGGTTCTCCTTCGGTTCGATGGCAGGGCGAACAGCTCCCGGGCGTGGACCGCCCTGTCTGCATTTCCGCTCCCCTTGGCCACACCTGCAAGGTGGCGGAACGCCGCCCCGGGAACCATCGCCCAAAGGGGTGAAATCGGGGGTAGTGCGGGAGGAGTAGAGCGCCGGCCCGCCCCTGGTGGTACACTTCGGGATGGGCGGGCCGCGACACGACATGCCGTGGGCCGAGGCGATGCGCGGGCCGCGGGACGGAGGCGTGAGCGGTATGATCTCGGTTGCACTCATTGAGGACAACCGCCTGGTCCGCGAAGGACTGGCGGCATTGCTCGAGCAGACGGCGGACTTCCGCGTCGTCACTGCGGAGTCGAGCGGGCATGCCAGTGCGCTCCAGCACGCAGCACCCGACGTGTTTCTGCTCGACGTCGGCTTGTGGGAGGACAATGCCCTGCAGGTGGCGGAGATGATCAGGCACGATCACCCGGCGGCCAAGGTGATCATCATGGATCTCCTGCCCGTGCACGAGGACATCGTCGAGTTCGTGAATGCCGGTGTCTCCGGCTTCATCCTCAAGGACGCCACGCTCGAGGAGCTCGTCGACACGATCCGCTCCGTGGCCGACGGCGCGCACGTCCTGCCGCCGACGATGACCTCATCACTCTTCTCGCAGATCGCCAAGGCGGCGGTCGTGCGTGGGCGCACGGTGGCAATGGAGTCGGTGCGGATGACCCCCCGGGAGCGCCAGGTGATCGCGCTGATCGGCGAGGGGCTGGCGAACAAGGAGATCGCCGAGCGGCTCAACATCGCCACGTTCACGGTCAAGAGCCACGTGCGCAACGTGATGGAGAAACTTGCGTTGCACACGCGCCTCCAGATCGCCGCCTTCGCCCATCGTGAAGGCGGCTGACGGGTGTCAACCCGCCATCAGCGCACCCGCTCCGTCGGGGGCGGCGGGATGCGCCGCAACTGCACGCGACGGTTCTCCGCGCGTCCCGCTTCGGTGCTGTTGGAGAAGACCGGGCGATCGTAGCCGAAGCCCGTGGACTCGAGGATCACGCGCTCCACGCCCTGGCTGATGAGGTAGTCCATGACGGTCCTGGCACGGGCGTGCGAGAGCGTATGGTTGTACTCCGCAGTCCCGACGCTGTCGGTGTGACCTTCCACCATCCAGCGTGAGTTCGGCGTGGCCTTGATCGCGGTCGCCACCGTATTCAGCACGGGATACGAGATCGGCAGCAACTCCGAGCCGTCCGTGCGGAACTGCACGCGCAGCACCACCTGGTCGGCATCGAGTCCGGCGACGGTATCGACGCGGACCGTACGGATCGTGTCGCGCACGACCGTGCGGACCGTGTCCACGCGCGTCGCGCCCCGGATCGGCGCGGCGACGATCGCGTCAGGCGTGCGGCGTCCGCCGCTGAACCACGTGAACCCCAGCGTCGCCAGCGGCGTGATCGTGCCGCGGGCCTCCATCGGGACTTCGGTGTACTGCGCGTACTTGGCGCGCACGTCAGCGCGCAGCCCCATGTGGTTCGTCATCATGTGACGGAAGCCGAAGCCCGCGTGGGCGCCCCAGAGCGAATGTGTCCGGCGGTCGTTCTCGCCTTCGATGCGCGTGACTTCCGAGCCCAGGATCAGGAACGGGCTGGTGCGGGCATCGATGCTGCCGGTGAGCGTCAGGCTCACGCCTGGCGTGTAATAGGTGACCCCTTCGGCCATCGCGGCCTCGCCACTGATGCTCAGGCCCAGGTGCCGGCCGACGTTGTAGCCAAGCCGGGCCACGGCGGCAGGCGCGAAGCGCTTCGGGTCACTGTTCTTGGCGAACCGGGACTCCGGCGGACCGCTCGCCAGGAAGCCCATGAGCTTGGAGTCGACGAGGACACCGCCACCGCCGAGACTGAACTCCCAGCTGCCCACACGTGTGGGACCTTGTGCGGCTGCGAAGGTGGGGACGAGGACGGCCCACAGGCACGCCGTCGTGAGTGATCGATATGTCATTGGTGTATTTCTCAGTGAAAGCGAGTGGCTTCGTGGTCAGCGGGGACGGAGGTCAGCGACCGGAGTGGCCGCTGACATCGATCCGGGCTGTGGAGCGCGGGTGCGTTGCGGACCGCAAGCGGGCTAACGGGGCGGCGGCGTGGCCGCGTTGCCCGCCAGTGCACCAGCGGCGTTGACCACGACGGTCGCAACGCCCGAGTTCGCGCCAGCGGCGCAGAGCGGCGTGGAGCAGGCACGGACCGTGTTGGTGAAGGTGTCGACGACCGTGCCGGCCGTGAAGGTCTGGATCTCACCGATGGCCAGCAGCCTGGGATTCGGCGTGACGACGATGCTCGCGAGTGCCTCCGGCACCACCGGCACCGGACTCGGCGTGATCGCGACCGACGCGCCCAGACCGGGGGTGACGACGATCGTGCCGACACCCGAGATGCTGCCGACGGTGGCCTTGACCGTGCTCGTGTACGTGCCGACGGTCGCACCGGCGGTGAAGAGGCCGTTGGCGTCGATCGATCCACCGCCCGCGACGACCGTCCACACCGGGCTGACCCCGACGAGACTGCCGTTGGCATCACGGCCGATGACGTGCATCTGCCGCGACGAGAGGACCGCCAGGGTATCGGGGTCGCGCTCGACCGCGATCGAGGCGAGTACGCCCGTGGCGGTCGGGGCATGCTCGCACGAGACGACGAGGAGCGCGACCAACGCTGTGGCAAACAGTCGCGCGGTGAGGTGTGAAGCGGTGCGCGCGTTCATGATGCGTGACTCCGTGAGATGGGACTGACGAGGCTGTCAGTCGAGCAGTGCTGCCGCCCCGCGGCGTGCGGCGTGGGGCGTTGCTCGAATGATGTCTCTCACGGACGGCGCGAACCATCGCTCAGACGAACGAAATTGTGCGTAGATGGCGTGGGTGATCGTGGGTGGCGGCACGCACCGCGGGACTAGTCCCGCTGAGCGAGCAGGCTCCCCCCGGCGCGCGCTACGCCACCTGCGGTGGCAGTTCCACGATCTCCAGCCAGTACCGTCCCAGGACGTTCATCGCTTCCACCAGCCCGCTGAACGTGACCGGCTTGGAGATGAACGAGTTCACGCCGAGGTCGTAGCTCTGGAGGACGTCCTGATCGGCGCGCGACGTCGTCAGGATCACCACGGGGATGTCGCGCAGCTTCGGGTCGCCCCTGATCACCTTCAGCGCTTCGCGGCCATCCAGTTTGGGCATGTTCAGGTCGAGCAGGATCAGCCCCGGACGTGGCGCCGCGCCGGTCTCGCCGGCGTACGGACCGCGCTGATAGAGATAGTCGAGCAACTGCTCGCCATCCTCGCAGGTCTCGACCGTGTTTGACACGTGCGCTTCGGCCAGCGCCTGCATCGTCAGCAGGCGATCGTCCTCGTCGTCATCGCAGAGGAGGATGGTGAT
>CAYSFN010000110.1:0-8487 GCA_964430045.1 uncultured Gemmatimonadaceae bacterium
ACTCGCGCCCCGTGCTCAAGACGCTCCCCACCGAGGCGCGAGTGCTTGTACGAGCAGTGCTCGCTCCAGAGCGCCGACACGATGCCGAGTTCGGTGAACGTGGGCGTCCGGCCGAGCATCCGCTCGAGGATGCCGAATTCCTCAGGGGTCAGTCCATGCTCGGCGACGAGCGCGGGGGTGATGACGGGATCACCGGGACGAGGTGTCGCGGACACTACTTCTCCAGGCCGAAGAGAGAACGCACGAAGCCACCGAGGTGCGACGTATTGACCTTGCTCAGCAGGTCGAGCTCGCCGGCATCCAGCCACATGCCGTTGTCCACGGGGCACACGTCGACCTTCACGTTGTGCACGCTGCGCTCGACGAGGTCCGCCCCGCACTTCGGGCACTTCATGTAGTGCACGGAGCGTTCGACGCGCTCGCGCTCGGCGTCGAGTCGCGCGCGATGCTCGGCGAGCAGTTCGGCGTCCTGCTTGAGGAAGAACTCATCCTCGTTGCGGCTGGGCTTGAAGTCGTCCATGGGGAGCAGTCAGTGTGGTACGGGTGGGATCGAGGTCGACCCCGCCGTGGCGGAGTGACGGCGGACGGCGTCGCGCGAACTGATCGCGACGGGGGAGGAGGAGGTGCCCGTGTAGCGGCGGCCGGGATGCCGCAGCACGGCGTCCACGACGTGACCGTCGGCGAGGATCACGATGTCGGACATCCCGACGGTGCGCTCGCGTCCATTGGCGAAGAACAGATAACTGTGCGCGCCGCGGCTGCGTTCGCCGCTGGGAGGACCGAAGCGTTCGATGACCTGCGCACGGGTCATGCCCGAGTCGATGGACACGGGGGCGGCAGTCGCCTGGGCGGCGATCGCCGAGGGTGTGGTCGCCGCGAACAGCAGCGCGAGGAGCGGGAGCACGAAGCGGGGCATGCGGACCTCCGATCGGGTCAGGCGTGAACGGCAGCGAGCAGCGATTCGAACAAGGCAAGTCCATCAGCCGGACCCAGGCGGGGATCGACCGCGCGTTCCGGGTGAGGCATCAATCCCAGCACGTTCCCCCGGGCATTCCGGATGCCCGCGATGTCGTGCATCGACCCGTTCGGGTTCGCGCTCGCCGAGCGCGAACCCTCCGGTGTGACATAGCGGAAGACCACCTGCCCCTCGCCTTCCAGCCGGGCCAGCGTGTCCGCGTCCGCCGTGAAGCGACCCTCGCCATGGGCGATCGGGATCTGCAGCACCTGGCCGCGTGCGTACCGGGAGGTGAAGATCGTATCGACCTGCTCGACCTTCAGGAACACCGGCTGGTGGATGAACTGCAGTTCGGCGTTGCGCAGCAGGGCACCCGGCAGGAGTCCGGCCTCGCACGCGATCTGGAATCCGTTGCAGATGCCGAGGACAGGACCGCCGCGACTGGCGTGTTCCTGCACCTCGCGCAGAATGGGCGAGAAGCGCGCGATGGCCCCTGCCCGCAGGGCATCTCCGTAGCTGAAACCGCCCGGGAGGATCACCACGTCCACTCCCTGGAGGTCGTGATCCTTGTGCCACAGACGCACGGCCTCGGCACCGAGCACGTCCGTGATCGCCAGACGCGCGTCCTCGTCGCAGTTCGAACCGGGGAAGGTGACGACGCCGACCTTCACAAGGCCTCCACGCCGGCGATCGCGAAATCCTCGGTCACCGGGTTGGCGAGCAGGCGCTCGCACATGGTGCGGACACGGTCTGCCGCGCTCGCGGCGTCGGCCGCGTCGAGGTCGACGACCAGGTGCCGTCCGATCCGGACGTCGCGGACCTCGCCGAACTCGAGGGCGTGGAGGGCGTCCGCCACGGCCTTGCCCTGGGGGTCCAGGAGCCCATGGCGGGGAACGATCTGAAGATGGATGCGGAACATCATGCGGGAGTAGGCTCCGACCCGGGACGGCCCGGACCAGTGGAAGGGCGACGGCGACGACGGCGACCGCGACGGTCACCTTCCGTCGGCAGCGGCGTCGGCGTGGGTCGGTCATGGTCGTCATCGTCACCGAGATCGAGGAGGCCGAACAGCATTGCGCGACCGACACCGAAGATGACGTAGGCGACTCCGACCGGGAAGAAGAATTCCTTGGGCAGGAAGACGAGGCCGAAGAGCAGGGACACGAACGTGATGAGCCCCGCGAGGCCGCGCCAGTTGCGGATCGAGAAGCGCGGCCACGCGGGGTAGGGGATGTTGCTGATCATCAGGAAGGCGAGCGCGGCCATCAGGAACTTGAGGATCAGTTCCCACGGGAGGTCGCCGATGAAGGTCTGGTTGTACAGCGACGTCTGCTTGAACCACCAGTACGTGGCGAGCGTTCCGCCGGCCATGGGCGACGGCAGCCCGACGAAATCGGTCTTGCTGCGCCCGGCCTGCTCCACGTTGAACCGGGCGAGCCGCATCACCGCGCACGCCGCGAAGAGGAAGACCAGGACCCAGTCCCAGCCTTCGTGGCGCAGCACGGCGAAGTACATCATCAGGGCCGGCGCGAGTCCGAACGAGATCGCATCGACGAGCGAGTCCAGCTCCTCACCGAACTTCGACCCGCTGTTGGTCGCGCGGGCGACCCGCCCGTCGAAGGCGTCGCACACGCCTCCGATGACGATGTACCACACGGCCCGTTCGTGATCACCGCGGGACGCGGCGATGATCGCGAAGATGCCGAAGAACAGGTTCGCGAGCGTGAGCCCGTTCGGCAGCGCCACCACGTAGCGGCGTGCGCCGCCGGTCGTGCTCACGGGGTCAACTCCGCGATCACGGTGCTCCCGGCCGTCGTCTTCTGCCCCGCCTCGACCCGGATGTCCGTCCCGACCGGCACGAACACGTCCACCCGCGACCCGAAGCGGATGAGCCCGAACCGTTCGCTCTGCTGCGCCTCGTCGCCCACGCGGCTGTAGGTCACGATCCGCCGCGCGATCAACCCGGCGATCTGCCGGACGAGCACCTTGCCGGACGGGGTCTCGAGGCCCACCGACATCTGCTCGTTCTCGAGGCTCGCCTTGTCGCGCGCCGCATTGATGAAGCGGCCCGGATTGTAGTGCACGTAGCGCACGACGCCGTCGACGGGATAGCGGTTCACGTGCACGTTGAACACGTTCATGAAGATCGAGATCCGCATCGCCCGGCCGTGGAGGAAGGCGGGCTCGTCGACTTCGACGATCGGGAGCACGAGGCCATCGGCCGGTGCAATCAGCAGCGTGGGCCCGCGTGGACCCGTCCGTTCCGGATCCCGGAAGAAATACGCGACCCAGAGGGCGAGCAGCGTCAGGACGATCGCCGTCAGCCACAGGGCGTACGAGCGACGGCCGATCGCGAGACCGAACCCGCCGATCGCCAGCAGCGCCGCGATCGCCATGAATGGATACCCTTCACGGGCGAAGTTCACGAGCGGTACTCCTCGGGGAAGGGCTGGCCGGTCAATCGCTCGTACGCCGCGATGTAGCGGAGGCTGGTCGCCTCGATGATCGTCGGCGGGAGTGACGGGCCGGGTGCCTCGCCGTTCCAGCGCCCGGCACGGCGCTCCGCGTCGAGCCAGTCGCGGAGCGGTTGCTTGTCGAAGCTCGCCTGCGACCGGCCAGGCGCGTACTGCTCCCGCGCCCAGAACCGCGAACTGTCGGGCGTCAACACCTCGTCGATCAACAGGATCTCGCCGGCGCGATGCCCGAACTCGAACTTGGTGTCGGCAATGATGATCTCCCGGGCCGCCGCGATCGCGCTGCCCTGTGCATAGATCCACCGTGCCTTGGCCTCGAGCTGCCGGGCGACGTCGGCGCCGAGCACCGCGGCGGCCTGCGCCACGGTGATGTTCTCGTCGTGACCGGTCTCGGCCTTCGTGGCCGGCGAGAACCGCGGCGGATCCAGGCGGTCGCTCTCGCGCAGCCCCGGCGGCACCGACTCCCCGGCCAGGGTGCCCTGCGTCGCATACTCCTTCCACATCGACCCGGCGATGTACCCGCGGACCACGCACTCGACGGGGTACACCGTGGTGCGATGGCAGAGCATCGCGCGGCCGAGCAGGGCGGGGCGGAACGCGGCGAGGGCCGGCACCGCCGTCACGATGTCGTCGACGTCCGCGCTGATCAGATGGTGCGGCATCGCGTCGCCGATCCGGGCGAGCCACCACGCGGTCAGTTGCGTGAGCACGGCCCCCTTGGACGGAATCGCGTCCGGGAGGACGACGTCGAACGCACTGACGCGGTCACTGGCCACGAGGAGCAGGCGTTCCTCGTCGACGACGTGGACGTCGCGGACCTTGCCACGCCGCAGCAGGGGGAGCGGCAGCGCCGTCTGCGCGTGGGCGACCATCAGACGCGCACCTCGTCGCGCGGCAGGGCGTCCGGGGCGGCGTCGAGCAGCGGCTGCACCTGCTCCGCGAGGAACTCGTCGACCTGCTCCGGGGCGCGTCCGACGAACCGCTCCGGCGACGCGATCCGCCGCAGGTCCTCCAGGGCGACCCCGAAGCGCGGGTCGGCCGCGAGGCGCTCGAGCATGTCGTTCGGCACGGCGTCGTCCTTCATCGCCCGGGCGGCCTCGATGCTGTGCTGCCGGATCACCTCGTGCGCGACCTGCCGGTCACCGCCGGCGCGCACGGCCCGGACGATCAGCTCCTCGGTCGCCATGAACGGGAGTTCGGCGAGCACGCGCTGCCGGACACGCGCCGGATGCACCTCCAGGCCTGCGCAGATGTTCTCCATCAGCAGCAGCATGGCGTCGGTCGCGAGGAACGACTCCGGGATCGCCAGGCGCCGGTTCGCGCTGTCATCGAGCGTGCGCTCGAAGTACTGCACGGCATGCGTCTGGTTCGCGTTCGGCTCCAGCGACAGCACGAAGCGCGCGAGGGCCGCGATCCGCTCGGCCCGCATCGGATTGCGCTTGTAGGCCATGGCGCTCGACCCGATCTGCTCCCGCTCGAACGGCTCCTCGATCTCCCCGAACGCCTGGAGCATCCGCAGGTCACCCGAGAACTTCGAGGCCGACGCCGCCACTCCGGCCACGGCGCCCAGGACCTGGGCGTCCAGCTTGCGGCTGTAGGTCTGGCCCGTGACGGGGATCGCGGTGGCGAAGCCCATGGCGGCGGTGACCCGGCGGTCCAGTTCGCGGACCTTCGCGTGGTCGCCGTCGAACAGGGTCAGGAACGAAGCCTGGGTCCCCGTGGTGCCCTTCACGCCACGGAACGGCAGCGTGGCGATCCGGTGATCCACGTCGGCGATGTCGAGCAGGAGGTCCTGCATCCAGAGCGTGGCGCGCTTGCCGATCGTCGTGAGCTGCGCGGGCTGCAGATGGGTGTAGCCCAAGGCGGGGAAGGACCGCCAGTCGCGCGCGAACGCCGCCAGCAGCCGCAGGATCGCGACCAGTCGCGCCCGCAGCAGCTCGAGCCCACGCCGCATGAGGATCAAGTCGGCGTTGTCGGTCACGAACGCACTCGTCGCGCCCAGGTGGATCACGCCACGCGCCGCGGGTGCGGCGTCGCCGAAGGCGTGGACGTGCGCCATGACGTCGTGCCGGAACCGGCGTTCGTACGCCGCGACCGCGGCGAAGTCGATGGTGTCGACCTGCGCCCGCATCTGCGCGATCGCCTCGTCGCTGATCGACACGCCGAGCGCCTGCTCCGCTTCGGCGAGCGCCAGCCACAGGCGGCGCCAGAGTCCGTAGCGGGACTGCGCGCCCCAGAGCGTGAGCATCGCGGGCGAGGCGTAGCGCTCGGAGAGCGGCGAGGCGTATCGGGCAGGATCCATCACTTGATGACGATATCGGTGGAGAAGAGCGCGCCGCCGCGCTCGAGGATGAGTGCGATCGGGCCGCGCCCCGCGAAGTAGTCCAGCAGCCGGGCCGCGGTGGCGGCGTCATCCACGGCGACGCGGTTGACCTGGACGAGGACGTCACCGGCCTGGATGCCGATCGCGGCGGCGATGCGGTCGGAGACGCGGAACACGAGGGCGCCCCGGGTGCTCCGCACGTTGCGCTCCGCCCGGATCGCCGGCGTCAGCGACACGAGCTCCATTTCGCGCAGGACCTGCACCTTCGGCGCGCCGATCTCGGGGAGGTCGGCCACGCTGACCACGATGTCCAGTTCGCGTCCGGCGCGCGCGACGCGGATCGTGATGCGTTCGCCGACGCGCCGGTCCAGCAGGTCCGACTCCCAGTCGAAGTAGCTGCGAATGACCCGCGTGCCGACGCCGAGGAGCCGATCACCGACGCGCAGGCCGGCCTCCGCCGCCGGAGATCCCGGCACGATCGTGCTGATGACAGCCCCGGCCGCCAGGGCCTCACGGGGGTTGGGGCCAGAGGGGATCGCCAGTTTCACGCCGATCCAGGGCCGCCGCACCGCACCGTTGGCGATCAGGTCATCCGCGACGCGCACCACGCGGTTGATCGGCACCGCGAACCCTAGGCCGACCGAGCCCTGGGACGGCGTGTAGATCACCGTGTTGACGCCGATCACCTCACCCGCCGCGTTGACCAAGGGTCCACCCGAGTTGCCGGGATTGATCGCGGCGTCGGTCTGGATCATGTCGTAGGTGCTTCCACCCCCCTGCGTGCGCGCGACCAGATTCCGCCCGGTGCCGCTGATCACCCCGGCCGTCACGCTGGGTTCGGGGTTGCCGAGCGCGAACCCGAACGGGTTGCCGATGGCGATCGCCCACTCGCCCACGAGCACGTCGCGGGCGTCACCGATCGGTGCGACCGGCAGTGCCGCGGCCTCGATCCGCAGCACGGCGATGTCGTTCATCTCGTCGATGCCGAGCACGGTGGCGCGGTACGTGGTCCCATCGCGGAGCGCGACGGCCACGTCGGCAGCCCCGCTCACGACGTGGGCGTTGGTGATGATGATGCCGTCCGACCGGATGATGAACCCCGAGCCGATCGACGCGGCACTCCGTTCGCCGGAGCGTCCGCCGAAGAACATCTCGAAGGCATCGGCCGGCACGCGTTCCCGGCGCTCGGTCTGCACCGTCACGACCGTCGGGGCGACACGCGCCACGGCCTCGGTGATCGCGGTGCGGCGCGACTCCGCGAGCGAGACCGCCACCTGCGGTGTGTCCGCCGCGAACGCGGAGCGGAGCGGCGGGGCACCGGTGTCGCAGGCCGCGCCGCCGAGGCCGATGCCGAGCACGAAGACGATCCGTCTCATCGCCCCTTGGGACGCGGACGGCGGCTCAGATCGCTCAGCAGCTGATCGAGCGCACGGTCGGTCAACGGGTGCTGCAGGAGGGCCCGGTGGGTCGCGGGGGAGACCACGATCGCATCGGCACCGGCCAGCATCGCCTCGGCGGCCAGCCGTGGCGAGTCCGTCGCCACGGCGATGACGTCGGCGGCGACACCGTGGCGCTGGAACAGCGCGGCCGTGTCGTGCACGACGGCCGTCGCATCGTGGCCCGCGTGGTCGAGCGCCTCGAGCGCCAGGCACACCGCCTGCGCCCCGCTCTTCGCGGCGAGCAGCGCCTGCATCGGCGTCGTCACGAGGGAGGCGGCCGTGCGCACGCCCTCCGTGGACAGTTGGCGCAGCGCGTGCAGGCCATCCTCGACGCACGGGAGGACGAGGATCACGTCGTCGACCGCGCGCGCGACGTCGCGCCCGAGCCGGTACAGTTCGTCCGAGACGACGGCCGCCACCGTCGCGTAGAGCGGCGGCGACACGTGCCTGGCGAGCGTCGCGATGTGCTCCCCGGGATCGACGCCGAAGGCATCCCGGTCCAGGGCGGCCGCCGACACGAACGCCCCATCCACCGTGCGCGTGGCCAACGCGGCCGTGATGGTCGAGACCGAGGCGGATTCGAGCAGCAGCTTCATGCGGCGGCCGCGTAGAGGGCGTCCGGGTACGTCACGGCCTCCAGACAGAGGGCGTGCGCGGGCGCCGGTGGCGACACGCCGCGGTTGTCCGCTGCGGCGAGGAGTGCCGTCAGGTCGCTGTGCGGACGCCGCGCGGTGGCGATGTCCAGCAGGGTGCCGACCAGGAATCGCACCATGTGGTGCAGGAATCGGTTCGCCTCGATCTCGAAGCGCAGGCCCCCCGCGACGTCGACCCAGCGCGCTCCCCGGATGTGGCAGCGGTGATCGTCGTGCTCCGGCGCGGTGCCGCGCACGGCGAAGGCCACGAAACAGTGCTCCCCGAGCAGCATCGCGGTCGCGTCGTCCAGCAGGGGGCGATCCACGGGGCGTCGGAGCGCATGCTCCCAGTGGCGACGAAACGGCGAGCGGGCGGCGTCATCCGTGCCGACCAGGTAGCTGTAGCGACGGGTCAGGGCGCTGAAGCGTGCGTGGAAGGCCGGCGTCATCTCGTGCGCTGCCGCCACCCATTGATCGTCCGGGAGCAGGGCGTTGAGCGCGCGTCGCAGGTCGGTCGCGGTCCACCGGGCGGGGACCCGGACGCCGACGGCCTGCCCGCGGGCGTGGACCCCGGCGTCCGTCCTGCCGGCGCCGACGGCGGGGACGGCATGGGTGCAGAGCGTCGCGAGGCGCTGCTCGAGCTCGCCCTGCACCGTGCGTTGCC
>CAYSFN010000111.1:0-3834 GCA_964430045.1 uncultured Gemmatimonadaceae bacterium
TCCAACCCCGACCTGCAGATCCAGACGATGCAGGCCGAGCAGCAGGTGCGGCAGGCGGAGATCGACCTGCTCAACCTGCGGACCAACCTGCGCAGCCAGTTGCTGTCGCAGCAGGGCAACGTGGCAGCGACGCGGACGCAGTACGTCAACGCGATCCAGGAAGCGCAGGCGGCCGACTCGCTCGTGCGCAGCAAGCTCATCTCGACCTTCGAGCATACCAGCCGGCGCGCGTCGGCCGAGGAACTCACGACGCGCCTGCGCGTCGAGGAGGAGCGCCTGAAGCTGATGGAGGACGCGATCGAATCGCAGATCGCCGTGCAGGCGGCGCAGGTGGAGCAGTTGAAGGCCATCGCCGAACGCCAGCAGAACCGGTTGCGGTCGTTGCAGGTGCGCTCGCCCGACCACGGCGTCCTGCAGGAGCTCACCCTGCAACTCGGCCAGTGGGTTCCCGAGGGGACGACGCTCGCCAAGGTCGTCCAGCCTGGCAGGCTGAAGGCGGTATTGCGCATCCCCGAGTCGCAGGCCAAGGACGTCGTGCTCGGCCTCACGGCCGTGATCGACACGCGCAACGGGCTCGTGAAAGGGCGGGTGGTGCGCAAGGACCCCAGCGCGCTTGGCGGGTCCGTCACGATCGACGTCTCGATCGACGATCCGCTGCCGCCGGGAGCCGTCCCCGATCTGAGCGTCGACGGCACCATCCAGATCGAGCGCCTCGAGAACATCCTGTACAGCGGCCGCCCGGCCTTCGGTCCCGGCTCGGGCACGGTCGGCATCTTCCGGCTCGTGGACGGAGGTTCCGCCGCCGAACGCGTGTCGGTCGAGCTTGGCCGCAGTTCGGTGAACTCGATCGAGATCCTGCGCGGTCTGCAGGAAGGGGACCGGATCATCCTGTCCGACATGACGCAGTACGGCGCGGTCGACCGCGTCCGCATCCGTTGACGAACATTCACACCTTCCCGAAGAGATTTCGATGACCGCGCCCGCGCAACCGCTGATCCGCATGCAGGATATCGCCAAGGTGTTCTACACCGACGAGCTCGAGACGCACGCCCTGTCGGGGATCAACCTCGAGATCCGCGAAGGCGAGTACGTGGCCATCTCCGGGCCCTCGGGGTGCGGCAAATCGACACTCCTCTCGATCCTCGGCCTGCTCGACACGCCAAGCGGCGGCACGTACACCCTCGCCGCCGAACCGGTGTCCCAACTGGCGCCGGTGGACCGTGCGCGCGTTCGCAACCGCCAGATCGGCTTCATCTTCCAGGCGTTCAACCTGATCGGCGACCTCACCGTCTTCGAGAACGTCGAGCTCCCGCTGACCTACCGGGCGATGGCGGCGGCGGAGCGGCGCGACCGCGTCCACGCCGCGCTCGAGCAGGTGCAGATGACGCACCGGGCCAAGCACTTTCCCGCGCAGTTGTCGGGCGGCCAGCAGCAGCGCGTCGCGGTGGCCCGCGCCGTGGCCGGCGATCCGGCGATCCTCCTGGCCGACGAGCCGACGGGGAACCTTGACTCGCGCAATGGCGAAGCCGTGATGGAACTGCTGCAGGGGTTGCACGCCAAGGGGGCCACGATCTGCATGGTCACGCACGACGCCCGCTACTCGCGTCACGCGGACCGCGAGATTCACCTGTTCGACGGGCGCGTGGTGGACGCGCCGGAACTGGCGGTCGTGTAGAAGAGTGCTGGCTCAGCCGGGAGGCAGCCGCACCCCGGAGTAGTGCTGGCCGAACGACTCACCAGTCACGCGCAGCGTACCGGCCTCGTCCTCCACGAGCGAGTACTCGACGGTACCGCCGCTGCCGGTGCAACGAGCGTCCCGCGGATACACTGCCTGCCAGAGACGTACGATGCTTGCATCCCCGCGAACGCCGACGGATTCGACGCGGGATGAGGGTCTCGAGACGTTCTGTCACCCATCTCCCCGGCTGCTCAGCGCATTCAAGGCACGCTTGCGTGCACGGAACGACACAACAACGTCGACCGCCGTGCAAGCACCTGTTGCAACAAGGAGCACCCACACCCACGGTCCGTGATCGAGTATGAGCGCGCCGGTCAGGCACACCAGGCCCAGACCACCCGGGACGTTGCCTGCAAAATGCCAGGGAAGCGGCTCCCTGCGCCGGCGGTACGTCCACCGCAGCCAGAGGCTGAAGCCCAGGGTCAAGAGGCTGAACACGAACAAGGCCCAAGCAAGCTGTTGCATGTGTCACCGTGGTCGTGGTCGAGCTAACGTTGCGCTTCACCTGCGGGCGAATCCAACCAAGTGTTGGCGAAGCCGGCGGGTACCATAGCTCACCCGGGATGTTGCTCCACTTTCGTTGACACCTTGGAGTTAGGCTGCGTGCCGTTCGAAGTCAATTGGCGACCGGTGGTCGAGTGCGGAGTGCGCGCGTGTCGTGTTGTAGTCGCGGACGGAGTCGCGGAGCACCGTGCGGAGCTCCGCCTCCGTGGCGAAGTGGCACCCCCGGATCACCTCGGCCTTCAGCGAGTGGAAGAAGGACTCCATATGGGCGTGGTCGCCGGGGCCGCGCGTGCAGGCGCTCTGCCGCACGCCCTGCGCCGCAAGGAACGTGCGCAGCGACTCCGCGAGGTACTCGGACCCGCGGTCGCTGTGGAAGATGAGGCCTGGCGCCGGCTGGCGACGGCGGGGGCCGCGCCGCGGCGCAGGAGATTCGGGTGGGCGGCGAAGAACCGATGGACCCCGGCCTTCGCGCGGTCGCCGCGCACCGCGCGCGCGCGCAGTCCGTCCTCGCGCATCAGGCGCGCGACACGCCGACGGCTGACATAGCAGCCCTGCTGCTGCAGCGCGTGGTGGATGCGCGGACGGCCGGCGCGACCATGGTGCCGCCGCTCGAGCGCCTGCAGCTGCGCGATCGCGCGCGCGGGTCCCGCAGGCGCCGCTTTCGGCAGCCGCCCGCGCAGCGTCCTGTCGCGCACGTCCTTCCGCCGCTTGGAGAGCATGAACGGATGGATGCCGAGCGCAGTGTCGCGACGGCCTGCACTTGCCGGCCGGAGACATGGCTCAGGCGCACGGCGGCGAGCTGGAACTCCTTGGAGTACTGGTAGATCTGGCGCGGACCGCTCCGCGGCATCGGACACCTCCTCGGTCGTTAGGTAGAAGTGTCAACCAAACTGGAGCAAGATCCCGCGCCAGCTTCACGCGCTTGTTAGACAACTGCGGCTACTCGTCCCAACCAAGTCGTCGTCATCCATCGGATCGCGGCTGGTTTGTAAGCTTGGCGCGTCCTCGGCGGCTGGAATGTGGCCGACCCCAGAGCCAGTCCATGCTCAGAACCGGGCGAACATCGCAGGCATTCCGGCTTCGACTTCTCACCAGCCGCCGCTTCGGAACAGGCTCGTATGGTGAAGGACTACCGGGAGGGTTCTGACCACCCTTCAACACGTCGTGAATCCGCGTCGAAGTAGACGTTACCGCCACGCGAGTCACCCCAATACCATCGGATGTAAAAGGGGTCGGCTGTCACCCGCTCTGGCTCTCCCAGCAGAGCCCTGACTTGGTCCATCGTCATCCGCCGCTCCAGTTGACGCCAGTTGGCAAGCTCCCGTGAGTTTCCCGTCGCCGCTGTTCGGGCCTGATCTGTGGGCGGCGCCACCTCCAATGTCGTTGCTTTCGTCTGGGCGCAGCCTGCCGCGCAGAGGAGCCACGTGACAGAAATGGCGATACCGGGGATATGCTTCATCGGCACCTCGTCTTAAGCAAAATGGGTTGTCTAACTTCAAACAGGAGGCTCGGCGCAATGTCACGGCCGCCATGCATCGGCACCGTCGTGACGCGGCCGTCGGGGTGGCGGAACTGCTTGTGCGATCCTCGCT
>CAYSFN010000111.1:3934-8328 GCA_964430045.1 uncultured Gemmatimonadaceae bacterium
GCTCAGGCTCGCCGTCTTCGAGGAGCATCGCCACGACTTCCTGAAGGTTCGCGCGGAGCTCCTCCTGGGTCGCGCCCTGACTGTGCGCCCCGGGAAAACCCGGCACGTAGCCCACGTAAAGCCCCGTGTCGGCATCGCGTTCAACAACGGCGGTGTAGGTGTGCATGCTCAATGATATCCGACGTTGGGGACAACTGCATAACGAGCTGGCGTTGAGCTGCAACCGCTCCACCAGAATACGGCGAGCGAGGACCGCGAGCCGTTTTCGACAGGGCTGTGGTTGGCAGTTCCAACGCCTGGTGAGGCGGCGTGTCTTGCGCTCAGCCGCTGGTGAGTCCCGCGAACATGCCGGCAAATGCGGTGACGAGGATCGCGGCGAGCACTGCGAGAATGATGAGCGCGGGAATCGACGCCAAGGTCCATTTGACCATGAATGTCACCATCGACATAAACGGCATCTGCACGTCGGTAACCACAACTTCGGAACGACCCGCGTTGGACAGTACCATTTTGCGCTCGATGTGAGGGGTTGCTGCGCCGTCGACGACGCAGTTCGGATTGCATCAATGCTCACGCGCCCATCTAAACGTCAAACCAGACAGCGAGGACTCCCGCCGAAAAGTGCGGAAACCCCACGAGCCTCGCGGCCTGACCCCAAAGTGCCACCCCGAACCACACCCCCGCAAGTCTCAGCGGGCCAACACATTCCACCCTTGCTGCGAGCGCTGCCTCGACGCCTTACCCCGCGAGGCCGCGCGGCCTGATCCCGCCAGGTTTCCGGACCATTACCAGCCCCCCTCACACCACAATCGACACCAACCTCCCCTTCACCAAAATCACCTTCCTCGGCACCCCCGTCACGAACTTCGCAATCCCCGGCTCCGCCAGCGCCGCCGCCAGCGCCTCCTCCTGCGTCGCCTCCGGCGACACCTGCACCGTCCCACGCGTCTTGCCGTTCACCTGCACCGCCAGCTCCACCGTGTCGGCCGCCGCCAACGACGCGTCGAACACCGGCCAGCCACTGTCGAACACGCTCTGCGTGTGGCCCAACCGCTCCCACAGCTCCTCAGCCACGTGCGGCGCGAACGGCGCCACCAACTGCACCAGCGGCGACACCTCCGCGCGGTGCGGCACGCGCTCGGCGCGGCGCAGCACGTTCATGTACTCCATCATCGCCGCGATCGCGGTGTTGTAACTCAGGCGCGGCACGTCGTCGCCGACCTTCTTGATGGTCAGGTGCAGCTTGCGCAGCACGTCCGCGTCCGGCGCAGCGGCGTCACGCGCACCAAGCACCGACGCCCACAGCCGGTCGAGAAAGCGCTTCACGCCGCTGATGCCGCTGTCGCGGAAGTCGCCGCCCTCTTCGAAGGGGCCGATGAACATCAGGTACATCCGGAACGCGTCCGCGCCGAACTGCTCGAAGTACTCGTCCGGGTTCACCACGTTGCCCCGGCTCTTCGACATCTTCGCGCCGTCCCGGATGATCATGCCGTGCGCGCGGAACCGCTTGAACGGCGTGTGGAAGGGCACCAGGCCCGCGTCGTGCAGCACGCGCGTGATGAAACGGCAGTACAGCAGGTGCAGCACGGCGTGCTCGTTCCCGCCAATGTAGCTGTCCACCGGCAGCCATTTGGCCGTCAGCGCGGCATCGAACGGCACGTCGGCACGCCCCGCGCTGGGGTAGCGCAGGAAGTACCACGCGGAGTCCAGGAAGGTGTCGGACACGTCGGTCTCGCGCCGCGCCTCGCCGCCGCACGCGGGGCAGGTGGTGCGGTACCACTCCTCGTGCCGCGCCAACGGCGACACCCCGGAGTCGTCGGGCGTGAAGTCGTCGATATGCGGCAGCACCACCGGCAACTGCTCCTCGGGCACCGGCTGCGGGCCACAGGCGTCGCAGTACACGATGGGGATCGGCGGGCCCCAGTAGCGCTGGCGCGACACGCACCAGTCGTGCAGGCGGTACGTGGTCACCGCCTGCGCGGCGCCGCGCTCCGCCAGCCACGCGGTGATCGCCGCCTTGCCCGCGTCGATCCCCAAGCCGTCGAAGGTGCCGCTGTTCACCAGGTGCGCGCCGGCGTCGTCCGTGAACGCGGCCTCCAGGGGCGCGTCGGCCGCCACGCCGGGCGCCGCCACCACGCGCACAATGGGCAGCCCGTAGTGGCCCGCGAACTCGAAGTCGCGCTCGTCGTGGCCCGGCACCGCCATCACCGCGCCCGTGCCGTACTCCATCAGCACGTAGTCGGCCGTCCACACCGGCACCGGCTGCCCGGTGGCCGGGTTGGTGGCGTACGCGCCCGTGAACACGCCGGTCTTCTCCTTCGTGGTCTTGCGGCTCACCAGGTCCTGCCTGGCCGCGCGCTCCTGATACGCGCGCACCGCAGGCGCCTGCTCCGCGGAGCAGATGGTCTCCAGCAGCGGGTGCTCCGGCGCCACCACCAGGAAGGTGGCGCCGTGAATGGTGTCCACCCGCGTGGTGAACACGGTGATGCCCGCCTCGCCCACCGGGAAGGTCACGTGCGCGCCCACGGACTTGCCGATCCAGTGCCGCTGCGCCGTCCTGGTGCTCTCGGACCAGTCGATATGGTCCAGGTCCGCCAGCAGCGGCGCGGAGTAGTCGCTGATCTTGAAGAACCACTGCTCCAGGTTCCGCTGCTCCACCGTCGCCCCGCAGCGCTCGCAGGTGCCGCCCTCGACCTGCTCGTTGGCCAGCACGGTCTTGCAGCCCGGGCACCAGTTCACCGCGGCCGCCTTGCGGTACGCCAGGCCACGCTTGTACAACTGCAGGAACAGCCACTGGGTCCACTTGTAGTACGTCGGGTCGGTGGTGTCCACCTGATGCCGCCAGTCGACCATCAACCCCGCACGGTCCAACTGCCGCCGGAAATTCGCGATGTTCCGCGGAATCAGGGTCCCCGGGTGCACCCCCATCTTCAGCGCGAAATTCTCGCTGTGGATCCCGAACGCGTCATACCCCAGCGGCTCCAGCACGTCGAAGCCCTGTAGCCGGTGGAAGCGCCCGTGGATATCATTGCCCGTGAAGGCGTAGAGGTTCCCCACGTGCAACCCCTCGGCCGAGGGGTACGGGAACATCATGAGCTGGAAGAACGGGCGGGTGGCCGCGTGCACGTCCACCTGGTTGGTGCCCCGTTCGATCCAGCGCGCACGCCACGTCGCTTCGACCACCGTGGGGTCGTACACCTCGGGGTCGGGCGGAAACACTTGAGCGGGATCGTGCTGGTTCATCCGAATAAACGACGAAGGGCGCGCCGCTCGGCAGCGCGCCGCGTGGGACGGGCGAATGCAGGGTGATATGGAGAATCTAGCCGTCCCCGCAACACGGAGAAACTCCGTGACCGGGGAGCGCGCGCCCGACCGGCACGTGATCGAACGCGTGACCACGTGGATGGCGCTCAGCGCCGTCGGCGGGCTCGTCCTGCTCGCCGTGCTCTACCGCGAGGAGGCACGCGCCGCGATCGCCTCCGTCGGGCTGCTGCTGCTGCTCACGGTGCTGGGGCTCTTCGGGCTCGGCGCCGGTGCGCTGGTCACCCGCCTCTGGGCTTCGCCCATCTTCGACCGGCAACTGCGCTCGCTCGCCCTGGTCGCCGAGGCCGTCGCCGACGGCGACCTGAGTCAGTCGCCCGACGCCGAGGGCATCGGCGGCGAAATGGGCCGCCTGGTCCGGGCGACGGCGTCGATGACCGCCGAGCTGCGCCAGCTCGCGGCCCTGGTCCGCGACGGCACCGACGAGACGGCGCGCATCGCCATCGACATCACCGCGGGGACCGACGAGGTCGCGCGCGCCGCCGCCGTCACCTCGGAGGCCGCCTCCCAGCTCTCGGCCCAGGCCGAGGAGATGGCGGCGACGATCCGCCTGATGTCGGCCGAATCGACACGCCTGGCGCACCTGGCCCGCCGCCTCGACGACGGCGTCGCCCAGCGCGCCGAGCACGACGCCCGGCTGGTCCGGCTGGCGGACGCCAACCATGCCCGGCTCGACGCGACCACGCAGCGGCTCGCGCAACTCGACCGCGACGTGCGCGCCGGTGCGGACACCACGGCGGCGCTGGTCTCGGCGACCGAGGGCGTGCGCGCGTTCGTCGGGCTGGTGCAGAAGATCGCGCGGCAGTCCAAGCTGCTCGCGTTGAACGCCGAGCTCGAGGCCGCGCGGGCCGGCGAGCATGGTGCCGGGTTCGCGGTCGTTGCCGAGGAGGTGGGTCGCCTCGCCGCCGCCGCGCAGGAGGCCGCGGGCAGGACGGATCAGCAGATCCGCAGCGTCCTGGACCGGGTCAGCGCCGCGCAGGAGGCGACGCACCGGGCGCTGGCGACGGTCGCCGAGGTCACCACGGCCACCGACGCGGTCGCCGCCAGCTTCGGCGAGGTCGAGCGCGAGGTGG
>CAYSFN010000112.1:0-8188 GCA_964430045.1 uncultured Gemmatimonadaceae bacterium
GTCGACCGTCAGGTCGTCTACGGCGGTGACACGTACACCGCGACCGCGAGCGCCTTCTTGGCGTCGTCCTGCCCGATCACGTACTGGTCCAGCGCGGTCTTGATCTCCGCGGGCGTCGGGACCTGCGTGATCGCCTCCGTGACGTCGCGCTCCTCATCCTCCGCCAGGATCTCGTTGCACAGGGCGATGCACTCGTTGCAAATGTAGACCGACGGGCCGGAGATGAACTTCCGGACCGAGTCCTTCGATTTGCCGCAGAAGGAGCAGCGCAGATGCTTGTCGTGAGACATTCAACTACCGGACGAAGAGGACATCGTGGCGAGCGCCCAGCGCTGCCCCGAGACGATACCACCGCGCCGAAGCTGCGGTCAAGCCGGGCCGTGTGATGCGCGTCACCCGCGTGCCAGCGCCGGAGCGGGTTCTTCGGTGCGCACCAGGACCGTGTCGATCAGACCGTAGGCCTTGGCCTCGGGCGCCGACATGAAGTTGTCGCGGTCCATGTCCCGCTCGATCTGCTCCACGGTCCGCCCGGTGTGCTGCGCGAACAGCGCGTTCAGCTGCCGCCGCAGGTAGAGGATCTCGCGCGCCTGGATCTCGATGTCCGCCGCCGAGCCCTGCGTCCCGCCCGAGGGCTGGTGGATCATGATGCGCGCGTGCGGCAGCGCCGAGCGCTTGCCGGCGGCCCCCGCGCCCAGGAGGAACGCCCCCATCGACGCCGCCAGCCCCATGCAGATGGTGCTCACCGGCGACTTGAGATACTGCATCGTGTCGTAGATGGCGAGCCCCGCCGACACCGAGCCGCCCGGCGAATTGATGTACAGGTGGATGTCCCGGCCCGGGTTGTCCGCCTCCAGGAACAGCAACTGGGCGATGATCATGTTCGCCACGTCGTCGTTGATGGGCGTGCCCAGGAAGATGATGCGGTCCATCAGGAGCCGCGAGTAGACGTCGTACGCCTTCTCGCCGCGGCTCGAGCGCTCGATGACGTAGGGGTTCGGGATGATCGCCATGAGGCTCCTTACGCTCCTTGCACCACGGTGTTCCGCGCCAGCAGCCACGCGAAGACGCGCTCCTCGGTGATGCTGCGCTCCAGTTCCGCCAGGCGGCCAGCCCCCTGCAACTGCGCGTACAGCTTGCCCGCGTCCATGCCACGCTTCGCCGCAAGCTCCGAGACGCGATCGTCCACGTCCTTCTCCGTCGCCATCAGCGACTCGCGCTCGGCCAGCGTCTCGACCGCCAGGTCGCGGCGCACCTGACGCTCGGCCATCGGGGTCAGCTCCTTCGCGAAGGCCTGCTGTTCCGATTCCGGGATCTGGTACTGCTCCATGTACATCCCGAGCAGGCGCGAGACCCAGCTTGGCGGCACCGGGAACGGGTTCGCCGCCAGGACGTTGTCGAGCAACGCCTGCCGCACCGCCGCGTCGGCCTCGCGCACTGCGGCGGCCGACATGTCGTCGCGGACGGCTGCCAGCAGCGCATCGACCGAGTCGAAGTCGCCGATCTCGCGGGCAAAGGCGTCGTCCAGCGGCGGCAGCTCACGCCGCTTGACCTCGAGCACCGACACCCGCACCGGCTTGGTCTTCCCCGCCTGCGCCTCGTCGGGGAAGTCCGCGGGCCACTGGACCGCCTCCTCCAGCGTCTCGCCCGGCGTGCAGCGCGTGATCAGCTCCTCGACGCCCGGGATGGCCTGCCCCTTCCCGAGTTCGATCCGGTACTCCGTCGGCGCCGCCATCGTCCCGTCCGGCTCCTGCGCCGAGAGCATCACGACCGCGAGGTCGCCCTCGCTGGCCCGGCTCTCCGTCGGGGTCCACGCCGCACGATCCTCGCGCAGCCGGTCGATCTGCTCCTGCACCTGCGCGTCCGTGACCGTCGCGGCGGGCCGCGTCACCGTGAACCCCTCGATCTGCGCGAACACGATCTCGGGCCGCACCTCGCAGTGCAGCTCGAAGGTGAACGGGGCGTTGTCCTCCAGCGAGACGTCGTGGGCGTGCGGCTGTGCCACCAGCTTCAGCGACTCCTTGGCGATCACGGCATCGTAGGCTTCGCGCAGGAGCGCCTCCATGGTCTCCTGCTTGATCTCCTGCGCGAAGCGCCGCCGGACCATCGCCAGCGGCGCCTTGCCGGGGCGGAAGCCCGGCAGGCGGGCCGCGGAGGCGTAGCGGCGGGCCGCACGCTCGGTGGCGGCAGCGACTTCGGACACCGGGACGGAGACGCGGATGCGGCGCTCGACGCCCTCGGCGAGGGTGGTTTCGATCTCGACGTTCATCGGGAGGGACTGCGACGGGAAGGAACGGCGCCCCTGGTGTCGGGGCGCCGGGCGCTCCGGCGTGACCGGCGCGAATGGTGCAATCTAACGCCCGGCAGGGTTCCGCAGTGGATCAGTCGCCGCCGGGGGCCCCGGGGCGTGCCACCGCGGCACCACCCGGCCCTGCGGTCAACGGGTGTCGCCCCGCGCGCCACGCCAGCCAGGTCGGGATCCCCATTGCGAGCAGCCCCAGCACGGCGGCAAGCACGTAGCCGTGCCGCGCGATGGTCGCGATCGGCATGATCCCGTTCGTCGCGTAGAGCACCACCGGGAACAGCGCGCCGGCCAGGGTGAGCCGCCACCGCGTCGGCGGGACGATCGCCAGCATCAGGCGGCTCACGAGGAGGCCCGTCACGTACCAGCCGATCCAGTTCGACAACGGCATGCCGTGGAACAGCGGTCCGCCGAGCCACTCCGGGATCCACGCCGGCACCCGCTCCAGGTCCCACGCCCAGTGCGCCGGGTGGACGTTGGTCATCTGCACCTCCATCGGCACGTCCCAGGCCGTGAGGAACAGCGCGGACACCGCCGCCCAGCGCCACTTGGTCGCGTTGCGGTCGTCCGTGACCAGCAACCGCGCGCAGAAGGCGAGGCAGCAGTACAGCATGTAATACCACGAGATCGGGATGGGGTAGGGCACATCTCCGGCGATCATGTACCCCAGCATCGGGGTGTAGTGGTACGGGCCGAACGGGAGGCCGACGTTGGTGCCGCCCAGCTCCGACAACAGGGCCACGCCCGCGGCTGCCGCGAACAGCGCCAGCGCCCGTCCCCAGCCGAAGCGCGGCGCGGAATGCAGCAGGGCCGCCAGCATGCCGAGCACGATGTACACCTGGCCGGACCACTGCCAGCCGAAGCGGTACACCGTCGCCGTGTAGGTGCCCTGCATCCACACCGGGAAATCGCCGGCGAGGATGGTCACCATCGCGGCGGTCGCAAAGGCGATGAGCAGCAGGTGGCCCGTCAGCATTACGCGGGCCACGTGGTCGAGTCGGTGGGAGGTCCGGTCTGCCATGGTGCTCACGCCAGCCGGATCCGGGTGCCCTTGGGCGCGTGCCCCTCTCGATCCCAGACGATCACCGGCCCGTCGGCGATCGCGTCGGCGGGCACGATGCGCCTGCCGTGCCGCCAGACGTCCACCAGCAGCGAGGCCTTGCGCCACCCGGGCACCACGGCCCGCTGCCGCACGGTGTCATAGTCCTGGCGCTCGATCGCGTGCAGGATGGACGCGTACCCCCACGCGCAGGCGGAGGCACAGCGCTGCGCGTCGGGGGCGAGCAGCCAGATGCCCGGGCTGGCCGCCTGATACAGCGCCCGCGCCCGGCCGATCTCGAAGGCCATGAACGGACGCCAGCGCTCGTCCTGCGCCAGGTCCCGGTCGTGCAGCACCTCGTCGCGCGTCAGGCCGAACATGGCGAGGTCCTCGTCCGGCAGGTAGCAGCGGCCCTGCCGCGCGTCCTCACCCACGTCGCGCAGGATGTTCGTCAGTTGCATGGCCAGGCCGAGCGTGCGCGCATAGCGCAGGGCGCGCATCCGCGCCTCGGGGCCCGCGGGCACCCCGAACACGAAGGTGCACATTTCGCCGACGGTGCTGGCCACGCCTTCGCAGTACACCGACAGGTCGTCCCAGGTCTCGTAGCGCACGGGGCCAAGGTCGCGCCGCACGCCGTCGATCAGCTCGTGCAGCACGGCCGCGGGCACGTGGAAGGTCCGCACGGCGCGGGCCAGCTCGCGGAACACCGGCCCCGAGGGCGCGCCGGCCAGCGCCGCATTCAGCGCGGCGTGATAGGACGCCAGCTCACGGGCGATGGTCCGGTCGCACCGCACCGTCGCCAGGTCCACCAGGTCGTCGGCGACGCGGCAGAACGCGTACAGCGCGAACGCCGCGCGGCGCTTGGGCGCCGGCAGGAACCGCGACGCGAGCGCGAAGGTGCGCGCATGCTGCCGCACGATCTGCGCGCAGTGCCGGGCATCGTCGCGCGGTGACGCGTCGCGCCCCGCGTCGGCCCCCGCGGCGGCGGCCGCCCGAACGGGCCGGGTGTCCGTCACGACCCGCGCTCCCGGACCGCCGGACCGATCGCGTCCGCGACGATCTTCCCCGAGCTGATCACGCCCGGCAATCCCGCCCCCGGGTGCGTGCCTGCGCCTGCGAAGTACAAGTTTGCGACATCCTCGCTCCGATTGTGCGGCCGGAACCACGCGGATTGCCAAAATACCGGTTCGAGCGAGAACGCGCTGCCGAGGTGCGAGCGCAGCGTGTCGCGGAAGTAGCGCGGATCGATGTACGACTCGCTGGTGATGCACGCCGACAGCCCGGGCAGATACCGCTCCTCGAGATACCGCACGATGGCGTCGCGATACCGGGGCGCCATCGTGGCCCAGTCGGTGCTCCCGCCGAGGTGCGGGACGGGTGCGAGCACGTACCAGGCATCGTGCCCCGGCGGCGCGAGCGAGGCGTCGGTCGCCGTCGGGCGATGCAGGTACAGCGAGAAGTCGTCGGCCAGGACCTTGCGGCCGAAGATGTCCTCCAGCAGGTCGCGGTACCGCGGGCCCATGAGAATCTCGTGGTGTGCCATGCCGGGGTACTGCCGCGTCGTGCCGAAGTACAGCACGAACAGCGACATCGAGTAGCGCTGCCGGTCCACCCTGGCGTCGGTCCACGTCCGGCGCACGGCGGCCGGCAACAGTTGCTTGTAGGTCGTCGCGACGTCGGCGTTGCTCACCACCGCGTCAGCTGCCAGCACCTCGCCCGAGGCGAGGCGCACGCCCGTCGCCTGGCGCGTTCCCGCGGCGATCTCGATCGCCGTCACCGCCGTTCCGAGCCGGAGCTGACCGCCCAGCGACTCGAAGCACCGCACGAACGCGCGCACCAGCGCGCCCGTCCCTCCCATTGCGAACCACACGCCCCATTCCTGCTCCAGCTTGTGGATGAGGGCGTAGATCGCGGTGGTCTGGAAGGGGTTGCCGCCGACCAGCAGCGGGTGGAAGGAGAACACCTGCTGCAGGCGCGGGTCGGTGATGTGCCGATTGACGCAGGCGGCCACCGAGCGGTCCGCCCGCAGGCGCACGAGGTCGGGGAGCACTTTCAGCATCGCGCTGAAGCGGTCGAAGGGCGTGTCGATCAGCGCCATCCCCGTCCGGAAGATCTCCTCGACCTCGCGCATGAAGCGCGCGTAGCCCGCCACGTCGGCGGCGTTGAACCGGGCGACTTCTGCCTGCACCTGCGCCGCGTCCCCGGTGTAGCGAAACACGGAGCCGTCCTCGAAGCGGACGTTGTAATACGGCTCCAGCCGCCGCAGGTCCACGTAGTCCGCCGTCCGCCCGCCGCCCAGGGCGAACACCTCGTCGAGCATCCACGGGGCGGTGATGAGGGTCGGGCCCGCGTCGAAGGTGTACCCGTCGCGCGCGAACACGTACGCGCGCCCCCCGGGCTTGTCGAGGGCCTCGACGATCTGCACCGCGTGCCCCTGTGCCTGCAAGCGGATCGCCGCGCTCAGCCCGCCGAACCCCGATCCTATGACGACAATGCGCATGGCGAGGTGAACGGAGTGAGAGGCGCGCGGGTGCGCGACCCCGGATGCGAGAGGTGGGACTCGAACCCACACGCCTTGCGGCACAGGATCCTAAGTCCTGCGCGTCTACCAGTTCCGCCACACTCGCGTGCGCGCAATCTACTCGGCGGGCGGGTTCCCTCCAACGCAACGGGGGCGGGAGTCCGCATCACGGCCCCCGCCCCCGCACGCTCCCGCCCTGCGCCGGTCAACCGCCGATGCGGACGTTGACCACGCGGAAACTCTTGTCGCCGAGCCGGTAGACGCGGAGGCTCAGCACCTCGCCCGGCTTCTTCGCCGACAGGGTGCGCTCCAGGTCGGCGATCGTGCGGATCCGCTCGCCCGTCGTCGCCACGCCCACGATGACGTCCCCGGCGTCGGACCGCAGGCGGTTCGCCGCCGGTCCCGTCGGGTCCACGGCCACGACGCGCAGGCCGCGCTGTTCCTCCGTGAGCGCGTTCTGGCGCACGAACTCGCCCGACACCGCCTCGACGTCGACGCCGAGCTTGGTCGCGGGGGCTGGGACCGCTGCCGCTGGTGCTGCGGCGGTGACCGTCTCCTCCGACGCCTCGATCAGCTTCACCTTGAACTCCTTCTCGGTGCCGAAGCGATTCACCGTCACGGCGACCGTCGTGCCCGCCTTCTTGCCCCGCACGTAGCGCTGCAGGGCCGACACCCGGTCGACCTCGATGCCATCGAGCCTGACGATGATGTCTCCGGCGTCGATCCCGGCCGCGCAGGCAGGCGACGACCCCGCCAGCGCCGAGCAGCCCTCCACCTTCACCCCGGTGATGCGCGGCAGCTTCGCCGCGTCCGCGTCCTCGGCCGTCACGTCCTGGATCGTCACGCCCAACGCGGCGCGGCGCACCTTCCCGCTCTCGATCAGGTCCGTCCAGACGATGCGCGCCAGGCCCACCGGGATGGCGAAGCCGTAGCCCGAGTACAGTCCCGTCTGGCTCGCGATGGCGGTGTTGATGCCGATCACCTCGCCGCGGATGTTCACCAGCGGGCCGCCCGAGTTGCCCGGATTGATGGCCGCGTCGGTCTGGATGAAATCCGTGATCGCCCACTGGCTCTGGCCCACGGGGACCTCGCGGTTGCCGCGGCCCTTGGCACTGACGATCCCGGCCGTCACCGTGAAGTCGAGGCCCAGGGGATTGCCGATCGCGAGCACCCACTCGCCGACGCGGAGCCGCTCGTCGTCACCGAGGGTGACGGTCGTGAGGTTCGACGCATCGATCTTCAGCACCGCGACGTCGGTCTGCGGGTCGCGGCCGACCAGCGTGGCCGGGTACGACTTGCGGTTGCTCATGCTGACCGTGATGCGGTCCGCATCGGCGACCACGTGATTGTTCGTCACGATGTAGCCGTCGGGCGAGATCACGAACCCCGAGCCCGCCCCCTCCTGCGTGGGCGGCTGGCCATCGAAGAAGGGCAGCAGCTCCGGCGGGATGGCCTGCTGCCGCCCGCGCGGCTGGCGCCGGACCTTCTGCACCTGGATCGCGACCACCGCCGGCGTCAGGTGCTCGGCGATGGAGACGAACGCCGCGGACTGGTCCGCGACCGAGGCCACGGCACGGGCCCCGGACCGCGTGGACGGGCTGGCCGCCCCGTTCGGGGACTGCGCGTGGGACCACGGCGTCCAGTCCATGGTGGAGGCGAACAGGATCCCACCGGCAAAGCAGACAGCGGCCGTGGCCGCCACGCGAAAGCGGATCAGCGGAGATGACATGGCGAATGCGCGAGGGCGAGGGTGAACACGTGACTCTCTATGGAGAAGGTACACGCGCGGGCCACTGGGAGTTTCCCCGGTGGCCCGCGCGGTTGATCGAGGGCCGGGACTTACTGCTTGGTGTCGTCGACGATCTCGTAGTCGGCCTCGACCACTTCGTCACTCGGCGCGGCCTCCGGCGTTGCCTCCGGGCCGGCCTCCGGCGCGTCGGCGGCGGCCTGCGACTGCGCGTAGAAGCTCTGCCCCGCCTCCTGGTACGCCTTCGTCAGCTCCTCCTGCGCCGCGCCGATCTCGGTCAGATCGTCGCCACGCAGGGCCTTGCGCGCGCGCTCCACCGCGCCGTCCAGCCGCGTCTTCTGGTCGGCCGGGATCTTGTCCGCCCACTCCTTGGCGTTCTTCTCGACCTCGTAGGTCATCGAGTCCAGCCGGTTGCGCGTGTCGATCTCGTCGCGGCGGCGCTTGTCCTCGTCGGCGTTCCTGGCGGCTTCGTCGACCATCTTCTGGATGTCGGCGTCCGACAGACCGCTCGAGGCCTCGATGCGGATCTTCTGCTCCTTGCTCGTCGCCTTGTCCTTCGCCGAGACGTGCAGAATGCCGTTG
>CAYSFN010000113.1:0-8118 GCA_964430045.1 uncultured Gemmatimonadaceae bacterium
GCCCGGCGCCTCGCTCGACGACGACGGCGTGCCCGGCCTTGACGAGCCGGGCCACACTGTCGGGGACGAGCGCCACGCGGGTCTCACCGGCCGCGCGTTCTCGCAGCACTGCGATCTGCATGTAGGATTGGGACGGAAGTCACACGGCGGGCGATCGATGCCAATCCAGTGACGGATTGCTGGGGAAGAAGGTAGCCTTGAGTATCGTCACGCGACAGCACCCCGCCTGAACGGGGAGGTGCCGATGGCCGGCGGGGGCCGGGGCGCCGGCCCCGGCAGGCCGCCGACGTGACGGGCGCTCCTGTTCCATTGTGATGTCCGTCGTTGCGCTCGGGCGGCGCGTACCACATCATATTTACCATCCCTCTGTCTGGATGTCGTCCACGTGACCCATCGATCGACCCTCGCAGCGTTCGCGCTCCTTGCGCTCACCGCCTGCGCCCCCGACGCGACGCGCTCCAGCGACCCGGGACGGGTGTCGCTCAACCTCAGCGACCTCGGGGTCACGCCAGCGATGCTGTCGGGGCAGACGGGCGTCTCCGACGGCACCCTGCAGGTGGCGAGCGGCACCGTGCGCATCTTCTTCGCAGGCGAGACGCAGCCCATCTTCGAGCGCGTGCTCGACCTGGTCGAGATCAGCCAGCGCGGTGAAGGGGAGGTGGACGTCACCTTCCCGCTGCCCGCCGGACGCGAGCAGGGCCCGTTCGACGCCGTGCTCGAGCTGCGGAACGCCGCCGGAACGCCGCTGTTCACGGTCGGGCCGGTGCGCTTCTCGTTCGGCAGTGACGGGGCACCGGTGGTGGTCACCGGCAGCCCGACCTACGTCGGGCCGGGCGCGGACGTCGTCTCGATGCGGTTCGACATCGATGCCCTGCAGTTGGTCGGAGGCGACCCCGCGACGATCCGCTGCATCGGGGTTCGCGGGGCCAACGGCGAGACCGAGGTGTTCCCGCGGGAGCTGGTCAGTCTCAATCCCGGGGTGATCACGGTGGACGGCGACGGACGGGTGCAGTCGATCCTTCCGGGGTCGACGGTGATCCAGTGCCGCCAGCTCTTCGGTACCCAGCAGGTCGTCGATCTTCCGGTGACCGTGCTCGATCGGCCGCTGGGCGTGGTGGTCGTGGCACGGCCCCCGCTGTCTGGCGACATCAACACCGCGCTCGGCGACGTGACGATCCGCGTGACAGGTCTGCTGGGTGCCAACGTTGGTGTTCCAGGTCGAAATGTCCGATTCCTGGTCCAGAGCGGCGGCGGCTTCGCCAGCCCGGTGGACGTCGTTTCTGACGCCAATGGTCTCGCGACGTCGACGTGGACGCTCGGGAGCCTGATCGGGCCGCAGACCCTGCTGACCACGGTCGATGGCACCGCCGTGACCGCGTTGATCTCAGCGGAGGGCGTCGCACCGGTGACCGGCACGATCAGCGGGGTCGTTCGGTCGGCCATGACGGGCGAGCCGATCGGCATTGCGGCGAGCGTGACCGTGCGCACCGGCACCAACGTGATCACCGGTTCCCCGGTCGCCTCCGTCACCACGGGGGTGAACGGCGCCTTCTCGTTCCCGCAGCTTCCCCCCGGGCCGTATACGGTGCACGTCGTCGCCGCCGGCTATGTGGCCGGCACCGTGAATGTCGGCGTCGTGGCTGGTGAGGCGGTCAATGCCAACGTGGTGCTCTCGCCCGAGGCACCGCCGGGCCAGGTGCGCATCGTGCTGAGTTGGGGCGCGCAGCCAGCCGACCTCGACGCGCGACTGACGCTGCCGGGCGGGCGGGTGATCGCCTACAACGACACCGGCAATTGCGATGCCGCGCCGTTCGTCTGCCATGAGGTGGACGTAACGGACGGGCATGGCCCGGAGACCATCACCATCACGGAAGTCGGACCGGGCGTGTACACTTTCGCCGTCGAGAACTACTCTGCGCGCGAGCTTCCGCCGTCGAACGACGGATTGGCCCGCTCCGGCGCCATTGTGGAGGTGTACCGCGGCAACGACCGCATTGCGACGTACACGGTCCCGAACATCCCCGGTCGGGTGTGGACGGTCTTCTCGCTGTCGGGCCAGACCCTGATGCCGATCAACACGATCACGTCCCCGGCGTTCGACCCCGCCGGGTCGGCAGATGCGGCGGCGGCGAAGTCGAAGTAACGACTTCCCGCCACGCCACGCAGTCCCTCGCGCCCTGCTTCCGCTCCGGAGGCAGGGCGCGAGTCGTTCAGGCCCCTAGGCGTTGCGGGCCGCCAGCCACTGCACCATCGCCTCACCCATGGCGGGGAGGTCCGCCGGTACCCGGGCGCTGATCAGGTTGCGGTCGACCACCACCGCCTCATCGACCCACTCGGCGCCGGCATTCACCACGTCGTCCCGGATCCCCACGGTGGATGTCATGCGGCGGCCGCGCACGATGCCCGCCGAGATCAGGACCCACGGACCATGGCAGATGGTCGCAACCAGCCCGCCCTCCGCATCGACTCGGCGCACGATGTCGCGCACCGCAGCGGAGCGCCTGATCTTGTCTGGCGCCCAGCCCCCTGGCGCGAACACGCCAGCCAATTTGGCTGTTGAAAAGTCCTCCGCCGAGCCGTCGGTGGTGCAGGGGTAGCCGTGCTTGCCGAGGTACTTGAGGTCGCCAAGGCCGGCAATGGGGACATGGTAGCCAGCGGCTTCGAGGCGGAGCTTGGGGTACCAGACCTCGAGATCCTCGTATTCTGGCCCTACCAGCATGAGAATTGTGCCGTTCATGTGCGTTGGGGTGTGTGTATGCATGGACTGCATGAAGTTGTGATAGGTGAGTTCATATAAAGATGTATAAGTCTATATTATTTGGCAACATACAATGCTTATATAAAAGTCAAATAACACCGCATAATGCCGCAGGACAGGCCGCATATTCAATGCATACGCTCCGCCTGCGGGCTATGCACTCGAGAATCGATGCGCACGGCCATTTCTTTTCCACATTGCCCTGAACACTGAACAGTGCATGGCCATTGCCGCCGGTACACGCTCGATGTGGAAAAGTTCGTCATGTGGAAAACAGCATGACGCGCCGTGACGCATCAACTTATCAACGTGAATAGTATCCGATGGACACGTAAGCATGCCATTACGTCACAGCTATTCGAGGCCCATGCCCACGGGTGTACCCCCCATAACAGCGGGGCGATCTTTCCTGCTCTGGACATCTCCCGGGTGCGGGCACAGATTGACCCCTTCTTCAATACGACGGGGGGAGCGACCGTGGGGTCATCCGTAGTGCCGTCGGTGTCCGACCGCGAAATCCAGGCGTCGCGACGACTCCTCCGCGTGAGCGAGTGGGAGCTGCAGCAGTTGCTGCTCGACATCCACGACGGCCCCGTGCAGGCGATGTACGCCGCGTTGTCCCAGTTGGACCTGCTCGCCCGGGCCCTGGACCTTCCGGAGGCGAGCGGGCGGACCGACGCCATGGCGCGGGCTGACCGCATTCGGCTGCTCCTCGAAACGGGCCTGCGCGAAATTCGGTCCTTCATCGGGGCCATCCGCCCGCCGCATTTCGACACGCAGTCGCTGGAGGACCTGATCGAGTCCTTCGCCGTCCAGCACGAGGCGACCACGGACACCGCCGTCCACCTGCACGTCGCCCGCGACCTCCCCGAGGTCGAGATTTCGACGAAGATCGCCCTGTACCGGGTGGTCCAGGAGGCCTTGTCGAACGCCTACCGGCACGGTGGGGCGCAGCGCGTCGATATTCGTGTCTCGGTGCGACACGCGATCACCGGTCCCGAGCTGCGGCTGTCGATCACGGACAACGGCGCCGGGTTCGAACTCGGCGAGCCGAACGGCGGGCACTTCGGGCTCCGGGGCATGCAGGACCGCGTCGAGATGATGGGCGGGCAGTTCTCGCTCGTCAGCACCGTTGGCCGGGGGACGAGCATCATGATCGACATCCCGCTCGCCGCACACATCCCCTCGCACGCCAGTCCATGACCCTCCCGATCCGCGTGGTCCTGGCCGACGACCACGAGCTGGTGCTCGAAGGGCTGCGCACGATGCTCGACGCCGAGTCCGACATGACGGTCGTGGGCACGGCACACACCGGCGAGACCGCCCTCGAGCAGATTCGGCACCTGCACCCCGACGTCGCCGTGCTCGACCTGGAGCTGGGCGGCATGTCCGGGCTGGCCACGCTGGAGAAGATCCGCGCGGAGAAACTCCCCGTGCGGGTCCTCGTGCTGACCGCCTACTCCGACGGCGGGTCGATGCGCCAGGCGCTGGAGCTTGGGGCCGACGGCTACGCGCTCAAGACGGAGCCGCCGCAGCAGACCGTCGCGTCCATCCGCCAGGTGCATCGCGGACAGTTGGTGTTTCCGCTCGCCGCCAAGCGCTGGTTGCTGGGGCGCTCGGACCTGCCCGACCCGGGCAAGTTGACCGATCGGGAGCAGGCCGTGCTGGCCCTGGTCGCCGAGGGTGAGACCAACGCCGCCGTCGCGGCGAAGCTGCGCGTGAGCGAGAACACGGTGAAGTTCCACCTGCAGAACCTCTACCTCAAGCTCGGCGTGTCGAACCGGACCGAGGCGGCCGCGCGCTTCCTCAAGGAACGGTCCGCGCGGCGCTGATCAGCCGGCCCAGGCAGGGGGGGCATCGCCCATCGCCGGCCGTGGCGCGGTGCTGCTCAGCGCTCGGGTGCAGGGTAGGCCCCGTCGCGCTTCAATTGCTGGAAGCCCATCGCCTTGAGCCGGGCGATGCGCATCGACATCGGCGGGTGGGTCGCGAAGAGGTCGGCGAACGCGCCCTCGCGATCGTCGAGGCGGCGCCCCAGGGGGTCGGTGATGCACAAGTGGGCGACGCCGGCCCGGATGCTCGTGGTGGCGCCGTGCGCCTGATGGACCTTGGTCAGCGCGGCGGCGAGTGCCAGCGGATTGCGCGTGAACTGCGCGGCCATCGCGTCGGCCAGGTACTCGCGGTGCCGGCTCACCCACACCGACAGCAACTGCAGGACGAGGGGGGCGAGGATCCACGAGACGATCCAGACGACCCCGAGTGCGATGAGCAGCGGTCCCGGGCCCTTGCCGCCACCTCGCCCCGAGCCGCGCCCCGCCCGTGCTCCGTGCTGCGCGCTGAAGCGCAGACCGCTGCGCAGCATCCGCCCGATCCCGTCGCGCATCAGCAGGACGGCCCCGACCAGGGCTGCGAGCAGCGTCATCAGCTGCGTGTCGAGGCTCTTGATATGCCCGAGCTCGTGCGCAATGACGGCCTGGAGCTCGTCACGGTCCAGCGCCGCGAGGAGGCCGGTGGTCACGGCCACGTGCGAGCGTTCCGGCGTGAGTCCGGTGGCGAAGGCGTTCGGGTCGGGGTCGTCGATGATCCACAGCGTCGGCATGGGCAGGGATGCCGCGATCGCCATTTCCTCCGTGACGTTGGTGAGTCGGACCTGTGCTTCGCCCTGGGGGTGCAGCAACTGCCACGCTCCCGTGGACCAGAGCACGCGTTCGGCCCCTGTGCGGCGCACGAAGACGACCATCCCCGCGGCGACGAGCAGCAGGCTGATCCCGAGCACGGGGACGCGTGGCGTCCACGCGATGTGCGGGTCGGGCCGTTCGGCGGCGAGCCACAGCAGGAGGTCGGCGCCGAAGCCCAGCCAGAAGAAGAACGCGAGGAAGAGCGCGACCACCCAGCGCGAGCGGCGCCGATTCGCGTCCTGCTGCGCGAAGAGGTTGGTCTGCTCGAAGCTGGACACGGCCCGGCCGCCTCAGGCGCGGGCGTCGCTCACGCGCCGCCGAGTCCGAAGTCGACTTTCGGGACCGCCCGCTCGGCGGGGTCCTCGATCTCCCACAGTTCCGCGGGCATCGCCTTGGCCCACGGCGCGACGAGGTTCGTCGGGAACTGCTGCTGCCTGGTGTTGTAGTGGGTCGCGGTGTCGTTGTACGCCTGGCGCGAGAACGCGATCTTGTTCTCCGTGGTCGCGAGTTCCTCCTGGAGTGCGCGCAGGTTGCCCGTGGCCTTGAGGTCGGGGTAGGCCTCGACCACGGCCATCAGGCGGCCGAGCGCCCCGCTGAGCTGGCCCTCGGCGGCGGCGGCGGCGGCGAGGTGCTGCGGGTCGGCGCCCGCGATGGCGCGCACCGCACTGTTCCGGGCGCTGATGACCGCCTCCAGCGTCTCGCGCTCGAAGGTCATCGCCCCCTTCGCGGTCTCGATGAGATTCGGGATGAGATCGTGCCGCCGCTTGAGCTGGACGTCGATCTGCTTCCACGCGTTCACCGTCTGATTCTTCAGTGCGATGAGCGCATTGTACGCGCTGATGAACCAGAAGAGGATCGCCGCGACGACGAGGAGCAGCAGAAAGGCGGGCATCGGTGAGTCCGGGGAAGGAGGGGGTACCCCAAGGATACGAAACAGGGCGGCCTCTCGCGAGGCCGCCCTGTCAGCGCGGTGCCGGACCGCGGATCACTGCTGGAACGTGATGGTTTCGGTGCGCTTGCCCTTGTCCATCAGCCAGGTCGCGGGGAGCGCGAACAGCGGCGTGAGGAAGATGCCCAGGAGGACGTTGATCCATGCCAGGGCCGCATAGTAACCGCCGAGGCCAAGGCTGGCCCACAGGGTTCCGAGAACGCCGTTCGCTTCCATGATGAGGGCAGGCAGTCGAAAAGGTGAGGTCGCGGACGCAGGCCTCGCGTTCCGATGGTCTGGCTACTAACGTAGCGACGATGCCGAATCGTGCCAAGTCCGCGTCCGAGGTGCGTGCGGCGTTGCGGGCCGGGATCGTCGCCGGCGATCGCGTGGTGCTTGCGGTGTCCGGTGGGCGCGACTCGATGGTGCTGCTCGACGCGGCGGTGCGGTGGCGGCGGCCGGAAGTGCTGACCGTGGCCACCTTCGACCACGGCACGGGCCCTGCCGCCCGGGCGGCGGTCGACCTCGTGCGCTTCTCGGCGACCGCGCTCGGGATCCCGCTGACGGTGGGCGTGGGGCGAGGCCTGCGCCGGTCCGAGGCCGCGTGGCGTGCGGCGCGCTGGGAGTTCCTCGAGCAGGTGGCCCGGCAGCACCAGGCGCGCGTGGCGACGGCGCACACCCGGGACGATCAGGTGGAGACGGTCTTCATGCGCCTGTTGCGTGGCAGTGGCGCGCGCGGCATCGCCGGTCTCTACGCGGCCAGTGACGTCGCACGGCCGCTGCTGGGGCTTTCCCATGCGGCGGTCGCGGCGTTCGCGGACGCGCACGGGGTGCCGTACGTCGAGGACCCCAGCAATCGCTCGCGGCGGATGCTGCGCAACCGCGTGCGGCTCGACCATCTGCCCGCCTTCGAGCGGGCCCATCCGGGCTTCGGGGCGGAGCTTCTGGCGCTGGCGCGGCGCGCGGCCCTGTGGCGCGAGGACGTGGAGGACCTTGTGGCACGCTGCCACCCGCGCGTCGAGCACGACGAGGTTTTCGCCGACGCGGCCGCGCTGCGCACGTTCCCGGTGGAGGCGCTGCGGCATCTGTGGCCCGCCCTCGCGGCGCGCGTGGGCGTGGTGCTGGACCGGCGTGGAACGGAACGGGCCGCCGCGTTTACACTGGAGGGAGAGGTGGGCGGCTGGATCCCGCTCGCGGGCGGGCACGTGCTCCGGCGCTACGCGGCGATGTTCGCGCTGCGCGCGGCGCCGCCCCCGGCGCCCCTGGATCCGGCGGCGTCGCGCCGCAGGTGAATGTCCTCCGGCGACCTGCCGGAGGACCTGACGCAGGAGTAACTTTCAGGAATGGCTTCAAACGCACCGAAGAACGGGCCGGACTGGCGGCGGATGTCGAAGTCGCTGTCGTTCTGGATCCTGCTGCTGCTGCTCCCGGTCGCCCTGTACCAGCTCAGCGGCGGGCGGACCGAGCCCGCGATCGAGATCTCGTACTCGGAGTACGATCAACAATTGGCACGCGACAACCTGTCCACGGCCATCGTCGAGGGCGGCCGGGCGGTCACGGGCGAGTTCCGCGAACCGGTCACGATCGGGCAGCGGCAGGTGAAGAAGTTCACCACCAAGCTGCTGGTCGCGAACTCCGACGGGGAGGTGGCGCGGTTGCGCGAGGCGAACGTCGTCCTCGAGGCCCGGGAGGAACGGGTGTCGTTCGGCGCCATCCTCCTGCAACTGCTGCCGATGATGAGGATCCACGGCAGCAGT
>CAYSFN010000114.1:0-8038 GCA_964430045.1 uncultured Gemmatimonadaceae bacterium
CCACGGCCGTCCCGCCGACCGCCGTGGTCACGGCCGTGGGGATCGGCGTGGTCTCGCGGACGATCCAGGCCACGAGGGTCCCACCGGCGAGGCCGATCAGGGAGCCGATGGTCGTCAGCGTCGCCGCTTCCACGAGGAACTGCCAGAGGATCGTGGCGCGCGTCGCGCCGAGCGCCTTGCGCACGCCGATCTCGCGGGTGCGCTCCGTCACCGAGATCATCATGATGGCGACGACGCCCACGCCACCCACCATCAGCCCCACGCCCGAGAGGGCGATGCCGATGAGGAAGATCGCGCCGAAGAGCTGATCGAACACGTCGAGGAGCCGGTCCTGCGTGACCAGCGCGAAGGTGTTCGGCTGCACCGGCCGCAACCCGCGCAGGCCGCGCAAGGTGGCCGTGACCTCGTCCATCACGTCGCTCTGCACGGTGCCGTCACGCGGCTTGACCATGAGGATGGCGCCACGGGTCCAGAGGCCGAGGTGGCGTTTCGCCGTCGAGAACGGCACGATCGCCCGCGGCTTGTCGGGGCCGCGCCCATCCATCGTCTTGAGGAAGCCGGCCTCCGCGTGGTAGACGCCGATCACGGAGAACAACTGCCCACGGACCAGCACCTCCTTCCCGATGGGGTCGGAATCCCCGAAGAGCTGTGCGGCGGCGGAGTCGTTGATCACCATCACGCGTGCGGCGGCGTCGTACTCGGCGGCCGTGAAATTGCGACCGGGCGAGATGTCGCCCTTGTCCACTTCCATCCAATCCTTGCCAAAGGCGTCGTAGCCGACGTTGGCCAGCGAGCGATCGCGATACCGCATCGGCGCGCTGGCGATCCACAGCTCGACGACCGCCTTGACCGACGGCAGGGCGCGGATGGTGGCCGCCTCGGCGACCGTGATCGCCGGGTTCCGACGGTCGGGACATTCGTCGTCGCTGCCGCTGCAGCCGCCGAGGTTGATCGGCCGCCGCCGCACCTGGAACGTGGTCGCCCCGAAGGCATCGACGTCGCTGCGGAAGGACTCGCGGATCCCGTGCACCGCCGCGGCCATCGCGGTGACGACGAAGACGCCGACCGCCACGCCGAGGATCGTGAGCGCCGCCCGGACCTTGTTGGCGCGGATCGCCGCGAACGCGATGCCCACCCCTTCGACCGAGAGGAAGAGGCGTGTGATGAGGCCGGAGAAGAGGCGCATCGCTATTCCTGGCGCAGGGCGGCGATCGGGTCGAGCCGTGAGGCGCGACTGGCGGGGTAGGCGCCGGCGACGATCCCCACGCCTGCGCCGAGGATGAGGGCGAGCCCGATGGACCACGGCGCGACCGCGGCGGGCAGCGGCGACGCGGCGGCGATCCCCTTGGCGATGGCGATGCCGAGGGCGATGCCGATCGCGGCCCCGATCACGCTCAGCGTCGCGGCCTCGATGAGGAACTGCGACATGATGTCGCGCCGCCGCGCGCCCAGCGCCTTGCGCACGCCGATCTCCGCGGTCCGCTCCGCCACGGCGACGAGCATGATGTTCATGATCACCATGGCGCCCACCAGCAGGCCGATCGCCGGCAGCGCGGTGCCGAACACGATGAGCTTGCTCTTGAGGTCCGCGAAGAAGGCGATCGCGGAGTCCGAGGTCTCGAGCGCGAAGTTGTCCCGGGCCGCCGGGGGCACCTTGCGGTGCGCGCGCATGATCTCGCGGACCGCCTCCATGCTCTCGCTCAGGACGGTGGCGTCGGTGGCCTGCACGATGAGCGCGTCGATGTCGTTCGCGGGGTTGGTGACGCGCCGGATCGGGGAGGTCCACGGCGAGATCATCAGGCGGTCCATCGAGAAGCCGAAGACCGACCCCTGCTTGGCGAGGAGGCCGATCACCTGGTACGGGATGCCGGCGAGGCGGATCTCGCGACCCACGGGGTCCAGATTGGGGAAGAAGTGCTCGGCGATCTCGACCCCGATCACGGCGACGGGCAGCCCCCGCTGCACCTCCTGCGCCGAGAAGGCGCGTCCGCGGTCGACCTCGTAGGCCTTGAGGCGGAAATAGTCGGCATCCGCGCCCACGGCCATCACCTGGCGCGGGCGCGCCTGCGGGGTGTTCGCGGTCGCGAACGTGATCGTCTCGATCGACGAGAGGGCGTCCGGCGGCAGCACCGACCGGGCGAGCGTGATGTCGGCCATGTAGATGCGGGGCCGCCGCCGGTACTCGCGCCAGGTGTCATCGTTGATGTCGCCGACGTTCACGTTGGGGAACCGCCGGAGCGCGAAGGTGTTCGTGCCGATGATCTTCGCCGCGAAGTCCTCTTCGACGTACTTCTGCATCCCTTCGACGATCGAGATGACGGCGATGAGGAACATCACGCCGATCATCACGCCCAGCAGGGTGAAGAAGCTCTTCAGCTTTTGGACACGCAGCGTCTGGAGGGCCAGACGGACAGCTTCGAGCAGCGGCATGCGACGAGGCGAATGGTGGCGCGGCGCGGACGGCCGCTCCTCCGTCCTACGCGCGAACGGCCCGTGCGGTTTCGCACGGGCCGTTCGCCACGACGGAGGGAGCGGACCGACTCAGTGGCTCGACGGATGCAGCGCCAGCCGGGCGGCGAACTTCTCCCGCGGCTCGTCGCTCGCGATCAGCCCGTCCCGCAGCACCACGACACGCCGCGCGTGGGCGGCGATGTCCGGCTCGTGGGTCACCATGATCACCGTCTGCCCGGTGTTCGCGAGCGTCTCGAACACGCGCATGATCTCCTCGGAGGTCTGCGAGTCGAGGTTGCCCGTCGGCTCGTCGGCGAGCAGGATCGACGGGTCGTTCACGAGGGCGCGGGCGATGGCGACGCGCTGCCGTTGTCCGCCGGACAGCTCGTTCGGCCGATGGTGCATGCGATGATCCAACTGGACCTTCGTCAGGGCTTCCGTCGCCCGGCGCTTGCGCTCGGCCGCCGAGACGCCGGCGTACACCAGCGGCAGCTCGACGTTGGCCAGCGCGCTGGCGCGGGGCAGCAGATTGAACGTCTGGAACACAAACCCGATCTCCTTGTTCCGGATCCGTGCGAGCTGGTCATCGCTCATCTCCGAGGCCAGCGTGCCGTTGAGCCAGTACTCCCCGCCGTCCGGGGTGTCGAGGCATCCGATGGTGTTCATCAGCGTCGATTTGCCCGACCCGGACGGTCCCATGATGGCCACGTACTCGTTCCGGCGGACGGCGAGGTCGATGCCGCGCAGCGCGCGGACGATCTCGCCCCCCATGTCGTATTCCCGCTTGATCCCGCGGGTGACGATGACCCACTCACGGCCCGGTGTACCGGGGACGGTCAGGACGGCCTGCCGTTCGGCGGTCGTCGGGATCGGGGCGGCTTCGCTCACGAATGTGGTCACGTGGATCAGGTGGTGGGAGACTTTGCGGCGCCGCCAGGGGGGACCACCACGGTCTCCTTGATCGTCGCCCCCTCGGTCAACTCGCGGATGGCCTGGTATGTTCCGCCAACGATGCGCTCTCCGCGCTCGAGGCCGGAGATGACTTCAAAGTAGCGATCTCCGGCGATACCCACCTTTACGGGGCGGAAGGTCACAGTGTTGTCCGCCTTCACGATGAAGACCCCTTCGACGTCCCGCTTGCCGACGGGCCGGGCGGTGGAGGCACCCGGCGGCGCGGCGACGTCCCCGGCGGCGACCGCGGAGTCCTCGCGCACCGTCAGGGCGATGATCGGGATGGAGAGGACCTGGGTCCGCGTGTCCGTCACGATCTTGGCGGTCGCGGACAGGTCGGGCCGGGTGTCGGCCGGGGCGTCGAGCAGTTCGATGGTCACCTCGAAATCCACGGCCTGGTCCCCGCCGGCGGTGGCCGCCGCCCGCTGGACCGCCGAGTTCGACACTTCGACCACCCGGCCGACGAACGTCGTGTCGGGGAACGCGTCGAGCTGGATCACCGTCGAGTCCCCCAGCTTGATCCGCACCACGTCGGTCTCGTCCACCCTGACCTTCGTCTGCAGCACCGACATGTCCGAGATCGTCATCAGCGTGGCGGCGTCCCGGTTGAGCGTTCCCATGATCGCCGTCTCACCGACCTCGACGTTCAGGCGCGTCACCCGGCCCGTCATGGGCGCGCGGATGGTCGTGCGCTCCAACTGCCAGCGTGCGTCCCGCAGGCCGGCCTCGGCCTGACGCGTGCGGTACTCCGACGCTTCGAGCAGGGCCTGGTTCACGTCCAACTGGGTCCGCTGCACCTCGAGTGCTTCGTCCGAGATGAGCTGCGGATTCAGCTTGCGGACCTCCTCCGACCGCTTGAGGTTCCGCTCGGCCTGGATGAAGTTCGCCCGGGCCTGCGCATTGGCCGCGCGGGCCTCCGCGAGCGCCCCCTCGGCACGCTGGACCGCGGCCTCGAACTGCTGCGGGTCGATCTGGAGCAGGAACTGCCCCTCACGCACTTCATCGCCTTCCTTGACGGCCAGGCGGGTGATGCGGCCGGTGATGTCGGCGGACAGGTTCGCCTTGGTGCGTGGCTGGACCTGTCCTGAGGCGGTCACCGAGGCGACCAGGTCCCGCGGCTCCGCGGTGTCGACCCGGACGTCGACGGGCTTGGGGCCGCCCTGCTGAGCGATCATCGCGGCCGCGCCCCCGCCACCGACGACGACGAGTCCAACGAGGATCCACTTGGTGCGAGCTTTCATGAGAGTCGATGTCCGGGCTTAGCGGAGGGAACGCGCGAGGAGGAGTTCGAGCTGCGAGAAGACGCGCTGGTACTCGTAGGTGGCGCCAAGCAGCTGGATCTCCGCTGCCTGGTACTCGTTGAGGGAGGAGGCGACGTCGATGTAGGACGCGGTCCCGACCCGGTACTGCTCCTGCGCCAGTTGCAGAGCCTCCTGCGAGGCCGCCGCGGTGCGGCGCTGCAGCTCGAGGACCTGCCACTGGGTGCGCAGGCTCAGGACGTTCAGCGTGATGTCGCTGGTGAGCTGCAGTTCGGCGTCGCGCAGCGCGAGACGGGCGTCCTGCATGCCGAGGGACGCTTCCTGCACCTGCTGCTCGCGCTGGAACCCGTTGAAGAGCGGGAGCGAGAGGGAGGCCGAGAGCGTGTAGGGTTCGCGCGAGAAGTCGAACGGCCAGGTGCTGTTGCCGCGGCGGACCCGCGCGGCGTCGGCGTCCGTGAACGTCATCATGTTGCAGCGATCGCCGATGCTGGCCATGCCCGCACCGATGCGCAGGGAGTCCTGGGTGAAGCACGCCGCCCGCTGCCCCGCGACCTGCGCCTGCGCCTGCCCGACCGCGAAGGCGTTGTCGGTGAGTTGATTCGTGAAGCCGCCGAAGCCGGCCGAGAGGCGCAGCGACGGCAGGTACTGTCCCGTGGCGCGACGCCGGCTGACGGCGGCCGCCTCTTCGCGGGAGCGCAGGGCCGCGAGATTGGGGTTCCGCGCCTTGGCCTCGCTCAGCAGGGAGGCGAGGTCGATGTTCGGCTCCACGAGCGTCAGCTCGGAGGTCAGGCGCACGGATGTCCCCGCCGGCACGGCGAGGAGCTGCAGCAGCCGGACCAGCTCCGTGGCCTCGGCATTCCGGGCCCGCACGGCCTCGAGCTCCTGCTGCCCGAGGGCGACTTCGGCGCGCTTGACGTCCAGCGAGGTGCCCGACCCGACGGTCATGCGGACCTGCGCCAGTTCGAGCTGCAGCCGCTGCCGGGCGACGATGGAGTCCTGCAGCGTCGCCCGGCGGCCCGCCTGCTGGGCGAGCAGGTACTGCTCCGTGACACGCTGCCGCAGCGTGAGCTCGCGGAACGCGACGTCGGCGTCCACGGCGTCGACCGTCAGCGACTGCTGCCGGGGGTTCAGGAGCGAGGCCAGCGAGTACGCCGCGGAGAAGTTCACCGAGTAGGTGGAGGTGACCACGTCGGAGTTGGCACCGAAGGCGACGCCGCCGAACACCTGTGGCCGACCTTCACGGTACGACGATCCGAAGCCGGCATCGACCGAGGGGATCAGGCCGCCGTAGGCGCTGCGCAGCGCGGCGCCGGCGCGGTGCCGGGCGTTGAGCTGCTGCTGGAACGCCGGGTTGTTCCGGCGGGCGATGTCGATGGCCTCGTCGATCGTGAGCGTGGCCCCGACGACCGTCGGGGTCTGCGCGACGAGTGGCGACGCGAAGCCAAGGAGGAGGAACGCAAAGAAGGAGCGACGCATTGATCGGGGGCGGGAAGTGGGCACGCCTCACGTACGCGCAGGCGCGCCGGGGGGTTTCACCCCCGCCCGCCCGCGCTCAGCGCGGGGCTTCGTCGCGCAGCGCGAGAAAGCCCCGCGCGGGGACGGCCACACGCAGGAGCCGTCCGGCGCTGTCCGTCCACACGTCGGTGAGCACGCCCGCCGCATCGGTGATGACGAAGTGCCGTCCGGCCACGGTCCCGGTGCCGATCTCGACCGGCCCGTCCGGCCGGCGCGTGATCGTCACGTCCTCGCGCCCCAGGCGTCGTGGCACCAGCACGGCCACGGTCCCGGCGCCGCGGGCAACGACGAAGTAGTAGTGATGCACCACCTCGTCGTCGAGGATCGCCGTCCGTTCGTGCACCGGCAGTTGCCGGGCCGACTCGCCGCGATCGGTCGTCACGCGCAGGGCGAGCCGGCTCCCGGCCGCCGATGCCGCGACCCGGGTGGTCACCCGGTCCCCGTCCCGCGCCTCCATCTGATAGGAAAGCGGCACGCCCGCCGAATCACTGCGCAGGGCGGGGACCAGGCGGCGCGACCCCCAGGCGGTGGTGGACTGGGACAAGGTCGTGGCGTGTCCGCCGTCCGGGATCACGCGGATGGAGAATTCCTCGCGGCCAACGCGCTCGGCGCCGACGAACAGCGTGAAACTCCCTTCGTCGATGGTCGTCACCTGCGCGCCCATGGGCGCTGCGACGAAGGTCGCCACGGCGACCGCGAGGATGGTGAGACTCCGCATGGACGAATACTACACTCGGCACGGCGCGACGTGCCCGCGACCGGTCCGTTCGTGCCCGTGCCGGGTATAGCTTCCAGACGATGCGTGTCCCGCTGACCTCCGCTTCATCGACCATCCGCCAGCTTCTCTGGTGGGGGGCACCTGCCGTGGCCGTGGTGGCTGCGACCTGGTGGACCTTGCTGCTGACGCCGGTCGCGCTGCTGCTGCTGGTGCTCGCATGGTGCGGCGTGTGGCCCCACGCGTGGCGCCGCCACCGTCCGGTGCTGCTCGCGCTCACGCTGCTGCTGGGGGGCGCGAGCGCCGCCGCCGCCGTGCATCGCTGGCTCGATGCCGGCGGCACGGTCGCCGAGGTCGCGACCGCCGCCGAGCGCACGATGGAGGAGGCCCTCGCGGCGATGACCACGGCGCTGCGCGAGGATGCGTCCCGGAGCGCGGCCGAGGGCCGCGCCTCGATGACCGCGCTGGAGGCGATTGCCGCGGACGGCGGGGTCGTCGTGTACGAGGATGGGGTCGCGGTCTCGTGGGTGGGCGGGCAGGTGCTCGAGACCGAGCCGCTCTGGGAGCGCGAAGGGCTGGCCTTCGGACCCTTCCACACCGTCGCGTACGCCGTCGCGGTGCGCGGCGCCCGGCGGGTGGTGGCGACGGTCGTCGTGCACGCCGCCCCTCCGGCGGATCGCTATGCCCGGACCCTTGCGGCGGACGTCGCGCGGCGGACCCGGGCGCAGATCGTCGTGCTGCCCCCGAACACGCCGGGCGCGACCGGACGGGCGGTCACCGTGGGAGGCGGTCGCGCGCTGGTGCAGGCGATCCCCCCGGACCCGGTGGCCATGCACACCGCGCGTGACGAACGTTCGCGCGTGCTCGGGCTGGTCCTGGTGGCGCTGGCGATGCTCACGGGCTTCGTCGCGTACTGGCGCAACGATGCGCCGCGGTGGAGCCGCGCCGGGGTCCTCGGCCTTGGCGTCGCGGTGCTCGGGGTGGTGCCCCTCAGCGCGGCGTCGAACGCCTCGCGACTCTTCGACGCGGCGACCTTCTTCAGCGCGCTCGGTGGGCCCTTCACGGCCTCCATCGCGGCGCTGACCCTGAGCAGCACCATGCGCGCCCGTCGCGCCGCGAGCACCGCGAGCAGCGCCATCGTGCTGCT
>CAYSFN010000115.1:0-7901 GCA_964430045.1 uncultured Gemmatimonadaceae bacterium
AGGTCACGATCCGGTTCTCCCTCTTCCACCTCGAGGAGCAGCATGCGGACTTCGGCCCCTTTCCCGTGATGTTCGCCTTCCGGCCCTGAGGGGTGCGCGCGGGCGTCGCGCCAGGCCGTCGGTCCCCGCGGTCGGCAGGGGGCCGACGGTTCAGCGTTGTCCCCTGAGCCACTCCAGGGGATCCACGGCACGCCCATTGGGCCGCATCTCGAAGTGCAGGTGCGGCCCCAGCTCCGGGTCCGCGACGCCGACCGTGCCCAGCGTCGCGCCCTTCTCGACGCGTTGCCCGACGCGCACCCCGATGCGGCCGAGGCTGCAGTAGATCGAGTAGTTGCCGGCGGCGTGGTCGAGGATGACACAGTCGCCGTAGGTGCCCATCGACTCCGCGAGCGTGACGGTGCCCGCCGCGACGGCCGCCACCGGCGTCCCCGAACTGGTCGCGATGCCGATCCCGTTCCACCGCGTCGCCGTGTTGTTGGGGTTCACCACGCGTCCGAACCGATAGATGATGTCGCCATCGACCGGCCAGTCGAGTCGGCCGAAGTCGGTGGTCCGGAGCGTGCTCGCCCGGGGCGCCGGTGCGTCGGCCCGCGACTCGGCGGTCCGCCGATTCGTCTCCAGGGACGCGATGCGGTCGTTCATCAGCGACTCGTCGCGCCGGATCTGCGCGATGCGCGCCTGGATCTGCGACGCCGAGCGCTGCGTGCGCTGCGCGGCGAGCTCCCGCTCCCGTTCGAGCATCCGCAGGCGCTGCTCCTCGCTCGCGCGCTGCTGCCGCGACATCTCCAGCTCATCCTGCAGGCGGACGAGCAGGCGCCGCTGGCCGGTGACCTGCGCGTTGAGCTGCTCCACGCGCCGGAGCAGCGCACGGTCGCGGAGCGCCACGAGGCGGAGATACTTGTAGCGCGCGATCAGCTCGCCGAAGGACTCCGCGCTGAGCATCGCCTCGGCCGTGTACAGCGGCCCGCGCTTGTAGATGTCCACGAGGCGGCGTTGCAGCGTCGCCCGCTTGATGACGGCCTCGTCCTGCGCGAGGACGAGGCGGCCATTGGCGGACTGCACGTCACTCGTGATCGACACCAGTTGCTGGTCGAGTGCGCGCACCGCGCGCTGCGTCGCGTCGGCCTGCCGCTCGAGGTTGCGCGCCTCCGCGTTGAGGTCCCGCACGGTGCCCTGCTGGCGGCGGAGCACGTTCTCCAGCGAGTCCCGCTCGCGTCGAATGCGCTCCAGCGCATCGCGCTGTTGTCGCAGACGCGCCTCGGCGCCCCCGTCCTGCGCCGCAGCGGGGAGGGTCGCTGCCGCCAGCAGCGCCGCGATCAGAAGCGCTCGCGTAGGTGCCTCCCCACGGAGAGCGCGCTGCCGACCAGGCCCAGCATGCCACCGGCCGCGATGCCAAGCAGGATGACCGGCAGGTCGAAGAAGGTGCTCTCGATCACCCACTGCGACACGGCGCGGTGGGCCAGCCAGGTCAGTCCCACCGCGCCCGTGCCGCCGGTGACGCCCTTGATGAGCCCGTCGATGAGGAACGGGCGCCGGATGAAGGCGTCCGTCGCCCCGACGAGCCGCATGATCTCGATCTCGCGACTGCGCGCCAGCACCGCCATCCGGATCGTCGAGCCGATGATGATCATGGCCACGGCCGCGAAAGTGCCGCCGAGCAGGAGCCCCGCGACGCCGGCGATCGACCGCAGGCGGTACAGTTTCTCGACCCACTCCTCGCCGTATCGCACGTCGTCGATGAACGGATAGGTGCTCATGCGGTCGGCGATCGCGCGCACCGCCGTCGGGGAGCGGAAGCCTTCGTGGAGGCGGATGTCGATGGACGCGGGCAGGATCGCCGCGTCGAACACGTCGCTGAACTCCCCGAGTTCGCGGCGCGCACGTTCCAGCGCCTCTTCGGCGGTCACCAGGGCGGCCCGCTGCACTTCCGGGAAGGCGGCGGCATCCCCCAGCAGGGCGCTCACCGCTTCGATCGGGGTCCCGTCCGCGATGAACGCGCGGATCTCGACCCGTTCCTCGACCTGGCGCAGCACCTGCCGGATGTTCAGCGCGAGCAGGCCGAACAGGCCGACGGCGAACAGCGAGAACGCGATCGTGATCACGCTGAGCAGGCCCAGGAGCGGCGCGCGCTCCGTCGCGCGCAGGACCTCGCGCATCGTCCGCATCACTGCGGCACCGGGGCGGCGCTGTCGAAGACCAGTTCGCCGCGGTGGATCTCGAGCGTCCGGCATTCGGCGCGCCGCATCAGCTCCAGGTCGTGCGTGGCCATCAGCACGGCCGTGCCCGCCGCGTTGATCTCCCGCAGCAACTGGAACACCCCGCGCGTCGCGCGGTCGTCGAGATTCCCCGTGGGTTCGTCGGCGATCAGCACCGTGGGGTCGTTCACGAGCGCACGGGCGATCGCGACGCGCTGCTGCTCGCCGCCGGAGAGTTCCGAGGGGTAGGCCGTGGCCTTGCTCGCGAGTCCGACCTGCCCGAGGACGCGCGCGACCTTGGGGGCGATGGTGGCGGCGGGCGCGCCGGTCACCTCGAGCGCGAAGGCGATGTTGGCCTCGGCGGTGCGGTCGTCCAGCAGGCGGAAGTCCTGGAAGATGACGCCGAGGGACCGTCGGAGCGCGGCGATCTCCGCGCTCCGCGCCGACCCCACGGAGACCCCCGCGACGCGCACGTCCCCGTGCGTCGGACGCTCGGCGCCGTAGATCAGCTTGAGAATCGTGCTCTTGCCCGCGCCGCTGGCGCCGGTGAGGAAGACGAACTCCCCCTTGGCGACGTGGAACGAGACATCCGACAGCGCCATCCCGCTGCGCGGGTACTCCATCGACACGCGTGCGAAGCGGATCACGCCGCCGCCCCTGCGCTCACGTCAGCGCCTGGTCGAGGTCGGCGATGAGATCATCCGCATCCTCGATGCCGATGCTCATCCGCACGAAGCCGTCGGGGATCCCGATCTTCGTGCGCTGTGCCGGCGTCAGGCTGGCGTGCGACGAGTGCCGCGGCTCGATCACGAGCGAATCGACCCCCCCGAGACTGGAGGCGTGCTGGAAGATCCGCAGTCGCCGCAGAAAGCGATCCGCGGCCCGCCCGCCTCCGACCAGCTCGATGGCCATCATGCCCCCGTAGCCGTCGAGCAGCTCGGTCGCGATGGCGTGGTCGGGATGACTCGGGAGCCCGGGGTAGTGGACGCGCCGGATCTCCGGGCGGTCGCTGCACCAGGTCGCCACGCGCATGGCGTTCTCGCTGGCGCGGCGGACGCGCACGTCGAGCGTCTTGAGGCCGCGCTCGAGCAGCCAGCACGCGAACGGGTCGGCGGCCTGCCCCCAGACGATCATCTTGTTGCGCACCTCCTCGATGTACGAGGTGGTCCCGCACACCACCCCGGCGAGCACGTCGTGGTGGCCGTTGAGGTACTTGGTGGCCGAGTGGATCACGACGTCGGCGCCATGCTCCAGCGGCCGGTAGTTCACCGGGCTGGCGAAGGTCGAATCGACGACCAGCGCGAGTCCGCTCTCCTGCGTCTGGAAGCTGATCGGTCGCAGGTCGATGATCCGGCAGGTCGGGTTGACCGGCGTCTCGATGAACACGGCGCGGGTCTCGCGCGTGATCCGCTTGCGCCACGCGCGGGGCTCGAAGGGATCGACGAGCGTGACGGTGATGCCCATCCCGACGAACTCCTCCATGAGCAGGCGATAGGTGCCGCCGTAGAGGTACTGACTGGCGAGCAGGCGGTCGCCGGGGCGCAGCAGCGCGAGCAGCGCGCAGGCCGTGGCGCCCATCCCGCTGGAGAGCACGGCGGCGGATTCCGCGCCTTCCAGCAGCGCGATGCGCTCCTGGACGGACACGTGGTTCGGCGTGTTGCCGTACCGGGAGTAGAGCAACCGCTCCGCGGTCCCGAATTGCTGGACGTAGTTGACCGACTGCGACAGCGCGGGCGACACCGGCGTGTCGGGGCGCTTGGCGGACGGGGTGCCGTGCACCGCGATGGTCGAGCGCCCGCGGGGACGTTGGGGCGTGCTCATCGTTGCGAGGTCTGCTGCCGTTGCTGCAGGATCGGCCGTTGCGAGTCGGTCCGCACGAGCCGCACGATCTCGGAGACGGTCACGCCGGCGAGATCACGGACCACGATCCCGCCCTTGGGGACGGACTCGTCGTAGACGACCTGCGCGAGGTCGTGCCGCCGCGGGCCGTAGACCCACACCAGTTCGCCGTCCTCCACGAGGCGCAACTGCGCCTCGGCGGCCCGCAGTCGCACCTGCGGGCCCCGGTCGGCATCGCCACGACGTGTCGCGACGTACTGCACGACCTGCAGCGGGTGATGCGTGCGGCTCACGCGGCCGCGCCGAACGGGGGACGGACGCGCGCCTCGTCCTGCACCAGGAGGCGGCGCTGGACCAGCGCGGCGATCGCGACCTCGACGACCGAGGGGGCGAGCGACAACTGCGCGGCGACGGCCGCGACGTCGGACAGCCGGTCCCGCACGATGGTCTCCCAGATCTGCCGCTCCAGCGGGTCCACGACCCCGACCAGCCGATGGGCCCCCGGACCGATGGTCCGGACCACGAGCGCCAGCCGGTCCCGCTCGAGCACCTGCTCGATCGCATCGAGCTGATCCTCGGACACCCCGTCGAAGAGGAAGCATCCGCCGTAGTCCGGGGCGTCGCCGCAGCTCCGCCGGACGAGCGTGGCCACGATCTCATCCGCGCAGGAGAAGTCGATCAGGCCGACGCGCGAGAAGTCGATGATGGTCAGCGTCGCCGTGGCCCGGTGCGACATCCGCGCCTCGATCCCGGTGCGCACGGCACGCCCCGTCGCACGCGTCACCAGGTCGTTGTAGACCGGCTGATACGCGGCTTCGAGGATCGCGCCCACATCGATGTGCATCTGCTGCATCACGCGGCCCGCCCAGGGATGATGATGGAGACCTGCGCCCCAGGGAACGACGACAGACCCTCCCGCAACGGCACGTCGTTGTCCCAACTGGGAACGATAGCGATGCGCGCCGTTCCCGACCGGACCGCCAGCTTGCCGTCCCAGGTGCCGAGGAAGCGCCGGATGCCCGCGAAGCCCTGCCCGCGCCCCGGATCGGGAAAGCGGGACTGCCCCTGGATGACCGACGCCTCCAGCGCGCGGGCGTCGGACCAGCGGTCGCCGAAGCGCCGCGCGTGCGCGGGGGCCAGCGAGGCCGCGAAGCCCACGCCCGCGTCGCAGACCGCGATCTGCACCACGCGCCGTCCCAGACTCCGCCAGGTGTAGGTCTGCACCATCACCCAGCCGCCACGACCGGCGTGCTCCACGATGTTCTGGCAGGCCTCGGAGAGCGTCATCGCGAAGCGGCCGATCATCCGCACGTCGGCCTGCAACTGCTGGCCGAGGATCGCCTCGGAGCGCTCCTGGATGCTTCCGACCACGCGGTGGACGTCCTCGGACCCGGCGATCGCCGTCATGGGCAGCCACACGTCGTTCGACTGACCGGTGCGTCCCGTCGGGACGCGGCCGCTGATCTCGAACCACTCGCTGGCGTACGTGAAGAAGTCCGCCCGGTGCCAGTACGACAGGGTGCGCTCCGTCTCCGGGACCAGCAGCGTGGGCCGCACCGCGCGCGCCTGCGCGACGCAGAGCAGCGACGCGAGCCCGTAGGGCGTCCCGAAGGTCGTGTGCCGGGCGTCGAGGATCAGCTTCGCGTCCGGCGGGTGGGCCGCCGTCTGCGTGATGACCTGCTCGAACGACGACTCGCTGAGGTCGTCGGGGATGGTGATGACGGCGGTCACGCGGGGATCGGTTCTCGACGAAGGAAGTACGCGAGGCTGGTCGCCCCGCGATGGTCCACATTGCGGGCTGCGGCCTCGCCGGCGGCCCGAAGCGCCACGTCGAAGTTATCACCTGCGCACAGGCGCGAGAAATACGTCGCCCCGAACACATCGCCGCAGCCGGTGGGGTCGCCGCCGCTGCCGCTGGTCGCGGCGGCGGGCACCAGCGCGGTGCGGATCGCGCCGCTGCGCACGCCCCAGTGGTTCCGCCGCCCGAAGTCCCCGAGGGCTGTCACGCCCGGCGCGACGAAGTACACCGCGCCCCGCGCCCCCAGGGTGACCACCAGCGACGACACGCCGACGCCGAGGGCCATGGCGGCCAGCGCCATCCCGTCCGGCGCCAGCATGGCGAGCTCCTCCTCGTTCACCTGCACCGCGTCGAAGCAGCGACACCACGCCGCGACGTCCTCCAGCGGCTGCAGCGTGCGGAGCCCGGTGGCGTCGATCCCCAGGGTCAGGGAGTGCAGGTCGCAGTAGATGGGGCCCGCAAAGTGCTGCCGCACCAGCGACGCCGTCGCAAGGTCGAGCTCGTTCCCGGCGATGAGGTTGACGTAGAGGGCGTCGAGATCGCGCAGCAGCGGGGTGAGGGCCGTCCAGTTCCACCCCGGGACGCCGCCGGTGAGCCGCTCGCTGCGCCGCGCCTCGTCGAGGTACCGCAGCTCCACGCGGTTGGTGGGCGAGGGGACGGCCACGGCGGCGGCGTCGGGTGCGAGACGGCGCAGGGAGCGCAGCCAGCTTGCTGCGCGCGGGGCGAGGTCGTCGCCGACCTTGGCGATGGGCACGATCTCCCAGTCCGCCGGCAGGGCCGCGTCGCAGGCCGCCAGGGCGTAGGCAATGCCGCCCCATTCCTCGACGGGCGCGGCGCGCAGCTCGCGCCCGTGGATCTCGTCCCACACGAAGGTGCCCAGCACGCCGAGGCGGCGCCGCCGCGGCCGCACGGTCACTGCGCGGCGCGCTGTTGCAGGAAGGTCGCGACGGCGCCGACCACGCCTGCGGTTCCGGGGAGACTGCCCGGCACGATGCGAGCCGCCTCCCACGCGGGCTTGAACGCCCGGCGCCGGACTTCGGCACGGATCGGATCGAACAACGCCGCCCCCGCCTGCGTCACCCCGCCGGCCAGGACCACGACCTCGGGGTTGAAGATGTTGAGCAGGGTCGCGATCCCGATCCCGAGGAACTTCGCGGTGTCGCGCACCACCTCGCGCGCGACCGGGTCGCCGGCGGCCGAGGCTTCGTAGACCAATTGCGCGGTCACCCGTGCGAGATCGCCCCCGGCCAGTTCGCGCAGCACGCTGCTCTCGCTGCCGCTCAGGGCCTCCCGCGCGCGCTCGGCGATCGCGCTCCCCGAGGCGTAGGCCTCCAGACAGCCGTAGTTGCCGCAGGCGCAGCGCCGCCCGTTGGCGTCGATGGTCGTATGGCCGATCTCGCCCGCGACGTCGGAGGAGCCGTGGTACAGCGCACCGTCGAGGATGAGTCCGCCGCCGATCCCGGTGCCGATCGTCAGGCCGACCACGTGCCGCGCTCCCCGCGCGGCCCCCAGCCACCACTCCCCCATCGTCGCGCAGTTGGCGTCGTTGTCGAGGGTGACGTCGAGGCCGGTGCGCAGGCGCATCTCGCGCGCCAGGGGGTAGTCGAACCAGCGGAGATTGGGCGCGACGATCACGATGCCCCGTTCCCGGTCGAGCGGGCCGGGGGCGCCGACGCCGATGCCCACGAACGCGTCCCGCTCCACGCCGGTCGCGACGCGGGCCTCCGCGATCACGGTGTCGATCATGCGGCACATCCGGTCCGTGACCGCGTCCGCGCCCTGCTCGGCCCGCGTCGGCTCGCTGCGCACGGGGAGCTGGGTGGCCCCGTCGACCGAGACCACCCCGACGACGATGTTGGTCCCGCCGAGGTCCACGCCCACGACGAAGGGTGCTGGCATCTATTCGACCTTGAGGACGGCGAGGAAGGCTTCCTGCGGGATCTCGACGGCACCGACCTGCTTCATGCGCTTCTTGCCCTCCTTCTGCTTCTCCAGGAGCTTGCGCTTCCGCGAGATGTCCCCGCCGTAGCACTTGGCGAGCACGTCCTTGCGCAGCGCCTTGACCGTCG
>CAYSFN010000116.1:0-7808 GCA_964430045.1 uncultured Gemmatimonadaceae bacterium
CGGCGGCAGCATGCGGAGCGTGGGGGCGCGGAGCGGGTCGCCGGGCAGCACGGACACGCTGTGGAAGCCCGGCACGCCGATGCCGACCGCCGTCGTCGATATCGCACTGATGGACCCGGCCACGCGTGCGCAGCTCGCCGCGGAGGGGATCAGCGCGACGACGCCCCGCGTGATCGTCCAGGCGGTGCCGTACCAGGCCGACTGCCGGACGATCGCGTGGACAGACTCGACCCCCTGGGTGCTGCCGGGCGCGACCCCGCAATACTTCTTCAGCGTCCGGCTGCGCCCGCGTGCCGACTGGATCGACGAGACGCCGACGTTCACGCTGGCGGGCGGGTGGAACGCCCCGTACCCGCGGGCGATCACGCGCGTGTCCGTCTTCGTGCGCTCGTGGGATCCTGCGAGCGATGGTCTGCGCCCCCCGCTGACGCGCGACTCGCTGGTCGGTGCGGCGGACCTCTTCGCCTACGACGAGGCGACGCGTGGCGCCCACGACGCGGCCACGCATCTGCGCTGGGCCGCTGCCCACCCCGACGTCGCGCGTCGGGAGCCCATCCGCTCGAGCATCAAGGACCTCGCGCTGCGCGAGGACCACGCGCGTGCGGCGCAGCGCACCAGCGCGTACGCCGGCAGCTATCGCGTCGAGTTCAGCAGCGGCGATCAGCGTGCGTCATGGGTGTTCCGCACCGTCGCGCGGCCTTCGCAGCAGCACGCCGCGTGGAACCGTGCGCTGCCGTTCGCGCCGGGGCACGACTCCCTGCGCATCCCAGGCTACATGCTCGCCGGCTTCTCGCCGGACGGCAGTGGTCAGCTTCCCGCCACGCGCCCCACCGGGCCCGCCCTCGCGGCCCTGCGACCACGGCACTGGCTCGCGGTGCGTGATCCCATCACGACGCCGACCACCGCTCCACCGGACATGGTCCAGGCGGAGCTCCTGATGGCGCTCGGTGCTGCGCCGGAGTCGGTCTGGGCTGCGTTGCTGCCGTTCGCCGCGCCCACGGATCCGCACGGTCTGCCGATGCCCTCGTCACAGCCGACGCCGCTTGCGGAGACGCGCCTGTGGTTTCCGCTCACGCTGCGCCGTGCGCCCGACGGGTCACTCGCCGCGGACACGACCCTGCAGCGCGACGGACGCACGGCGCGTGTTCGTCTCGTGCGCGTCGACGACACCGCCTTGCACTGACGCCGCGGTGCCCAGTGCCGTGCGGTGTCGAGCACCTCGTCACCGCACGGACGCCACCGTGCCAGCGCCGCGTCACCGCACGAGCACCGCCGCCACCTCGCGCGCACACACGGCCCCCATCACGTTGCCCGTTCCGCTGTAGCCGCCCAGCGCCCACACGCCTTCGTCCACCAGACGACACAGCGGCAGGCCGGTCGCCGTGTACGAGACCAGCGCCGCCCAGCGGTGGGTGATCGCAGCCTGCACGCCGAGGTCCTCGCGCAGGGTGCGCGTGAGGTAGGACTGGATCGCCTCGCTGGGGCCGTTGTCCCAGGTCCACTCGGTGTCGGGCGTGGTGTCGCGCCCGCCGCCGAGCAGCACGCAGCCGTCGGGCAACTGCTGCCAGTAGTCGTAGCCGTAGCGCTTGTACACGGGCGATGGGTAATGCACCTCGGGCGCCGGCGCAGTGGCCAGCATCTGCAAGCGCGCGGTGCGAACCTCCGCGGCGAGCGAGGGCAGCAGTCGCTCCAGGCCGCCGTCCACCGCGACGACCACGTGCCGCGCGCGGATGGTCGCGAACGGTGTGCGCACCTCGCCGGCACCGACCTGTTCCGCACGCGTCGCACCGTGGAGCCGCGCCCCACGCGCCATCACCCGCGCCGCCAGCGTGCGGCAGCGCGCGAGCGGCTGGAACACGGCGTCGCCCGGGAACCGCAGGCCGCGACCCTCGGGACCCGCGTAGCGCTCCACGGGCAGTTCGTCGGCACGCATCTGCGCGTACTGCAGGTCGCAGTCGGCTTCCTCCTCCGCGGACGCGGCGATGCGCAGTGAGCCTGTCGTGCGCACCAGCCCGGGGAACTCCTCGGCGAAGCGTCGGATCTCGGCCGCCGTGCGATGCGCGTAGTGCAGCGCACGGTCCCGCCCCAGCGACCGCACGGCATCGTGATGGAAGTCGGCGGTGCCCGCGAGGAGGAGCCCCCCGTTGCGGCCGGCCGCCCCGGCACCGACGTCGTGCGCATCGATCCCGATCACCGAACGGGCCCCGCGGGCCAGTGCTTCGTCGATCAGCGTGAGGCCCGTCCCGCCGAGGCCGACGACGCAGAGCTCAGCGTCGGCGTCGGTGGTGAGCGGCGGCAGCGCCGGACCAGGGTGATCGTCCCATCGCGGCGTGTTGAGGGTCATCCCGCCGTGTGCCGCCGCGCGGTGGCGCGCCCCCAGCCGATCACGGCGCCGATCACGAAACCCAGCGGCGCCGTGAGCGAGGGGATGAGGCCGACCAGGTTGCCGACCTCGCCGACGCTGACGCGCTGGTAGAGCGCGAGGAGCAGGGTGCCGAGCGTCGTCCAGACCACGCCGCCGGCCACGCCCCACGCGACGGCGATCATCGCGCGCGGTTGCGGGTCGAGCCGCCAGCCCGTCCACGCCCACCACACGAAGACGACCCCCAGCACACCGGGGACGATCACCAGGGCCGTCAGCGCGATCATCGACTCGGCGAGCGTCGTGCCCGGCACGAAGACCGTGTCGAAGAACAGGGCGACCATCCAGATGAAGCTGAGCGCCAGGTAGCCGGCGATGAGGCGCGGAATGATGCGGCGGCGGGTCATGGTCAGGAATACCGAGGAACGGGGAAACGGTCTATTCCGCGGATGCTGCATCGAGGTCCGCGATCAGGTCGACATTCATGGTCGAGCGTGGCTCGCCATGCACGGCGCTCGCCATCGAGCCGGTGATCGCATAGCGGATGTCCAGGGTTGCCAGATGCCGGGCGAAATTCATCGCGACGTCGAGTGGATCCGCCAAACCCGGGTCTGGCGTCACCCGGCGAGCGGCCCGTACACGCGAGCCGCCAGCGCCGGACCGAGTCGCACGTCAGCGATTCGCCGCTGCACGGTGACTGGGTCGTCGACGCGCGATCGATGGGTGATCCCCGCGCGCTGCAACGCTGCGACGCTGCGTGACGCGGCGGCGGCGAGCCGGAGCTTCTCCCACGGCGTCATGCCCCGCCACAGCGCGAACTGCAGCGCCTCGACCTCGGGGCAGGTGTCAGCGGAGAGCGGCGTGAGGGCCATCCCGTCAATATACCGAAATTTCGCGGGTGGCGCGCGCGCCGCGCACGCCCACCGTCCCGCCCCTCGCGCGATATTCCCCCGTATGTCCGCCGCCCACCGCCTCCTGCCCGCGCTCCTCCTCCTCGCCGCCGCCTGCGCGCGGGGTTCCGACCCTGTGCCCGGTGTCTCGGCGGAGCTGGCCGAACACCGTGCCGCGACCATCAGCGACCTGCGCTACGCGGTGCAGCTCACGATCCCCGCGACGTCGCGCGCGCCCGTCACGGGCACGGTCGCGATCCGCTTCACCTGGCGCGACACGTCGGGCGCCCCGCTGGTGCTGGATTTTCGCGGCGACACGACCTCGCTGACGCCGGTGGTGGTCAACAACACGCCGGTCGTGCCGCGCACGCCCAATGGGCACGTGGTCATTCCGGCGACGGCCCTGCAGCAGGGCGAGAACCTCGTCACGCTCGCGTTCCGTGCAACGGACGACGCGCTGAACCGGCAGGAGGATTTCCTCTACGCGCTGTTCGTGCCGGACCGTGCGGCGACGGCGTTCCCGTCCTTCGACCAACCCGACCTGAAGGCGCGGTACACGGTGTCGATCGACGCGCCGCCGGGCTGGCGCGTCATCACCAACGGCGCGGAAACCTCGCGCGACAGCAGTGCCCAACGGGTGCGCACGACGCACGCCGAGACGCAGCCGATCCCGACCTACCTGTTCACGTTCGCGGCGGGGGTGTTCCAGGTGGACTCGGCGCAGCGCGACGGGCGCTGGCTGACGATGCACCACCGCGAGACGGACGCCGCGAAGGTGGCACGGAACCGCAATGCCATCTACGACCTGCACGCGACGGCGCTGCGCTGGCTGGAGGCCTACACGGGGATCGCGTATCCCTTCGAGCATTTCGCGTTCCTGGCCGTGCCGAGCTTCCAGTTCGGGGGCATGGAGCATCCGGGGGCGGTGTGGTACCGCGCGTCGTCGCTGTTCCTGGACGAGAGCGCGACGCAGCAGCAGCACCTGGGCCGCGCGTCGCTGATCGCGCACGAGACGGCGCACATGTGGTTCGGCGACCTGGTCACCATGCGCTGGTTCAACGACGTGTGGATGAAGGAGGTGTTCGCGAACTTCATGGCGGCGAAGATCGTCGAGCCCTCGTTCCCGCAGGTGGATCACCGGCTGCGCTTCTTCCTCGCGCATCATCCCACGGCCTACGGCGTGGACCGCACCCTGGGCGCCAACGCGATCCGGCAGCCGCTGGAGAACCTGCGGCAGGCGGGGTCGCTGTACGGGGCGATCATCTACCAGAAGGCGCCGATCGTGATGCAGCAGTTGGAGACGCTGATCGGCGAAGCTGCGCTGCGCGACGGGCTGCGGGCGTATCTGGCGCAGTACCGCTACGGCAATGCGACGTGGAGCGATCTGGTGGCGCTGCTGGACGCGCGCTCGCCGCTCGACGTGACGGCGTGGAGCCGGGCGTGGGTCGAAGAGGGGTGGCGTCCGCAGCTCGAGGCGGTGTGGCGCGACGGGCACCTGGTGGTCACGCAGCGCGATCCGCGCCCGAACCGTGGATTGCGCTGGACGCAGCATCTCACCGTTGCGCTGGGCACCGGCACGGGCGTCGACACCCTGCGCGTCGCACTGCACGGCGACACCGCGCGCGTCGCCGTGGCGCAGCAGCCCGCGTGGATCCTCCCCGGCGCCGACGGCGTGAGCTACGGCCGAGCCGAGCTGGACGCCGCGTCGCGGCAGGCCCTGCTGGAGGCCGCGCCCACGTTGCCCACGGGGGTGCTGCGTGCGACGGCCTACCACGCGTTGTGGGAGTCGGTCCTGGCCGGGGCCACGGCGCCGGTGGACCAGCTCGCGCTGCTGCTGCGGGCCATCCCGGTGGAGCGCGAGGAGCTGATCAGCGCGCAACTGCTGGGGCAGCTCCGCACCGTGTACTGGCAGTTCCTGCCGGACTCCGTGCGCGTGGCGGTGGCGCCGCGCATCGAGGCGATGCTCGGCGCGGCCCTTGCGACGGCTGACGGCGTGAGTCGCCGGAGTGCGCTGTGGAGCAGCTACGTGAGCATGGCGCGCACACCGGAGGCGCTGGCGCGCATGGAGCGGGTGTGGAGCGGGGCCGAGCGCATTCCCGGCCTGCCGCTCGCGGAACCGCAGGTGACGAGCCTCGCCGAGGCACTGGCCCTGCGCGAGGTGCCGAACGCGGACTCCATCCTCACGGCCCAGGGCGCGCGCATCAGCAACCCGGACCGGCGGGCGCGCTTCGACTTCGTGCGGCCGGCGTACTCTGCGGACGCGGCGCGCCGGGACTCCGTGGTGGCCTCGTTCGCGGACCTGGCCAACCGTGGCCGCGAGAGCTGGGTGCTGGACGCGCTGGGTGCGGCGGCGCATCCGCTGCGGGGGGCGCACGCCGAGCGCCATGTGCCGGCGGGCTTGCGGCTGGTCGAGGAGATCCAGCGCACGGGCGACATCTTCTTCCCGTTGAGCTGGCTCAACGCGCTGCTCGGTGGCCAGCAGTCGGTGGCGTCGGCGGAGGCGATCGTGGCGTACCTGGACGCGACCCCTGGTCTGCCGCCCCGGCTGCGGGGCAAGGTGCTGCAGGCGGCGGACGACGTGTTCCGTGCGGCGCGCATCGTCCACGGCTGGACGGGCGGGCCGCGGCTGGAAAGCGACCCACCCGCTCAACGGCGGTGAGGCCCGCGCGTAGTATTCATCCGGGGCGCGATGGCCCCTTCACACCGAACCCTTCCGAGGGAGTCCTGATGATGCGTGTTCGCCTGCGGCCGATGTTCGGCCTCTTCGCTCTGCTCACGATGGCCGGTGGACTGGCCGAGTCGCTGTTGGCGCAGCCGGTGGCGCAGGCCATCAGTGCGGTGCGTCTGCGGGAGGTCGGCCCGACGCGGCAGGGCGGGCGCTATGTCGAGTTGGCGGTGGTCGAGTCCAACCCGCGGGTGTTCTACGCGGCGACGGCGACCGGCGGCCTGTGGAAGACGGTGAACAACGGCGTGACGTTCGCCTCGGTGTTCGACGACCAGCCGGACGCGGCCCTGGGCGCGGTCGCGGTGTCGCAGAGCAACCCGGACATCGTGTACGTGGGGGCCGGCGAGGCGAACAACTCGCGCAGCACCTACGACGGCAAGGGGATGTACAAGAGCACCGACGGCGGGCGCACGTGGCGGGCGATCGGGCTTCCGAACGCGGGCCGCATCGGCCGCATCGTCGTGCACCCGACGGACCCGAACATCGTGCACGTCGCGGTGAGCGGCCGCCTCTACAGCGAGAACCCCGACCGCGGGATGTACCGCAGCACCGACGGTGGGCAGACCTGGACCAGGACGCTGGAGCACAAGGTCGATGGGCGGGAGATCGGCGCGATCGACGTGGCGATGGATCCGGCGAACCCGCAGGTCCTCTATGCCGCGACCTACGACAAGGTGCGCAAGCCGTGGACGTTCGCGGAAGGCGGGCCGGGCAGCGCGATCTGGAAGTCCACCAATGGCGGCACGTCGTGGCAGCAGCTGAGCAACGGCCTGCCGACGGGGATGATCGGGCGGATCGGGCTGTCGATCTACCGCAAGGATCCCAGGATCGTGTACGCGGTGGTCGAGAACGCGAATTCGGCGACGGTGAGCGCCGAGGAGCGCGCGCGGAAGATGCGCGAGGGCTTCGGCGACGGCTCGATCGGCGATGAGCTGTACCGCTCCGACGACGCGGGCGCGACGTGGCGCAAGGTCGCGCCGGTGCCTGCCGCGGGTGCGGCGGCCGGCGCGGGTGGCCGCGGCAATGCGGTGCCGGGCTGGACCGGCGGTGGCCCGCCGTACTGGTACGGGCAGATCCGCGTGGACCCGAACGATCCGGACCACGTGTACCTGTTGAGCGTCACCGTCACGCACACGACGGATGGCGGCAAGACGTGGTCGCGTGCGTTTCCCTTTGGTGGCGACAATCACGCGATGTGGATCAACCCGCGCGACAGCGACCATCTGATCCTCGGGCACGATCACGGCATGGGCGTCAGCTTCGACGCGGGGCGCACCTGGCTGAGCCCCGACAACAAGCCGCTGGCGCAGTTCTACGCGATCGGCTACGACATGGAGCGCCCGTACAACGTGTACGGCGGCATGCAGGACAACGGCTCGAACCGCGGGCCGAGCACGCTGAAGAACGGTGGCGCGATCCCCTTCGAGGCGTGGTACCGCGTGGGTGGCGGCGACGGGTTCTACAACGTGGTGGACCCGACCGACTCGCGCTGGTTGTACAACGAGTCGCAGTTCGGCGCGATCCAGCGCATGGATCAGACGACCGGGCAGACGCGCTCGATCCGCTACTCGCGGCCGCAGGGGCAGCCGCCGCTGCGCTGGAACTGGATGTCGCCGATCGTGATGTCGCCGCACGACCCGGCGACGATCTATCACGCCGCGAACATCGTGGTGAAGTCCACGAACCGCGGGGACACGTGGACGGAGATCAGCCCGGACCTCTCGAAGAACCTTCCGGAGCGGCGGGACGGCACGGGCAACATCCAGTACGCGACCATCACGACGCTCGAGGAATCGGCGATCGTGCCGGGGCTGATGTGGGCCGGCACGGA
>CAYSFN010000117.1:0-1107 GCA_964430045.1 uncultured Gemmatimonadaceae bacterium
GGCTGGACGCTGAGCGTGGCGACCCTCGCCGAACCGGGCTCGGGCAAGCTCTCGCTGGGTGGCTTTCGCATCGCGCCCCGGGAGCGGACCAGCCAGCCGGGGTTCAATGCCGATCGCGAAGCCATCCAGCTTGCGCTGGGGATGGAGGAGAAGGTGCACTGGTCGCGCGTGATCGGCGTGGGCGGGCCGCTGGCGGCGCGCGACCTGGCGCGCGTGGTCGGTGGCAAGTGCGTGCTCGTGCCCACGCCCGGTGCGCGCGTGGGTGAGCCCGACGACGCGGCGCTGCTGGACTTCGCCGCCGACGGTCTGCGGGCGCTCGAGGCAGCGGCCGGGATCCACGTGGTGACGGGGCAGGACATGGGGCACGGCCTGATGTCCGACGGCGAGACGCAGTCGCTGGTGTATCTCAACCGGCGGTTCCCCGGGTCCGTCGTGGCCGACACCTCCATCCCCACGGGCGAGGGCAACTTTCGCCTGCTGGCCGGGATGCTGCGCGCCAGCGGCATTCCGCTGGGCTCGGCGCGCATCGGGCTCATCGGGGCCGGGAACATCGGCTCGCACATCATCACGCGCCTGCGGGCGCACGGCGCGCAGCTCGTCGTCGTCGAAGCGCGGGCGGACCGCCGCGCCGCGCTCGCGGCAAGCGGCGTGCCGGTGTACGCGCCCGACGCCAGGCTGGCGATGCTCGCCGAGCCCATGGACGCCCTGGTGGTGAACGCGGCCGGTGGCACGCTCGACCCGGGCGCCGTGGCCGCCTGCGTCGCGAACGCGCGCCTGCACGTGATCTGCGGCTCCGAGAACCTCGCCATGCCCGACCCGTCCCAGGCCCTGCTGCTGCGTGACGCGCGGAAGCTCTTCGCCCCCACCGAACTCGGCGGGATGATGGGCTACCTCACGGCGGTGGAGCAGTACCTCGCGCAGCGCGAGGGGCTGCCCTTCGAGGTGCAGCCCCTGCTGGACGCGGCGGGGCGCCTGGAGGACGCCGGGGAGGCCGTGACGGCGCGGGTGCGCGCCGGTGGGTTTCAGGAGACCTTCGCAGAGGCCGTGCAGGCGCTGTACGGGCGCTGAGCCCCGTTGGCTGATGGGCCCGAGCGCGCGCCACCATGC
>CAYSFN010000117.1:1117-2085 GCA_964430045.1 uncultured Gemmatimonadaceae bacterium
TGCGCGCCGCCGCTCACCCCGCCTTGAACTTCGCGATCGCGCCCCGTGTGAAGTCGCTGAGCACCAGCCGCCCGCTCATGGCCGCGCGCTCGGCGAGCAGCGTCTCCCAGTGTTCCGTGCCCTGCCAGAACACCTGCTTGAGCAGGGCCATCGCCTCGGGGTTGCTGGCCGCCAGCGTGTGGAGCTGGGTGGCGAACGCCTCGTCGAGCAGCGGCTCGGTGTCGAGCACGCGGGCGTACAGCCCCTGCGCCGCCCCCCAGGCGCTGTCGCGCCAGTCGGCATCCACGGCCATCTGGCTGAAGGCGGCGAGCCCGATCTTGTGCGCAATCACCGGGCCCACCACGAAGGGGCCGATGCCCACGGCCAGCTCGCTCAGCTTCAGCGCGCCCCTGCTCGAGGCCAGCGCGTAGTCCGACGCGGCGATCAGGCCGACCGCGCCACCCGCCGCGCGGCCCTGCACGCGCGTCACGACGAACTTGGGAGCGCGGATCATTGCCAGGATCACGCGCGAGAACCCCGAGAAGAACTCCTGGCCGCGGGCCTCGTCGGCGATCGTGGCCAGCTCGTCGAAGGAGGCGCCCGCGCAGAACGGGCCGCTGCCCGCGCTGCGCAGGCCGATCACCCGCACGGCCGGGTCCGCGCCCATCGCCGTGACGGCCTCAGCCACGGCGCGCAGCAGGGCGCCCGGCAGGGAATTGCCCTTGGGGTGTCCGAACTCGACGTGCCCGACGCCGTCGGCCACGCGGGTGGTCACGGTGCCGTCGGGCACCGTCGCTTGGGTGGTCGCGTTTGCCATGGCGCAAAGTTAGCACCGTGGTCGTCTGTTCTCGACGGCCGGTTTCCAGTAGATTTCAGGGATGAGCCTCTCCTCCCAGACTCCCGCCGCTGACGACGCGGCCCGGTTGGCCGCCTTCGAGGCCCGCATCGCGGAGGGCCACAGCATCGAGCCCAAGGACTGGATGCCGGAC
>CAYSFN010000117.1:2095-7790 GCA_964430045.1 uncultured Gemmatimonadaceae bacterium
CCCACTCCGAGATCGTGGGCATGCTGCCCGAGGGCAACTGGATCACCCGCGCGCCCTCGCTGCGCCGCAAGATGTCGCTGATCGCCAAGGTGCAGGACGAGGCCGGGCACGGGCTGTACATCTACTGCGGGACGGAAACGCTGGGCGTGGACCGGCACGAGCTGGTCCATCAGTTGCTGGACGGCACCGCCAAGTACTCGTCCATCTTCAACTATCCCACGCTGTCGTGGGCGGACATGGGCGTGATCGGCTGGCTGGTGGACGGCGCGGCCATCGTGAATCAGACGGTGCTGGCCAAGGCCTCGTACGGGCCCTACGCGCGGGCCATGATCCGCATCTGCAAGGAGGAGAACTTCCACAAGCGCCAGGGCTACGAGATCTGCACCGTGCTCGCCAGCGGCACGCCGGCGCAGAAGGCCATGCTGCAGGACGCGGTCAACCGCTTCTGGTGGCCCTCGCTGATGATGTTCGGCCCCAGCGACACCGACTCGCCCAACTCGGCCGAGCTGCTCAAGTGGCGCGTCAAGCGCAAGACCAACGACGAGCTGCGCCAGCGCTTCGTCAACCTCACGGTGCCGCAGGCCATCGCCCTGGGCATCACGCTGCCGGACCCGGACCTCAGGCACAACGCGGAGACCGGCGACTGGGAGTTCGGCGCGATCGACTGGACCGAGTTCTTCGACGTCATCAAGGGCAACGGCCCCTGCAACCGCGAGCGGCTGGCCACGCGGCGCACGGCCCACGAGGACGGCGCGTGGGTGCGGGCGGCGGCCAGCGCCTGGGCGGCCAAGCACGCGGCCCGCGACACGCAGGTGGCCTGACATGAGCGACTCCCAGTGGCCCCTGTGGGAAGTCTTCACCCAGGGCGGGAAGGGCGCGCCGCACGAGCACGCGGGCTCGGTGCACGCGGCCGACGCCGAGCAGGCGCTGCAGAACGCGCGCGACGTGTACACGCGGCGCGGTGAGGCCGTGTCGCTGTGGGTGGTGCCGAGCGCGGCGATCGTGGCGTCCGCGCCCGGCGACGCGGGGCCGTTCTTCGACCCGGGCAACGACAAGCCCTACCGGCACCCGCAGTTTTACGTGGCCCCGCGCGGCGTGCGCATCTTTTGACGGTCCCCAACGTCGCCGGGCCTCGGCAGGAGCCGGTGGAGCATCCGCTGGCCGAGTACATCATCCGGTTGGGCGATGACCGGCTGGTGCTGGGGCATCGCGTGTCCGAATGGACGGGGCACGGGCCCATTCTGGAAGAGGACATCGCCACCGCCAACATCGCGCTGGACCTGATCGGTCACGCGGCCATGTTCCTCAAGCTGGCGGGCGAGGTCGAGGGCAAGGGCCGTTCGGAAGACGACCTGGCCTATTGGCGCGACGGCGTGCAGTTCCGCAACGCGTTGCTGGTGGAGCTGCCCAGGGGCGACTTCGGCTTCACGATGGTGCGGCAGTTCCTGTTCGACGCGTACTCGGTGCTGCTGCTCGACGCCCTGGCCGGCTGCGGGCACGCCGGGCTGGCGGCCATTGCGGCCAAGGCGTTGAAGGAGGGCAAGTACCACGTGCGGCACAGCGCGGCGTGGGTCATCCGCCTGGGCGACGGCACGGCGGAGAGCCACGCGCGCGTGCAGCGCTCGCTGGACGAGCTGTGGCGCTTCACGGGGGAGTTGTTCGACCGCGACGCCGTGGACGATGCCGTGGAGGCGCAGGGCATCGTGGTGGACCACGCGGGCCTCAAGACCCGCTGGGACGCCATGGTGGACGACGTGCTGCAGCAGGCCACGCTCACACGGCCCGGCGACGGCCCCATGCGCCGCGGGGGGCGCGCGGGGCGGCACACCGAGGCGCTGGGGCACATGCTGACCGAGATGCAGATCGTGGCGCGCTCGCACCCGGGCGCGTCGTGGTGAACCGCACGCACCGCCGCTGAGGCCCCCATGACGCTCACGCGCGAGGCGGTGTTCGAGGTGCTCGGCCGCGTGATGGACCCCGAGGTGCCGGTGATCTCGGTGGTGGAGCTGGGCGTGGTGCGCGACGCCGTCGTGGACGGTGACCACGTGACCGTGGTGATGACGCCCACCTACAGCGGCTGCCCCGCCATGCGCGAGATGGAGGCCGACGTGGTGCAGGCGCTGACCGAGGCGGGCGCGCGCGCGGTCGCGGTGGAGGTGCGCCACGCGCCGGCCTGGACCACCGACTGGATGGGCCCCGAGGCGCGCGAGAAGCTGCGGGCGTATGGCATTGCGCCGCCGGGCAGGGCGGAGCAGGGTGGGCTGATCACGCTCACGCGGCACCGGGCGCCTGTGGTGTGCCCGTTCTGCGGGGCCGGGGACACGGTGCTCAAGAGCGAGTTCGGGTCGACGGCGTGCAAGGCGATCCACGTGTGCCAGGCGTGCCGGCAGCCGTTTGATGAGTTCAAGGCGATTTGAGGGGGGCTGACGCGACGACCCAGTGGGGCCTCGGCAGCAGCAAGCCACCACCGGGTTCTCCGCCCAAGTGACCTGCTGGTACATCGTGCAGGCGGGCTCCGCATCGTTCATTCAAATCATTGATGACGGCGGCCTCGAGTGGTGGGTGGAGGCGTGGGAATACTTTCCCGAACTCGACGAGATCCACCTCGTGTTGTGTGCCAGTGACGGTCAGTCCGGTGACGGCGAGCCCGGAGGCGGCGAGCCCCCGGACGGTGGCAGCAGTGGTGGTGGCTGGGGCGGGGACCCGGGAGACGACGAGATCAGCTGCGCCTCCACGCCTTGGATCCCTTCGTGCTCCTCGGGCGGCAGTGGTCATGACCAGTCTGACCTGAACGTTCTGGGGCTTGCACCAACATTTCAAGTTTTGATGGGGTAGGGGATCGAGTACTCGGCGGTCCCAACAAGGGATACTATTTCCTCTCTTCATAACACTTTCACCAACCATCCACAGATCACCATTTCGTCAGAACATCCTTCCTGGCGTGATCGACAGGCACGAGGAGGTGAACAGAGAGCTTGGGTCACACACGGGTGAGGCGTACGCGTGGCTAGGTGCCAACGCGACCACTATTCGGAACAGGACTGAGTCGGTCGTGTTTGACACGAGTAAGGAGAGTTCTTTGTTCGGCGTTATCGTTGATACGATTGCCTTTGTCGCGGCGCGCCAAGCACCCGACAATAATGCCAACTACGGCGTCTTCGGCCCGAACGGGTTCGCCGCTGACGGTTGCCACGCGCGCTCCCAACGGATAGGACTTCGTACTCTCCAAGGTATTCCATGATGAAAGCCATCTTGTCGTGGTACGTTGCGCCGTCGGTGCTCTGTGTGGGTTTGCTGGGCAGCCTGCCGCTTGCGGCCGGTGCGCAGAATCCGCCAGGGCGTCTGCCTGATTCCGTCCGATGGCGCGAGCTGGAGTGCGGCACCTATGGCCCGGTGCTCCAGCGTCGCGAATCCACGCGCGATGTCCAGGTGGCGCTGGGATACATGATGTCCTGCCCGGAAGGGCCGGAGGTGCTGGCGGGCTTGTTGAAGGATGCGCCCGGCAGGGATACGGTGTATCTCAGCAACATCCTCAGCGTCAGCTCAATTCGGCACCGTCGCATCGCTGATGTGCTTCTTCTGATGCTGGCCGACCGCAGCCGGACGTATGAAGTCCGCATACGGGTGCTCGGGTCTTTCCTGCAGCAATTGACCGGAACCCTCTATCGCGACATCCGAGTCGCAACCGTTGGACGACATTACGAAATCGATTCGCTTGGAACCCGTCGACTCGTCGACTCCACGCGCAAGGCCTTGTTCTCCAGCGTAAGCCACGAAACGCCTCCGGTCACGATCGACCCAGCCCTCCGCGCCCAGATTCTGGCGACGATTGCCCGTATGGCGGTGGATCCCACGGAGACCGAGGACATGCGCATCGCCGCCCGGGATGTCCACGAGGTCCTGGTGCCTGCGGCGCAGGACAGCATGCGCGGGCAGATCATGCGTGCTGTTGCGGAGCAGCTCCGCGTTGACAGCAGCCCGGTATTCGTCGGATTCGACGAGCACTGCTCGTCCATCGGAATCAAGTCCCGGGATTGTGCTGCCCCGGCAAGCGACACCGCTCGCGCGAAGGCTCGACGCGACGACGCCCGGTCGCTTGCGATCGCACTGGGTGCTGCGTTCCTCCCAGATTCTGGGTCGCGTGCGGCTCAGCCCATGCGTGGCGCTGGACCGCCCGCCAGTGCTGGAACAGGTCGTTGCACGGGGATCAAGCCCAGCTACATCAGTATCGCGACCACCGGGATTGTGGAGACCGAACCCCAGCGCGAGTGGCGCGTGCCTGTGGCGATACTTCGTCAGTACCCGACCGGCTGCTCCGGGAGCATTCTTGAAGGCGACTACGTGGTCCGGCGCGATGGCGACTCGCTGAAAGTGGTGCAGTTCCTGGGGAGGAGAAGTGGAATGATCGAGTAGTGCTGTGTGAGGCTGACGCTCGGTGTCACGCCGCCGCAATCGCCGTAGTCCTCGTCGTAGATGCGTATGAGGTTCGCCGTCCCGTTTGCGGTGACCATGAACTCGAAGGACGCCTCGTACGAAGAGACGCAGCGTTGTCCGTCGCGCTGCGGAGGCAGCCAGACGGCCCGGATGTGCGCCACCCCGCGATGCTGCTCGTCGCGCAGGATTTTCAGGCGTTCACAGGGGAGGTCCCGACGACGTGCGCAGTCTCTGTCTACGGCTGCGATGCCGACACCGGCTCTGTTGCCCAGTCGGGCGCGCAAGGCGTTGGTCGTCCAGTCATCCATGCCGAGCACGACACGGAGCGACACCGAGTCCACGACAATGTAGACGGGAGTCGCCAAGCCGTGGCCAGCCAAGGCAATTGCTTCGACTACCGCCAAGCGTCCCGCGGATTGCTCCACGCGCGGAGGAACCTGGTGGCGGGTTGTGCAGCCGACAAGCACGACTGCCAGTGCAATGAGCGCTGCCCGCCTGCGGCGAGCCTTGCTGTTGCCCGCCGTCACGGAGTGCGGCGCGTCCATCCGAACAGCAGCACGACCGGTTCCCCGCCTGCGTTCTCCGCGATCCCCCATACCGACGTCGACGTGGCGCCCATATCAGCATGGGTTTGCGGAACGAGAGTTCGGTATCGAGGTGCCCCACGAGCTGCCCGCTGCTGCTCAGGACGACCCACCGCTGGTGATTGCTGCCGGGGATGAAGTGCTGAACCCACACCGCGTCGTCGGTGGCGATGAAGGCACCGCGTACAGCGGGATACGTCTCTGGAACATAGGTCACGAATGCGGCGGGTGTTCGAAGCTGGAATCCGCGCAAGCCAACCGCGACGGCCTCGATCAACCCCGCGCGATCGCCACGCGGTATCAGGATTGGGCTATACTCGACCTTGCGACTCCACCGTTCTCTGCCGTTCAGGTCGATGCTCCTGACGGTGAACGTGGCGGACGCGGTGCCCGCCGGCGCGGTACGGCGTTCGATGACGACGATCGCCGTACCGTCGTCGCTCGGCAATACGATCGCATCATCTGACAATTGGCGGCGGAGCGTCGTCGCCAGCGCTCGGCCGTTGGCCGTCGACGAACCATGATGGCGCGTACGTGAACTCCACGAGATGCTCGTGTGGCGAAGTGCCACAGAAGATCGCTAGGCGCCGCTCCCTGGCAACACAAGGTGTCGGCCAACCACCACACCCTTGTAGCGATCGGTCTCCCCGCTCGGAAGCGCCTGCGGTGCTTCCGGG
>CAYSFN010000118.1:0-7757 GCA_964430045.1 uncultured Gemmatimonadaceae bacterium
CGATCCTGCACTTCTGGACGCTGGTCTTCCTGTACATCTGGGCCGGCCCGCACCACCTGCACTACACGGCGCTGCCGGACTGGGCCTCCACCTTCGGGATGGTCTTCTCGGTGATGCTGTGGATGCCGAGCTGGGGCGGGATGGTCAACGGCCTGCTGACGCTGCGTGGCGCGTGGCACAAGGTCACCTCCGACCCCATCCTCAAGTTCTTCGTCGTCGGCATCACGGCCTATGGCATGTCCACCTTCGAGGGGCCGATGCTCTCCATCAAGAGCGTCAACGCCCTCGCGCACTACACGGACTGGATCATCGCCCACGTCCACACCGGTGCGCTGGGGTGGAACGGGTTCATCACCTTCGGCATGATCTACTGGCTGCTGCCGCGCCTGTTCCAGACCAAGGAGGTGTACAGCCGGAAGGCGATGGAGCTGCACTTCTGGATCGCGACCTTCGGCATCCTGCTCTACGTCACCGCCATCTATTCGGCGGGCATCACCCAGGGGCTGATGTGGCGCGCCTTCGACGAGACCGGCCGGCTGGCGTTCCCGGACTTCGTGGAGACCACCCTGCGCCTCATGCCGATGTACTGGGTGCGCGTGGTCGGCGGAGCGATGTACCTGGCCGGGATGGTCCTCTTCGGCTGGAACATCTGGAAGACCTGGCAGATGCGTCCGGCGCGCTACGAGGAGCCGGAGATCCAGGCGGCGCCGCTGGCCCCCGTCTTCGCAGGCCACGAGCCGCCGCAGCCGGCCGGTGCCGTCGCGCGCTTCGTGAGCGCGGGCTGGCACCGCCGGTGGGAGCGGCTCCCGGTGACCTTCACCGTGATGACCACCGTCGCGGTCGTGGTCGCGTCGCTGTTCGAGATCATCCCGACCTTCCTGATCAAGTCGAACGTCCCCACCATCGCGTCGGTGCAGCCGTACACGCCGCTGGAGCTGGCGGGGCGCGACATCTACATCCGCGAGGGCTGCTTCAACTGCCATTCGCAGATGATCCGGCCGTTCCGCCACGAAACGGAGCGCTACGGCGACTACTCCAAGGCCGGGGAGTCGGTGTACGACCATCCCTTCCTCTGGGGCTCACGGCGCATCGGGCCGGACCTGGCGCGGCAGGGCGGGAAGTACCCCGACCTGTGGCACGTGCGGCACATGCACGACCCCGCGGAGATCGTGCAGCAGTCGATCATGCCTGCGTATCCGCACCTGCTCACGGACGCGCTGGACTTCGACGGCATCCAGCGCCGCGTCGACGCGATGGCCATGCTGGGCGTGCCCTACGGGGACGCCGTGAAGAACGGGCAGGCGCCGGGCATGGCGCGGGCGCAGGCCCGCGAGATCGCCGCGCGCGTGCTCGCCGCCGGCGGGCCGGACGGACTGGAGGACAAGGAGATCATGGCGGTCGTCGCGTACCTCCAGCGGCTGGGAACGGACCTGCGCCGTGACGCGGCCGACACCGGGGGGCACTGACCATGCGCACCGATGTGATGAGTGGCGCGGGCCTGGCCATCTACGCCGAGATCGCGCTGATCCTCTTCGCGCTGGCCTTCCTGGCGATCGTGGTCTGGATCTGGCTGCCGCGCAACAAGTCGATGTGGGAGCAGGCGAGCAGGATGCCGCTCGACGACGTCCACCCGCAGGAGCCGCGCGAGGGCGCGGTGGAGCGCTGAGATGAATCACGATCCGGACGCGGACAAGCTGCTGGACCATCAGTACGACGGCATCCAGGAGTACGACAACCCGCTCCCCAGGTGGTGGGTGTACATCTTCTGGGCGTCGATCGTCTGGGCGGTCGCGTACTACTTCCTCCCGGGCGATCTCGGGCACGGGGGCAGGAAGGACGCGATGTACGCCAAGGAGATGGCCGCGTGGGAGGCGCGCGTGGCGTCGCAGGGCGGTCCGGCGGGGCCCGACGCGGACGCGCTGACGGCGCTGGCCGGCGACGCCACGGCCGTGGCGGCAGGTGAGGCAACGTACGTGAAGTACTGCCAGGCCTGTCACGCGCCGGGCGGCGCCGGCATGATCGGCCCCAACCTGGCCGACGACTACTGGATCCACGGCGGGACACCGGCCGACGTATGGAAGGCGGTGGGCAGCGGCGTCCTGGCCAAGGGAATGCCGGCGTGGCAGCAGATGCTCCCGCCGGAGGAGCTGGACCGCGTGGTGGCCTACGTGCTGTCGCTGCGCGGCAGCAACCCGCCCAACGCCAAGGGGCCGGAAGGAGACAAGGTCGGCTCGTGACGGCTGCGCCGACGTACGCGGGGCGCGTCCTCCCGACGCTGAACGAGGACGGGTCCCGCCGGTGGATCCGCCCACGCTGGAGCGCCGGCCCGTGGTCCCGGGCGCGGCTGGTCGTGGGCTACGCCCTGATGGCGTTCTTCCTGACGCTGCCGCACCTGCGCTGGCACGGCAGGCCGTGGGTGCTCCTCGACCTGCCGCGCCGCGAGTTCACGTTCTTCGGGACCACGTTCCTGCCCACCGACACGGTGCTGCTGATGCTGCTCGGGCTGACGGTCCTCACGGGGATCTTCCTGCTGACGGCGCTCTTCGGGCGGGCGTGGTGCGGGTGGGGCTGTCCGCAGACGGTGTACATGGAGTTCGTGTTTCGCCCCATCGAGCGCCTGTTCGAGGGCGGGGAGGCGGGCTCCCGCCGCATGGACGCGGACCGCGGGCGCATCCACCCCAGGCGCTGGTTGAAGCACCTGGTGTACGTGGGGATCGCGATGATCCTCGCCCATACCTTCCTGTCGTATTTCGTCGGCACCGACGCGCTCGCGGTGTGGATGACGCAGTCGCCACTCGAACACCCGACGCCGTTCCTGGTGATGGTGGTGACCACGGCGCTGATTTTCGCGGACTTCGGCTACTTTCGCGAGCAGGTCTGCCTGGTGGCCTGTCCCTACGGCCGCTGGCAGTCCGCGCTGCTGGACCGGCAGTCGCTGATCGTGGCGTACGACGACCGCCGCGGGGAGCCGCGGGGCCGCGGGAAGGCCCGCGACGGGCTCGGCGATTGTATCGACTGCAACGCCTGCGTGGCCACCTGTCCCACGGGCATCGACATCCGCCAGGGCCTGCAGATGGAGTGCATCCACTGCACGCAGTGCATGGATGCCTGCGACCGCATCATGGCCAGGGTGCACAAGCCCGCCGGGCTGATCCGGTACTCCTCGCAGGACGCACTCGCGGGCACCCCGCCGCGGCTGCTGCGTCCGCGCACCGTGCTGTATCCGGCCGCGTTCACGCTGTTTCTGAGCGCGTTCATCTGGCAACTGTCCACGAAGGAACCGGCGGACATCACGCTGCTGGGGTCGCTCGGGGCGCCGTATCAGGTCGACGCGCGCGGGGCCGTGACGAACCAGGTGCGTCTGCGCATCGCGAATCGCACGCGGGCGGACCGCGCCTACAGCTTCGAGGTCGTGGAAGCCAACGCCCTCGGCGCGCGCGTCATCGCGCCCGTGCATCCGTTGCCGGTCGCGGCGGGTGAGACGGGGACGACCAGCTTCTTCATCACGCTCCCGGCGGGGTCGCACCCGGCGGGTGTGCGGACCATCACCGTGCGGGTCACCGAGGGCACCGCGTTCCGGCGGGACATCCCATTTCGCTTGACCGGGCCGGCCGATGGCCCCGGAGGCCTCTGATGCGCAACTGGACCTGGCCCGCGATCGTCGTGGCGATCCTCGGCGTCACCATCGCCGGCAACCTCTGGGTGATGCGGATCGCGCGCGGCGATCCGTCGTTCGCCGTCGAGGAGAACTACTACCAGCGCGCGGTGCACTTCGACGCGCAGCGCGGCGTCGAGCAGCGCAGTGATCGCCTGGGGTGGACGCTCGAGCTGTCCGCCGGGCCGGCGTCCCCCTCCGGATCGCAGCTGCTGGTCACCTTGCGCGACGCCGCCGGGATGCCCGTCGACAGCGCGACGGTCATCGTCCGGCTGACGCGCGTGGCGCGGGCGCAGACGGTCATCCCCGTGCCGCTGGCGCCGGTGGAGGGCGGCTACGGCGCGCGCGTTCCCTTCGACGCGGCCGGATTGTGGGACGTGGCGGTCGAAGCGCGCCGCGGCCCCGCGCGCTTCGTCGCAGCGCGGCGCGTGGACGTGGCGAACGCCCCGGGCACATGACCGCACTCGTCGCGTCGGTGTTCGTCGCCTCGCTGCTCGGCAGCGCGCACTGCGCGGGGATGTGCGGGGGCTTCGTCTGCGCCTACGCCCCGGGGGCCACCGCCCGGGCGCACGTCGCCTACCACGGGATGCGGCTGGCGGCCTACCTGACCCTCGGCGTCGCCGCCGGCCTCGTGGGCGTCGGTGTGACGCAGGCCGGGCGATTCGTCGCCGTCCAGCAGGGGGCGGCGCTGGTGGCCGGCGCCCTGATGGTGCTCTGGGGCCTCGCGGCGATCCTCCGCGCGCGCGGACTTCCCGCACTGGGGCGCGCTGCGCCCGCGCCGCCGCGCACCGCCCTGCAGCAGTTGACGCGCCGCGCCAGCGGCTGGAGCCCCAGCGGGCGCGCCGCCATGTTCGGGGGTATCACGGCCCTGCTGCCCTGCGGGTGGCTGTATGCGTTCGTGGTCACCGCCGCCGGGACCGGCTCGGTGCCACGCGCGACACTGGTGATGGCCGTCTTCTGGCTCGGCTCGGTCCCGGCGCTGTTGGCCGTCGCGGGCGGCGCGCATCGCCTGACGGCGCGTTGGCGTGCGCAGATCCCGCTGGTGACCGCCATGAGCATCGTCCTGATGGGCGTGCTGACGATCGGCCTGGTCCTGCGGCCGCGCGCGCATGCCGCGCACGCGGCGACACCGGGTGCGCTCGCGCCGGACCACGCGCATGGAGCCGCCCGATGACGCGCCACCTCGTGCCCGCCGCGCGTGCCGCCGTGGCCTGTGCGCATTGCGCGCTCCCCGTGCCCGCCGCGCTCGTGCACCCTGCCGGCGCGGCGAGCTACTGCTGCCGTGGCTGTGCGACGGCTGCGCTGCTCATTCGGGACGCGGGGTTGGACCGCTATTACCGGTTGCCCGAAGGGCGCGACCGTCCGGTGACGGCGACGGGCAAACGCTACGAGGAGTACGATCACGACGCCTTCCAGCGGCTCTACGTGCGACGCGGTGCCGACGGGACGGCGACGATCGAGCTCCTGCTCGAGGGCGTGCACTGCCGGTCGTGCCTGTGGCTGGTGGAGCGTGTCCCGCTGGTGCTGCCGGGCGTGCTGCGTGCGGAGTTGCAGGTCGGCCGGTCGGTCGCGCAGGTGACCTGGGATCCGGCGGTCACGTCCCTGAGCGCGATCGCGCGCACGCTCGACACCCTGGGGTACCCGTCGCACCCCTTCCGCGGCATCGCGGCGGAGCGCGTGCGGCGCGACGAGCAGCGGCGCATGCTGACGGACCTCGCCATCGCGGGCGCCATTGCGATGAACGTGATGCTCATCGCCCTGGCGATGTACTCGGGGTGGTTCGGCACGGTGGAGGCGTCGTACGACCGCTATTTCCGCTGGATCTCGCTGCTGCTCACGGTCCCGGCGGTGGTGGGTCCCGGGCGCGTCTTCTTCCGCGCCGCGTGGGCCGGCCTGCGGGTGCGCCGCCTGCAGATGGACCTCCCGGTCGCGCTGGCGCTGGCCGCCGGGCTGATGCGCGGCGCGGTCAACACGTGGACGGGGGTCGGACCCATCTATTTCGACGGGGTGGCCACCCTCATCTTCCTGCTGCTGATGGGCCGCTACCTGCAACGGCGGAGCCAGCGGTCCGCCGCCGACGCCACGGAGCTCACCGCGTCGCTCGCGCCACGGACCGCGCGCCTTGTCGAGCGGGACGGGCTGCGCGAGGTGCCCACCGAGGCGGTGCTGCCTGCGATGCTGCTGGATGTGCGCGCGGGGGAATCGGTCGCCGCCGACGGGGTCGTGGAGACGGGCGTCTCGTCGATGGACCTCGCGCTGCTCACGGGGGAGTCGCGCCCCGTGGCCGTCGCGGCCGGGGACCTGGTCTACGCGGGGACGACGAACCTGAGCGCCCCGCTGCGCATCCGCGTGACCGCGGCCGGTGAGGCCACGCGCCTGGGCGCGATCCTCCGGCAGATGGAGGAGAGTGCGCGGCGTCGCGCGCCGGTGGTGCAACTGGCGGACCGCCTGGCCGGCGGCTTCGTGGCGCTGGTGATCGCGGCGGCCGCACTCACCTGGTGGTACTGGAGCACGCGCGACCCGCGCAACGCACTCGATCACGCCATCGCGTTGCTGATCGTCACCTGCCCCTGCGCGCTGGCCTTGGCCACGCCGCTGGCGATCACGGTCGCGACCGGGCGTGCGGCACGGCGGGGGATCCTCATCAAGGGCGGCGATGCGCTGGAGGCCCTGGCCACGCCGGGCCGGATCTGGCTCGACAAGACCGGAACCATCACGCAGGGCCATGCCCGGCTGGTGCACTTCAGGGGCGACCCGGAGGTCAAGCCGCTGATCCTCGCCCTGGAGCGCACGGCCACGCATCCGCTGGCGCTGGCCTTCACGCGGGCCTGGCCCGACCTCGACGCGCCGCAACCGGAGTGCGTGGAGCAGGTCGCGGGGCGCGGCATCCGGGGGATGGTCGCGGGCCGCACGGTCGTGGTCGGCAGCCCCGACTTCGTGCGCAGCGCGCTGCGTGTGCCCGCAGGCCCGGCCCCCGACGAGGAAGAGGCGCTCACGCCGGTGTGGGTCGCCGTGGATGGTCACCTCGCCGCCACGGCGGGCATCGGCGACCCGGTCGCCGTGGGCGCGCGCGAGGCGATCGCCGCGTTGCAGCAGCGTGGATGGACGGTCGGCATCCTCTCGGGCGACGACCCGCGCACCGTCGCCGCCGTCGCCCGCAGCGTGGGGGTGCCGGCGGGCCTGGCAACCGGAGCGGCCACGCCCGAGTCGAAGCGCAGGGTCGTGGAGCACTCGCTGCGCGAGGGCCGCACCGTCATGGTCGGTGACGGCGTGAACGACGCCGCGGCGCTCGCCGCCGCGACCGTCGGGGTCTCGGTGCACGGCGGCGCCGAGGCCTCGCTCGCCGCCGCGGACGTGTACCTGGCCACGCCGGGGCTCGCGCCACTGGTCGCGCTCGTCGACGGCGTCGGCCGCACGATGACCCTGCTCAAGCGGAACCTGCTCTTTTCGGCCATCTACAACGTGTTCGGCGCGGGGCTCTGCGCGGCGGGCCTGATCGACCCCCTGCTGGCGGCCGTGGTGATGCCCATCAGCTCGCTCATCGTCATCGCGACGTCCTACCGCACCGACACCTTCGCCCCGGCGCCATGAGTGTCCTCTTCCTGGTGCTCCCGGTGGCGCTCCTGCTGGTCCTCGGTGCCCTGCTGGCCTTCCGCTGGGCCGCGCGGCAGGGGCAGTTCGACGACCTCGACACGCCTGCCCTGCGCGCCCTCGACGACGACGAGGCACGGCGCGGCGGTGCGTGAGCCGGGGCGTGCCGCGGTGTAGTTTTCCGGCCTATGACAACCGACACGCCGAACGTCCGCCGCACGCTGGTCCGCGTCCTGCTCGTCCAGGCCGTGACACTCGCCATCCTCGGGGCCATGCAGTGGCTGTGGGGGCGCTGAGATGGGCATGCATTGGCTGAACTGGGTCATCGTCGGCGTGTACATCGTCTACATCCTCGTCGACGGCATCCGCCGCAGCAAGAACACGCACGACATCGAGGGCTACTTCCTCGCCAGCCGGTCCCTCCCGTGGTGGGCCGTGGGGCTCTCCGTGATGGCGACGCAGCTCTCGGCCGTCACGCTCATCGGGACGACGGGGCAGGGTGCGACGGACG
>CAYSFN010000119.1:0-7717 GCA_964430045.1 uncultured Gemmatimonadaceae bacterium
CATGTCGAAGATCGGCAGGTACATCGCGACGATCATTCCACCGACGACGGCGCCGTCCAGTAGTCCCGCCGGACCGGCCGCGCCCGGCGAGGTTTGTCGGCGCGGCCGTCGGTGGCTATTTTCCGTCATGCGATGGCTCTTGACATGTCTCGTCGCCGTGACGGCGGCTGTGCCCGACGCGTGGGCGCAGACCGCGCGTGAGCGACCGAAGGGAACGGCGGACCTGGGGTTCGTGTCCGCCAGCGGGAACTCGAAGGTCACCACCTTCTCGTTCGGCCAGAAACTGTCCTGGAAACCCAGCAGCCGATGGACGCTCCGGCAGGATCTGCGCACCGTCTACGGCGAAGCGAACGGCGCGGTGAACACCAGTCTCCTGGTCGCCAAGGTCGGGGCCGACTGGACCATCATCGATGGGCTCGGCGTCACCTCGGGCATCACCTTCGACCGGAATCGCTCGTCGGGCATCAAGCGGCGCACGGAGGAGTACCTGGGCGTCGTGTGGCGGTTCGCGACGCTGGCCAGTGACTCCCTGCGCTTCGATGCCGGCGGGCAGTGGACGCAGCAGCGGAACCTGCGTGGCATCGAGAACGACTTCATCGCCGTCAAGGCGGGCATCTGGTACAAGAAGCCGCTCGGGGGCGGGGCGTTCGTGCAGCAGTCGGTCGAGGCGCTGCCCAACACCGAAGTGCGGCAGGACTGGCGCCTGAACACCGAGACCGCCGTGGCGGCACCGCTGCACAAGCGGCTGGGGCTGCGCCTGGCCTACACGGTGCGCTACGACAATCTGCCGGAGGACACGTTCCAGAAGAGCGACCAGATCTTCACGGCGGGGATGCAGATCTCGTACTGAAGGCGCGCGGCCGGGGGCATCACCCGCGCAGCGCGTTCAAGCCGCCGAGGACGTCCACGGCATCGACGCCCTGCGCGCGGAGCCAGCTCGTCGCCATCGCACTGCGCACCCCGCTCTGGCAGTGCACCTGCACGGGGCGGTCGCGCGGAATGTCACCCAGCCGTGCGGCGAGGTCGGGGAGGGGGATCAGCACCGCGTGTGCGAGGTGCCCGGCCTCCCACTCGGCGTGCCCGCGCACGTCCAGCGTGAAGGCGCCGGCGTCGTGCGCCGCCCGGGCCTCTGGGGCCGTGCGCTGCGGCTGGAACACCATGCCCCGGTCGCCGAGCGGCGCCGGCGACACCCAGCCGCGCGTGTCGTCGAGGCCGATCAGCTGGAGCGCCACCCGCGCGGCCTCCGCGTCGGACGCCGATGCGCAGACCACGACGATCGGCGTGTCGTAGGGGACCAGCGACCCCGCGAAGGTCGCGAGGGACTTGCCGAGGGGCACGTTGATCGCCCCGCGATGATGCGCCGCCGCGAAGGTGGCCGAGGGGCGCACGTCGAGCAGTGTGGCGCCCGCCGCGAGCAGCGCCGACGCGGTGGCGTCGTCCAGCGCCGGCAACGGCGCCTGCTCGCCGAGGAGTGCCGGCCCCTCCCGGTTGCGCCGCTTCATCTGGGCGAAATACGCCGGCGGTTCGGGCTGGCCCTCGAGCACGCCGCGCACGAACGCCGCTTCATCGGCGGCACCCACGCCCCAGTTGACCAGCTTCTCGTAGCCCACCGTGCTCGACGGCACGGCTCCCAGCGCCTTGCCGCAGGCGGAGCCGGCGCCGTGGCCCGGCCACACCTGCAGGTGGTCTGGCAGGGCGCGAAAGCGGTCCAGGGACCGCCACAGCGTGCGTGCGCCGGCTTCCATCGTGCCGGCGATCTTGGCCGCCTTCTCCAGCAGGTCCGGCCGCCCGACGTCCCCCACGAACACGAAGTCGCCGGTGAAGAGCATCACCGGTTCCGCGGAGGCGGGCGTGTCGGTGAGCAGGAACGACAGATGCTCCGGCGTGTGGCCGGGCGTGTGCAGGACCTCCAGGCGGAGATTGCCCACCATGAAGTGGTCACCGTCCCGCAGGGTCGTGGCGCCGGCGTCGGCGGCGAACGCGTACTGCCAGTCCGGGCCACCTTCGCCGCTGAGCAGCAGTTGGGCGCCGTGTCGTGCCGCCAGTTCCCGCGCGCCGCTGAGGAAGTCGGCGTGAATGTGCGTCTCCGTCACGTGCGTGATGCGCAGCCGGTGCTCGCTGGCGACCGTCGCGTACTGCTGCAGGTCGCGGTTGGGGTCGATGACCAGCGCATTGCCCGTCGCCTGGCAGCCCACGAGGTAGCTGGCCTGCGCAAGGCGCGTGTCGTAGAAGTGATGGAAGAGCATGGCAGTGTCTCAGCGGAGTGTTTGCAGGAGCACGAACGTCCCGACGCCCACGAGCAGGACCGCGAACGCGCGCTTGAGCGTGTCGGAGCGGAACCGGGGCGCCAGCGCCTGACCGACGAACATACCAAGTATCGTGCAGAGCACGAACGGGATGGCGATGGCCCACGGCACCTGGAGTCCCGGGCCGTAGCCGACCAGCGCGGCCGCGGCGTTCATCGCGATGACGAGCAGCGACGACGCCGTCGCGCGGGCAATGGGGTACTGCAGCAGCGCGACCAGGGCCGGCACGAAGAGGAATCCGCCGCCGACGCCCACCACGCCGGTGATCACCCCGACGGCGACCCCGACCGCCGGAAGCAGCGCGCGGGATGGGCCGGCACGGGGCACGGGTTCGTGTCCGACCGACCGCCACATTGCGCCGGCCGCGAGCAGGACCACCACCGCGAAGATCGCCAACTGGACGCCGTCGGGGAGCAGCCGCCCGACGCGTGCACCGGCGTACGCGCCGAGCACCGTGAACCCGGCGAACCGCAGCGTCGGGCCGAGCGCCAGCCGGCCCGCCCGCCAGTGGATCGTTGCGCCGACCGCGCTCGCGAGCCCCACCACCATCAGGGAGAGCGGCACGGCGACCTTCGGCGTCAGCGCCACGACGTACACGAGGATCGGGAGCGTCAGGACGGCGCCACCGCCGCCGAGCAGGCCGAGCGTGACGCCAACGAGAAGCGCCAGCGCGCCGGTGATCAGGTCCATGGGGCGCTGCCCGGCCGACGCAAGGGACCTACTGGTACGAGATGAACAGCGGGACCGGGCGCACGCGGACGACGTCGCTCGGCGACATGATCGGCTTGTCGTTCTTGTAGAACACCTTGAAGCCGACCCACTGCACCGGTTCCGATTCGATGTAGGCCTTGTGACTCGCCAGCTTCAGGCGCGGCGCCCCGAAGCCGTCCATGTGCATCACGATCTGCACCCGGGGATCGAGCACGATCGACGTGTGGTTCGTGACCATCGGGCGCGTGAACCGGTGCACGACGAGGATCTTGGGCGGCAGTTGCTTCTCCTCGACGATCCGCGCCAGCCACGTGCTCGCGTAGTTGATGTCGTCGGCGTCCAGGGTGCCGATCTTCTTGCCGGGCACCTGATCCGGCTGCATCGCGAACTCGGGGTCCAGGGCGAGATGCACCTCCGGCCGCTCCAGGAACTTGCGGTAGACCTCGATCTCCTGCGCGACCGTGCTGCGGCCGATCTGGATGTCCAGCACCACGATCCAGCCCCGCGCCTTCGCCCACTGGTACACCATCTCGAGCGTGGCGTCCGACATCCGCGCGCGGTACATCCCGTCACGCCCGGGGTCGGCCTGTGCCACCGTCGCGATCAACTCCAGGGCAGGCTGCACGGGTGTCGCGGGGTCCGCCTGTTCGTACTCGGCCGCCTGCGCCTCCAGGCGTGCGAACATCTCCTCGGGAGGGATCTGGCCGAGGATGCCCATCCGGGTGGACCGCGGCGTCCCGTAGAACGCGACGACGCGCTTGTGCGGCAGGATCGCGCCGGCGCGCGCCGCCGGACCGGGGATCACGTCAGGCCAGAACGGGGAGCGCGGGGTCGGGGCGACCGAGTCGACCTTGCTCGTGTCAGGAGGTCCGGAGCCGCCGCTCGACTGCGCAGCGGTGGCGGTCCCATGCACACTGAGACCCAGAACGGCGAGAGCGACGACGGCGTGGCGCATGGCGAAACCTAACGCCTCGGCACCCGCGTGCTCACGTCATTGATCGACGAACACCGCGCCGCGCAGCGCCCCCTGCCGGGCGCGCGAGAGTTCGAGGGGTTCCAGCCAGAATGCGCGCGTCGCGTCGCGGTAGGTGAGACGCAGTTCCATGCTGCGCACGCCGGGCAGGGACACCAGCGGGACGCCCACGTCGAACCGCAGGGTGCGCGCCGACCCGACCGGCGCGGCCAGCAGCAGCGACACCCCCGCGCTGGCGAGCACCGGCGTCGTCACCCCGAACGGGACGGTCCCCGCCCACACGCGGCCGGCGTCGCCGAACACGGCGACCGCCGCATCGGCCCGGCCGCGGACCGCCGGCAGGCGGACACGCTCCTCGAGTCGCAGCACCCCGCGCCGCGCCCCGCCGACCTGGGTTTCCGCGTACCCGCGCAGCCCACCGTACTGGTCGCCGGCGGACAGTTGGTACGGAATGCGCGTCCGCCAGCCCCCGGAGACCTCTGCGCTGAGCGAATGCATCCACCGTTCAGTCGGGCGCAGGTACCACGCCACGCGTCCGCTGCCCACGACCCCATCCCACAAGGGGGCACCCCGCTCACGGCGTCCCTCCACGTCGAACTGCGCGGCCGTGATCGAGCGCGGCGTCCCGCGCCCCGCATACAGCGACGTGCCGACCAGCAGGTCGGGATCCACGCCGTCCGCCGCCCACAGGGACCGCGTGACACGTACCGAGAGCTGCACGCCGGTGCCCACGTCCTGCCGGCCCGTGATCGCGTCGAAGCCGCGCAAGGGCCGGAAGTCGAGGTAGCGCAGCCCCATGGCCACGCCACCCCGCACCGAGGTGAAGGCGGGATACCGGCCGCGCAGCTCCGTGCCGGTGAACCGGACGGCACCGGTATCCGTCACGACGAGCGCCGTCTCCGAATCCAGGGCATCCTCCCCCTCCAGCAGGATGCTCCCGATCCCCGAGCGCCGCGGCGTCCCGATCCGGCGGCCGAACGACGCCAGCCATTGGAATCGCTCGGAATCGACCAGCACGGTGTGCTGGCCCGCGCGCCGGAAGGGCACGAAGGCGCGCACGTTGCGTGCGCCGACGTACCACGCATCGCGCTGGAGGTCCGTGTAGAACGGCGCGCGCACCGACGCCTCCCAGAAGCCGCCGAGCGGGTCGCGGCGTGCGGCGATGTTCGTGAGCCACGGCCGCCCGAAGGCCAGGGCGTCCCGGAACTGGAAGCCGAGCCCGTCGCGATACTCGAAGCCCTGACGCCATTCCGCCGAGAAGCCGATCCCGGAGCCATCGAAGTTCTGCGTGCCCACCTGCACGCGCGAGACGTCCACGTCCCGGAACTGCAGGGCGCCGTCGATGGGAAACTCGTCCTGCGTCTCGACGGCGAGGCCGACCGAATCACCGCCCAGCGGGATGACGCGGATGCGCGCGTCGGCGATGAACGGCTGTGCGCGCAGGATGCGCTCCGACTCGGAGCGCGCCAGCTCGGTGCAGACGCCCCCTTCGGTGAGCCGCAGGAATCCCCGGACGACCTCCGGCTTGGTCGGGACCCAGATGCGCCGCAGGAACTCCGCACGGATCCCCAGTTCGCTGATCCGGTCGAGCTCGCTCGGGCGCAGGGTGAGGATCGTGATGATGCTGATGCGCTCCCCCCGGCAGCCCGACGGACCGCTGCGGTCCGCCTGCGCCGACGCGCCCGACCAGCACACCGCGACGGAGAGCAGCGCACCCCACAACGCACGACGGGCCGGCGAGTTCGCCGGCCCGTCGGAGCGCGCCGCGGGGCGCAGGCTCAGTGGCGCGCCTCGGCCGTGTGATCGGCCTTGTCGGGTTGCAGGTACGTCGCCTTGTGGATCGAGAACGCGGTCACGTTCGCGGCGACGGCGAGCAACAGGATGACGAGGGCGAAGCCCCAGCCCTTGTTCTTCAGATCTTGCGCAGGTGCGGTCACAATCAGCTCCACAGAGGTCAATCTGTATTCTAGCCCGGGCGGAATCGCGGCGCAATCGGGTCGCAGGCCGGAGTATCTTCATCTGGTATGGAAACCGTGGAACTCCCTTGCACCGAGGACTCGTTCGATGTCCTGCGGCCTGTGCGTGTACTCCGCTCGGGCGACTTCGGTCCCGCGCTGCGCGCGCTGTGGGTTGCCCTGCATGGCTACGGCGAGACGGCGGCCATGATGGCGGCGCGGGTCCGGTGGCCGGCGGCACCGCGCCGCGCCTGGTGCTTCCCGGAGGCGCCGCACCGATTCTACGTCACCGGCGGTCAGCCCGCCCGCGCGCACGCCGACCTCCCGGTGGGTGCCAGCTGGATGACGCGGGACCTGCGTGACGCGGACATTGCCGCGAATCTCGCGTACCTCGACACCGTGGTCGAACGGGCCGCGCCACCGGCCGCGGCCGCACTCCACGTCATCGGGTTCTCGCAGGGCGCCGCGACCGCGACGCGGTGGGCTGCGGCGCGCGCGGCCGCCGGGTCACCCCCGGCGTCGCTGACGGTGTGGGGCGCGCTGCTCCCGCCGGAACTGCCGCTGGGGCCCGGGGCGGCGCTGGCCGCCGTGCCGCTCACGCTGGTCTGCGGCACGCGCGACCGGTGGATCGCCGAGGACCGGTTCGTCGCCGAGGTGGACCGCCTGCGCCACGCCGGGCATCCCGTGCGCGTGCTGCGGTTCGACGGCGGGCACCGCTTCGACGATCACACGGTGCAGTCGCTGATCGCCGAGGACGGAGCGTGAGCTACTTGCCGCGGAACCGCGAGAGGGCGCGCCGGTCCTTCTTGGTCGGCCGCGCGGCCGCCGGGATGAAGGCGGCCGGCAGCAGCGCCAGTCGCTCCCGCTGCGCCGTTCGCGCCGCGAGACTCTCGGCGGTCTCCTCGTACAGCGTCTGCGCGATTGCGGCACTGCCTCGCTGCGGGACCACGCGCAGGACGGTGACGATGTGCACGAACGCACCGAGCCGGACGCGCACCGTGTCGCCGGGCTTCAGCTCCTTGCTCCGCTTTGCACGCTCGCCGTTCACGTCGATCTTCCCGCCGTCGATCGCGGCCGCGGCCAGCGAGCGGGTCTTGAAGAACCGCGCGGCCCACAGCCACTTGTCGAGGCGAATGCTGAAACGATCATCCATACCGACGTACAATCTGCACTGGCGTCTGCTGTTCGGCACGGTGACCCTGTGGGCGGCCTGCGGCGATCCCCTGCCGCGAGCCGGGGGGACGGACGCCGCCCAGCTCCCGCCCGAGGCGGTCGCCGCCGTGCGCGCCGAGGCGCTGCGCGCGGCCGCGGTCGCCGGGCGCCCGCGCACCGGGCGCTGGGACGTGGACCGCATTGCCGAGCGGCTGCTGCGCGCCGGGGTGAATCCGCGCGCCAGTGACACACTGCCCCCGCAGCCGGGCTTCCTCGGCGCCCCGGAGGTCGCGCAATTCAGGATCGGGCGCTCGGCGACCCTGGCGGTGTATCTGTACCAGGACTCTGCCGCGCGCCGCGCCGTCTCGGCCATGCTGGACCCCGAGACGGCGGCGCCACCGGGCATCCCCTCGCCCTGGGGGCTCGACCCATTGCCCATCACCTCCGTCAATCTGTTGGCGGTCCTCACGGGCGGCAGCTCCGCCATGCGCGAGCGCGTCCAACTGGCCATCGAAGCCGGCCTTCCTCCCGCAGACACCATCCGATGACCCTTTGGACGCTCCCCCGACGGCACGCAGCGCTGCTGACCGTGCTCACCACGCTCTGCACCACTGCGCATG
>CAYSFN010000120.1:0-7673 GCA_964430045.1 uncultured Gemmatimonadaceae bacterium
CGTGGGCCCAGTGGCGGCGCCAGAGGGCGGCGATGCCGGGGTACTTGGCGCCCCAGGGCCCACGTGCTGCCGGTGTTCGGCTATCCCACCGCGATCCGCCGGCTGCTCTACACGACCAACGCCATCGAGAGCCTGCCCATGCAGCTCCGGAAGATTATGAAGACCGCGGCCACTTCCCGACGGACGTCGCCGCGACCAAGTTGCTGTACCTCGCGCTCTCCGCAGCATTCAGGCCAAGTGGCGACGAGGGAACCATGCCTGGAAAGCCTTGCCCACCTCGCCATTCAGTACCACGGTAGCGGTGCATGGCGGCGAGTTCATGGTGCCGTTGGCACGAGCCCATCGTGAAGCCGCTGGAGTGGCGGGCGGAGACAGGATCAGCGTGGCGTCAGGGCCGCACGAACATTCGCAGGAGCTGAAATGACACTCACGAATCCCCCTGTCGCGCGGGCAACCATGCTCATTCGGCGACCTGTCGAGGAGGTGTTCAATGCCTTCGTCGATCCTGCCGTAACCACCCGATTCTGGTTCAGCCGTTCCAGCGGGCCGCTTGCGGCCGGCAAGACGGTGACTTGGTACTGGGATCAGCACCGAGTCTCCGGTGACGTCACGGTCACAGTGCTGGAGAAGAACGAGAGGATCGCCATTGCATGGCCTACGCCCGTTGAGTGGGTTTTCACGCCAAAAGGCAATGATGCCACATTTGTTTCTATCGTTGCTTCCGGTTTCACAGGAACTGACGACGAGAAGGTTGCACAGGCATTGGGCTCGACGGAGGGATTCAATCTTGTCATTTCCGCATGCAAGGCACTGCTTGAGCACGGGATTGATCTTCGGCTGATTTCCGACAAGGACCCTGACGGTATCGGCAATGGCACGTGACAACACATTCAAGCCGACGCCGCGTTGCAGCGTGGCTGGATTCAGATGTTCGAGTGTCGATGCGGACTGTGCTTGACAACTGCACCAACTCGCCGAGGCATAACGGGCGTTGATCGTCCCCGCCTGGCCAAGTACCACACCAATCGCCACACCTGACCGGGATGGGTTGAACAATGCGCAATCTGGATTTCAGTTCCTGGCAGTCGGTGCTCATGACGCTGGTCGGGCTGGTGGTCATCACCTTCGTGATGGTGGGCATTCGCCTGGTGGTGATGCAGACGGTTCAGCAGCGCCGCGAGCGCGAGAACCGTCAGATCAACGAACGCCTGCGCACGCTGATCGCCGCCTACAAGACGCTGGGCGGTTCCTTTACCGGTGATCTGGCGATCGATCCGACGCACTTGCGCGATCTCCAGCGCCGCCAGGTTCCGGAAGAGTCCGCCGAGGGCGGAACCGACGTGGCCGGCACGGACGGGTCGGTCTCCTCCGACCGGTCGCGCCGCATCCGCGACGCCGTCGAAGCGGCGCTGTCGGATGTGATCCTGCTGGGTACCGAAGAGCAGGTGCGGCTCGCCGCGCAGGCGGCGAGCGAGCTGGCCGCCGGGCGCGCGACCCATACCCATGAACTGGTGATCGCTCTGCGGGACTTCATTCGCCGGGTGCTCGACCTGGAATCCGTGCCGACGGAGTTGGTGATTCCCCGGCAGGGACCGACGCGCCCCGGCGCCAGCGGGGGCAAGGGCAAACGCTCCGACAACGGCGACCGGGACGGCCCGAAGCACCGCGGCAAGGGCGCTGGCGACATGGCAGGTGGAGCGGGCATCGGCCTCGGCGGCGGCCTCGCACTGGGAGCGGACCATGACGGCTGACGAGCACCGGATCTACACCGACGAAGAGTTCGCGCTCGTTCTGCGCAAGACGGCAGAACTGTCGAGCCGAACAGACCACCCTGGATTCTCGCCAGGAGGCCTGACGCTGGCCGAGATGAAATCTGCGGCCGGGCAGGCCGGTCTCGATCCAGCGCTCGTCGAACGCGCAGCGCGCATGCTGGCCATGCGATCCACGGCATCACCGTTCGAACGGCTGATCGGTGGACCGTTGCGACACGAGCACGACGCGCGCTTCCGCGTCAAGCTCGATGAGGACAACGCCGCGCGGGTGCTCTCCGCGGTGCGCTTCAATACGCACTTCCACAGCTCGGACCCCGGACGCTCCAGCGCACTCGGCATGATCTGGAAGGCATCGGGCGACGGCAATGTCCTCAGCGTCGTCGCGCGTCCGGACACAGACGGGACATCGGTGTCCGTCGTGATCGACCGCCGCGGGACGTTCGTTCTCACCGGCGTGCTCTCTGCCATCGCGGTGTTCGGCGCGCTGGTCGTCACCACGGGAGTCGCCGGCATGGCACCGTCTCTCGCTCCCTGGGCGGCCTTTGCCGGAATCGGTGGCACGTTTGCATTCGCGCGCAGTTTCTGGGCCTCGTCCACCAGGAAGGCGCACGAACGCATTGGTGCGATCATCGACACGATCGGACAGACCCTTGCGCCATCCGAGTCTGCACGCACGCCTGGGACTGCCGTGAAGGACGAATCCCGCTCGGCACCTGACTGAGTCTCCGGTGGACCCGGGCCGATTCAAACCTTTCACATCTGACCGACATCAAAGAGAGGCTTCCCGGACACCAACCACCCCCGCTTGCCTGATGAGGCTGACGTGAGACTTTTCAGTTGCGTCCCGATCCTTCTCGTGCTGGCAGGCTGCACCCCTCCGCGTGGAAGTGATTCGGCACCAGCTGTCGCTGCGCTGGCGATCATCCATGGGACGGTGGTTGACGTGCAGGACGGGCGGTTGCTCCCTGACCAGACCATCTTGATCAGCGGCAACCGCATTCAGGCCGTGGGGGCAAGCGCGAACACACGCATACCCCAGGGGGCCCGGGTGCTGGACGCCACAGGCAAGTACGTCATCCCCGGCCTGTGGGACATGCACGTGCATCTGAATCTGACGCCGTCTCCTGCTGAGATCGATCTTCCGCTCCTCGTCGCGAACGGTGTGACCGGCGTGCGAGAAATGGTGTCCGATTGTCCGGCGTGGAGCTGGCTTCGGAGGTTGGCGGGAGCCGACTGCCTGGAGCGGCTGCGCACATGGCAGCGCGAGATCGACGCGGGCGAACGGATTGGCCCGCGGCTGCTCGCTCTCGGAAGTTGGATCGTCAATGGGCGTCGCGGGCTCCCGGCGTCAGCCCCTGCGTTCTTCGCCGCGGAGACTGCGGAGCAAGGTCGCCAGCTGGCCCGGCATCATGCGGAGCGAGGGGTCGACTTCGTGAAGATCTACGACGGCGTGTCGCGCGAGGGCTTCTTTGCCCTCGTCGAGGAGGCGCGACGGCTTGGCCTCGACGTGGCCGGACACCCGCCACTCGGCATCAGCGCACTCGAAGCCTCCAACGCGGGCCAGAGGAGCTTTGAGCATGCCCGCGTCTTCCTGTTCAACTGCTTCCCAGGCGCAGCTGAGTTCCGCGGCTCGAGCGCAGCACTGGACGCGAATACGACGACAGCGTGGCGTCGTCGCATGGTGGACGAGTATGATCCGGCGATCTGTGACGGGGTCTTCCGGGGTGTCGCGGCGAATGGAACCGGCTACATACCCACGCATGTGACACGGAGGTTTGATGCGTTTGTCGAAGACTCCAGCTACCGTCATGATCCTCGCGCCAAGTATGTTCCGAAGGCGCAATGGGAAAACTGGAATGCCGACGCGGACGGCACGATCGAAGCGGACTCCTCACGGGCCGGACGGGAAGCCAGGATGGACTTCTACACGAAGGGCCTTGAGATCACCGCGGCTGCCCACCAGGCAGGCGTGCACGTCATGCTCGGCACAGACGCGGGTGACAGCTACGTCTTCCCGGGCTTTGCCGTTCACGACGAACTCCTCGAGCTGGTGAAGGCCGGATTGACTCCGGCACAGGCGCTCCGGTCGGCAACGTGGAGCAGTGCCGTGTTTCTCGGACAGGCTGGAGCGTTCGGCAGCGTTCAGGCCGGGAAGAAAGCCGATCTCGTTCTGCTCGACGCTGATCCGCTGGCAGACATCGGGAACACGCGGCGGATCGCCGGGGTTGTGCTGAACGGGCGATACCTGGACCGCGGTGCTCTTGATCAGCTCCTTGCGGGGGCGGAGAGAGCCGCCGCCCGGTAGCAGCAGATGGTTCGGGAGCATGTCCTGTTCCCCCTCATGGCAATCACCCTTGGGTGGAGACGCGATGACAACCGATTCCGCCGGGCTTGTTGCCGACACGTTCGCGAGAGCGGCCCGGCACGGCTTGCATCTGGCAGGTGCCGTCACCTTCAACGAGACGGGGCTCGATTTCCGGGTCGGGTTTGCGACGGACGCCGCCGGGCGGCGCTGGGTTCTCAGGGTTCCGCGCCGAGACGACGTGCAACCCAAGATCGAGCGCGAGGCTCGAATCCTGGATTTCGTGAAGCGGCGGCTTCCCGTCGAGGTTCCTGACTGGCAGGTCCGAGGCCCTGACCTGGTGGCGTATCCCATGCTGACGGACCCCATGGCGCTCGTCTTCGACGCCGAGACCCATGCCGTCACCTGGAACATCGATCAGGGAGCCGAAGCCTACGTGACAAGTCTCGCCGAGGTGCTCGTCGCCCTGCATGCGTTGCCAGTCGCGGAGGCGGTGGCGGCCGGCATTCCGGCCTCCTCGCCGGAGGAAGTGCGCGTCAACGTCCACCAGGATCTGGAGCGCGTCAAGCAGGAGATCGGCATCGGCCATGCTCTGGAAGCGCAGTGCAGGCGCTGGCTGGACAGTGACAGACTCTGGCCCGATTTCTCCGTGCTCACGCATGGTGACCTCTACGTCGGGCATGTCACTGCTGCGGCCGATGCACGCGTCAGCGGTGTGGTCGACTGGACGGAGGCGGAGATCAGTGATCCATCAATCGACTTCGCCGGCCATCTCGCGGCATTCAACCTGGAAAGCCTGGAGCGACTCGTCACCGCCTATGACCGCGCCGGTGGCCGCACCTGGCCCACCATGGTGGAGCACACCAGGGAGCGATACGCCGCTTCGCCGATCAAGTACGGCCTCTTTGCCATCAGCACAGGCAACGAACAACATCTCACTGCGGCCAAAGCCCAGCTTGGGGCGGGATAGACGGGTGATCGCAGACACAGGGAACTCGCTCATAACCGCGTCCGGAGTCTTTACCATGCACCTGCGCTTCTCCATCCTTCTGGGCCTCTCCCTGCTCTCGGCCTGCCGAGCCGCAGACGACGAGGCGTCCCAGCCTGCCTCCGAAGCGCCGTTCGCGGCGCTTCAGGCGCGCGGCCAGGTCGCCATGGGCGTGGATCAATACACCTCCTCGCACGTCTTCGACGCCTTGCCGGATGGCGGGCGGATCGAGCTCCAGCGGGACGTGGAGGACCCTGAGGGAGCAGCGACGATCCGCCAGCATTTGCAGGACATCGCCGTTCGCTTCAAGGCGGGCGATTTTCAGGTGCCGGGTTTCGTGCACGCCCAGGAAGTGCCTGGCACGGAGATCATGACCCGGAAGCGGGATCGCATCACCTACACGTACGCCGATCTTCCGCGAGGCGGCCAGATCCGGATCACGACCGAGGACATGCAGGCGATCGCCGCCATCCATGATTTCATGGCGTTTCAGCGCCAGGACCATCACGCGGGTGGGCATGGACACTAGCCCGCGCAGGGTTTCGTCGATTGTGACCAAACTGCGTCATGACGTCACGCGGCCGAGCGGAGACTTCCGCAATGCATGCATATCCAGTATGATGCACCGCAGCTGAATTGCGCTCTCAGGCGAACCTGAACCACTCGCTACAGCCCCATCAGATGGCACGACTCGTCTATTCGATGCTGATGTCCCTCGATGGGTACACCGAGGATGCCCGAGGGAAGTTCGGCTGGGGAGCTCCTGAGGACCCGGGTTTCCACGATTACATCAGCGAACTCGGTGCGTCGATCCGGACCTACCTCTACGGACGCCGCATGTACGAGACGATGGTCTTCTGGGAATCCTTTCCCGCGACCGACGATCAACCTGCTGAGCTGCGGGACTGGGCGCGCCAGTGGAAGACGGCGCAGAAAGTGGTGTTCTCCCGGACCCTGCCGGCCGTCCAGAGCGCCAACACGCGGCTCGAACGCGCGTTCGAGCCGAGCGCCATCCGCAACCTCATCGACGCGTCCCCGCACGACCTCAGCGTCGACGGACCGGAGCTCGCGGCACAGGCACTTGCCGCCGGGCTCGTGGACGAGATCCACATGATTCAGTGTCCGGTGATTGTGGGCGGAGGCAAGCGCTTCTTCCCCGATGGTCTCGCACTGAACCTCACGCTCATGGGCTCGCGCACCTTCGGAAGCGGCGTCGTGATCTCGCGCTATTCGGTCAAGCACTAGCGGGGGGCGCTGCCGCACAACCACGCTTGCTGCTGTTCCACCTTGCCCGACGATTCACCTGCGACCCATGAAACTCGGATACACGATCGTCTACGTGCCTGACGTTGCGGCCTCGCTCCAGTTCTTCGAGCAGGCCTTTGGCCTGGAGCGGCGCTTTCTCCACGAGTCCGGCGCATATGGAGAGCTCGACACCGGCGAGACAACCCTTTCGTTCGCGGCGCACGAGCTCGGCGACTCGAATTTTCCCGGGGGTCACGTGCAAGCACACGCCTCGCTCAAGCCCCTCGGCATGGAAATCGCGCTCGTCACGACTGACGTGGCGGAGGCGCACCGGAAGGCCGTTGCCTGCGGCGCGCGTGAACTGTCGGCGCCTGCCGCCAAGCCGTGGGGACAGATCGTCTCGTACGTCCGGACACCGGATGGTTGTCTCGTCGAGCTCTGCACGCCAATGGGTGCATGAGTGCAGAACCCGCGCATGCACACGAACGCGACACGTCAGCCAGACGGCAATGACGACTCCCAGTGACGACGCGAAGCAGCAGAAGCGACTGAGGACGCTGCGGCGATGGCGCGCAGCGTCCGCGATATTTCTTGCAGGGGCGGTTGTCCTCCTGGCGTTCGAACCCTCAAGTGTCGTCGCCTGGTTCAATGTGGTGACCATCGGGTGCAACTTCGCCGTCTTCACCTACCTTGAGCGATCGCACCGGCAGCGCCGGGCGTTGACTCGACAGCACGACATCCAATGACTGTTCAGATGCTTGAACCGGACAACCATGGAGCGAGGTGGAGACAATGAGCATGCAGTACCTGCGTCGTCACACCATGACCGCAATCGCGCTGGGGGCCCTGCACGGACTTCTGGCGTGGCAAGCCGCCGCGCAGACGCCTTCCAGTGGCTTCGTCGTGCGGCACACCGTGGTCATCAACGCGCCAGGCACAGGGGTCTACCGCGCCCTGATCCAGCAGATCGGCGAGTGGTGGAACCCGCAGCACACCTACTCCGGCGACTCGAAAAACCTGTCGGTCGAGGCACGCCCGGGAGGTTGCTTCTGCGAAACGCTTCCGAACGGCGGCGGAGTGGAACACCTGCGCGTCGTCTACCTGGCACCTGACCAGATGCTCCGCCTGTCCGGCGGCCTGGGACCACTGCAGGCAGCCGGGGTCACCGGGAGTCTCTCGTGGAAGCTGACCAGCACCGACAGCTCGACGACCGTGGACGTGACCTATGCCGTGGGTGGCTTCATGGAGGGCGGACTGGAACGCATCGGCCCGGCCGTGAGCGCGGTGATCGGCGAACAAGCGGGCCGCCTCAAGCTGTTCGTCGAGACGGGCAAGCCGACGTCAGAGGCCGGGCAGCGGTAGCGGG
>CAYSFN010000121.1:0-7514 GCA_964430045.1 uncultured Gemmatimonadaceae bacterium
GGTGCTGGCGCTCACCCTGATGCCCGTGCTGATCGGTCGAGGCCGCGGGGCGCGTGCTACGGTCGCGCCGCGTGCGTCGGACAAGCGCGGCGGGCTGGCGTCGCTCGGCGCGTCGCTGGATGCCGCGGGAGGGCGCGTCGCGGACCTCTACGAAGACGGCATGCGCTGGTCCCTGCGGCACCCCGCCGCGATCTTCCTCGGCGGTTTCGCGTTGCTGGTCGTGATGGTGCAGTTGCTGCGCGTGATGCCGACGGAGATCCTGCCGCAGGTCGACGAAGGCGTGGTGGTGGCGCAGGTGCAGTTGCCCGAGGGGACGGCGATCGAGGAGACGGTGCGGCAGGTCGCGCGCCTCGAGGCCGCGGCGGCAGCGATGGGCGCGACGGGTGTCTATTCCCGGGTGGGCAACGCCACGGACGAGGAGGTGCTCGCGGGCGCGGACCCCGGGTCGTCGGCCACCGCACAGTTGATCATCCCCGTCCCGGATGGCCGGCCGGCCGCCGCGTTCGCCGATGCGCTGCGGGCCGCCGTGCCCGACATGGCGCAGGGGGGGCAACTGGCCTTCGACCTGGCGGGGCAGTCGGAGTTCGGCTCGCTGATCGGCCGCGAGGGTCGCCTGGTGCGCGTGGAGGTCAGCGCGCGCTCGCTCGACGACGCGGCGCTGTGGGCCGACGCGGTCCGCGCGGAGCTGGCGACGCTGCCGACGCTGACCGACGTGCGCAACGCGTTCGCGGCGACGCAGCCGATCGTCGAGGTGACGCTCGAGCGCAACCGGATGGCCGAGCGCGGCATCAGCGTCAACGCGGTGGCGAATGCCCTGGCGGGAGGCCTGGGTGGTGTGCAGGCCAACGAGTTCCGCGAGACGGACCGCCGCACGCCCATCGCGGTGCGCTATTCGGGGTTGTCGAACGAGGACCTGCAGACGGCACTGCGGACGACGGTCGGCGGCGTGCCGGTGGGCCAGTTGGTGCGGGCCGAGGAGAAGCGCGCGCCGCTGGAGGTCGTGCGGGTGGGGCAGCGCCCGGTCGCGATCGTCGAGGCCCTGATCGCCGAGGGCGGGACGGCGCGTGCCACGAAGGACGTGGAACGGGTGCTGGCGTCGCTGGGGGCGCCGGCCGGTGTGCGCTGGGAGATCACCGGTGCGGACATCGAGCAGCGACGGACGACCGAGGAGCTGGCGCTCGTGGCGCTGCTGTCGGTGGCGCTGGTCTTCCTGGTGCTTGCGGGTGAGTTCGCGTCGTTCACGATGCCGCTGGTGGTGATCACGACGGTCCCGCTGGCGGCGGCCGGTGGCGTGGTGATGCTGTGGCTCACGGGGGCGAGCATCAACGCGGTGTCGCTGATCGGCCTGGTGGTGATGATCGGCATGGCGGACAATGAGGCGATCGTGAAACTGGCGGCGATCGAGCGTCTGCGCGGGGAGGGCATGCCGTTGGAGGAGGCCGTGCTGAAGGGCGGGCGGCGACGCCTGCGCGCGATCGCGATGACCTCGCTGACCACGGTCACGGGCGTGCTGCCGCTGGTCTTCGGGCTGGGGTCGGGCGGGGCGCTGTACCAGCCGCTGGCGGCGGGGGTGATCGGGGGGACGTTGTCGGCCCTGGCGGTCACGTTCTTCCTGCTGCCGACGGTGTACTACGTCGTGGAGCGCTGGAAGCTCGAGCGGGTTCGGGCCCAGTGATCCGCTGGGCGGTCTCGCGGCCGGCGGTGGTCTGGGCGGCCTGTGCGACGCTGCTCGTCGCGGGGGCGGTGTCGTTCACGCGCCTCGCGCTCGCGACACGCACCACGGTGGAGTTGCCGCGGTTGTCCGTGACGGCGTCGTGGGCGGGCTCCTCGGCCGAACTGATGGAGATGTATGTCACGGCCCCGATCGAAGGGGCGGTGCAGGGGGTGCGCGACGTGCGGCGCGTGACCAGCACGTCGAACGACGGGTCCACGTCGATCCAGATCGAGCTCGAACCCAAGGCGAACGTGCAGCTCACGCGCCTGGCGATCCTGGAGCGTCTGGAATTGTTGCGCAGCGAGTTCCCGCCCGGAGCGTCCCGGCCGGTGGTGTCGAACTTCGTCCCGGAGGGGCTGGAGGAGGCGCCGTTGATGCAGGTGCGCATCACCGGGCCGTACACACCGGGCACGCTGCAGAAGTTGCTCGTCGAGCTGGTGGAGCCGCGGTTGCAGGCGGTGCCGGGTGTGGCCGGGGTCGGCCGTGGCGGGGGCGTCGAGATCGGGGTGTCGGTGAGCTACGATGCCCGGCAACTGCGGATGCTGGGGATTCCGCCCGACCTGTTGTCGCAGGCCATCCTGGGCGCGCGCGCGGTGGAGGTCCTGGGCACCGAGCGCCTGGGGGCGACGATTCGCGCGGTGGTGTTGCGGGATCAGCCCGAGGTGCTGGAGGATCTCGCCGCCCTGCCCGTGCGTGCGCCGAGCGGCCGGGTGTTCGCGCTGGGGGAGCTGGCGTCGATCCGTTCGGACGAGGATACCCGCGGGCAGTTCTACCGCATCAACGGGCGTCCGGCGATCGCGCTTTCGATCTCGCGCCTGCCGGGGGCGGACGCGATCAAGACGTCGGCGGCGGTCCGCCTCGCGATCGACCAGATCCAGGAAACGCTGCCGGCGGGCGCGCAGTTGCGCATCTCGCGGGACGAGAGCATCGCCCTGTCGCGGGAGTTGCGCGACCTGGGCAAGCGCGGCGCGATCGCGTTCGTGGCGGTGCTGCTGGTGCTCGCGCTGCTGATGCGCGACGTGCTGGGCGTGGCGTTGGTGATGGGGAGCACGGCGGTGGCGATCGCCGCGACTGCGCTGAGTCTGTACGTGCTCAAGATCCCGGCGAACCTGTTGACGCTCGCGGGGCTCGGGATGGGCGTCGGCATCTTGGTGCAGAATGCCCTGGTGGTGACCGAGCGGCTGCGGTTTGCGCCGGCAACCCCGGCAGGACGCGCGGACGCTGCGTGGCGTATCGGGCCGGCCGTCATCGGCGCGACGCTGACGACGGCGGTGGTCCTCCTCCCGTTCCTGTACCTGCAGGGGAACGCGCGGGCGGCCTTCGTGCCGTTCGCGGCGGCCTTCGTGCTGGCGCTGTTCTGGTCCGTCGTCACGGCGCTGTGGGTGGTCCCGGCGCTGGCAGGACGACACGTGTTCCGGGTGCGCCGCTCTCGACGCGGGGAACGGCTGTACGCCAAGGTCGTTGGCTGGACCCTCCGGCTTCGTCCGCTGACCCTGCTTGTGGCCGTGGCGGTGCTCGTGGGGCTGTCCTGGGTGTTCGTCAAGAAGGTCCCCCGGTTTGCGTGGGGCGGGGGGTTCGGGCAGCAGCAGACCACGCTCGGGGTGTCGCTGAGCTTTCCGCGCGGCTCGGACCCGGAACGTCTCGATGCCGCGATGCGCGAGTTCGAGGCGATCGTGCTGGGCAAGCCGGGGATCGAGCGCGTGGAGACGGCGAGCCGGGGGATCAGCGCGGCCGGGATGACGGTGTTCTTCACCGAGGAGGGTGCGTTCACGGCGGTGCCGTTCGAGCTGGAGGAGGCCCTGACGCAGCGGGCCGTCTTCGTCGGCGGGGCCAACGTGAGTGTGCGCGGCCAGGGTCCGGGCTTCTCGGCGGGCATGGGCGGCGGCTCGATGGCGTCGTTCCGCTTGCGGATCTTCGGCTATTCCTACTCCGGTGTGCAGGCCTTCGCCGAGGACATCAAGGCGCGGATCAGCACGCACCCACGGGTGCGTGACGTGACGATCAGCTCTGCGAGCTTCTTTGGGAGCCAGCGCTCGTTCCAGGTGGTCCTGGACCCTGACCGGACGGCGTTGGCGCGGTACGGGCTGACGTCGGCGCAGTTGACGGCGGTGATCGGGCGCGAGATCCGGGGCGGGTTGGGGGGCACCCGGCTGGAGATTGGTGGCGAGGAGCTGCCCATCAACGTGAAGGCGACGGGCGCGCGGGAGCGCGCGGTGGATGAGCTGCGGGAGGCGCTGATCCCGAACACGAGCGGCGCGCCGGTGCGGATCGGCGACGTGGCGCGCGTCGACGAGCGGGAGGCGTTGGGCTCGATCACGCGCGAAGATCAGCAGTATGTGCGGGTGCTGGCCTATGACTTTCGCGGCCCGGCCCGCCTTGCGCAGCGCACCCACAACGCGTTCCTGGAAGCCATCAGTGTCCCGCCGGGGTACCGGGTCGAGGACGCGGGGTACTACTCGGGCCCGCAGGACACGAGCCAGCGGGGGCTCTGGCTGGTCTTCGCGATCGGCATCGCGCTGGTCGTGCTCGCCGTCGCGATGGTCTTTGACTCCGTGTGGGGGGCTGCGGTGGTCTTCCTGTCGCTGCCGCTGGCGTTGGGCGGGGTGATGGCGGCGTTCTGGCTGACCAAGGCGGCCTTCACCCGGGAAGCGGCGGTGGGGGTCATCCTGGTGATCGGACTCGCGGTCAATCAGGCGATCCTGCTGGTGGATGCCGCACTGGCGACGCGCCGGCGCCGCGAAGGGGAGGGCGCGAGCAAGAGTCTGGATGCCGGAGCGGTGATCCGCGCGGCGAAGGACCGCGCCGGGATGATCGTGGTCGTGACTTGGGCCGCCCTGGCTTCGCTCGTGCCGCTGGCAATCGGGACGCGGCTGAACTCGCTGTTCGGTGCGATCGCGCTGGCGACGGCGGGTGGAATGCTCGCCGGGACCATTGGCACCCTCTTCGTGCTGCCCTCGCTGATCCTGGGCTGGCGAGGCTGGCGGGGCTGGCGACGGCGGAGGCGGCCGACGCGTGGGGCGTCTCCGCCCGCGCCCTCTGACCTGGATGCGGCTTTACGCCCTCCGGACCCGGGCGTAGCTTAGCGAACAGCCTCGGTCTGTTCCGAGGCTGTTCGACCGATCCTCGATGACCGCGACTGCCGCACGAGTGCCCATGACTACGATCGATTCGCTGCACGCGGCGGCCGCGCTGCTGCGTGGCGTTGTCGTGCGCACGCCGCTCCTGGCGAGCGAGGCGTTGACGCAGGACGTCGGCGTGCCGGTGTGGCTCAAGCCGGAGATGCTGCAGCGCGGCGGGGCGTTCAAGTTCCGCGGCGCGTACCACTACGTATCGCAGTTGCGCGCGGCGGACCGTGCGCGCGGCGTGATCGCGCCGTCGTCGGGGAATCACGCACAGGCCGTGGCGTTGGCGGCGACGCTGTACGGCGTGCCGTGCACGGTGGTGATGCCGACCACCGTCACCGAGGCGAAGCGGCAGGGGGCGCTGCGCTACGGCGCGACCGTCGAGCTGGCGGGCACGACGACGCAGGATCGCTACGAGCGCGCCCTCGAGATCGCTGCGGCGACCGGCGGCACGCTGGTGCCGCCGTACGATGACCCCCTGATCATCGCCGGCCAGGGCACGGCCGGTCTGGAGGTGCTGGAGGATCTGCCCACGGTCGGGACAGTGCTGGTCCCCGTGGGCGGGGGCGGGCTGTCGGCGGGGGTCGCGGCGGCGGTGAAGCTGCTGTCACCCACGACGCGGGTGGTCGGCGTGGAGCCCGCCGGCGCGGCCAAGCTGACGGCGGCGTGGGCGGCGGGTGCGCCGACGCGCATCCACGGCTCGGGGAGCATTGCCGACGGGCTGCTCGCGGTGCAGGTCGGCGCGCTGAACTTCGCGCATCATCAGGCGTTCCTCGACGAGGTGGTGACGGTGTCCGACGCGAGCATCCGCGGTGCGATGCGCCTGTTGCTGGACCGCGCGAAGCTGGTCGCGGAACCCAGTGGTGCGGTGACGGTCGCGGCGCTGATGGACCGCCCCGCGCTGGCGGTGGGCGCGACGGTCGCGGTCCTGAGCGGCGGGAACATCGAGTGGCCAGGGCTGCAGGAACAGCTGGGGCATGCCTAGTCAGATCCTGATTGCGGACGACGACGCCGTCTCGCGGGACGCTGCCTCGGGGATCCTGTGCGAGCACGGATACGAGGTGGCCTCCGTGACGTCGGCGCGCGAGCTGCGGCTCCGCGTCTCGGCCGCGCTGCCCGACCTGCTGCTGCTGGACGTGGTCCTGCCCGACATGGCGGGGCTCGACGTGCTGGCGCAACTGAAGGGCGACCCCCGCAGCCGGGACATCCCGGTGCTGATGCTCTCGTCGCAGGTGCGCGAGGACGTGTCGGAGCGCGCCCTGGGGTTGGGGGCGGCGGACTATCTCCGCAAGCCGGTGAAGCCGCGGGACTTGCTGGCGCGGGTGCAGGCGCAACTGCGCCTCCGCGCGCTGATGGACCGGCAGCGCGCGGCCCTGCACGCGGCGGAGGAGGAACTGACGCGGGTGCGCGAGGCGGCGGACGTGCGCCGGAAGCTGGTCGACATCCTGCACGAGGTCACGGGGGATCTGGCGGCCGATGAGATCTATCATCTGCTCGCGCGGCGCGTGGCGCGCGCGCTGTCGCTGTCGCGGTGTTCGGTGATCCTCGCGTCGCCGGGGGACTGGACGGGCATCGTGGCGACCGCGTTCGACGACCCGTCGCTGCGCAACGTGTCGATCGACCTGACGGGCTACCCCGAGATCCGCGGTGCCCTGGAGCTGGGCGAGCCGGTGCTCGTGGAGGACGTGTCCACGAGCCCGGTGTACGACGGGATCCGGCCGACGTGGGCCGCGACCGGGACGAAGGTCCCGGTGCGATCGGTGATCGCGCTGCCGTTCTCGCTGGATCAGCGGCAGACGGGCGTCTTCTTCCTGCGGCGGATGCTGCACGAGCCGCCGCTGACGATGGAGGACGTGGCGTTCGCGGACGAGGTGATCCGGGCGGCGGTCGCGGCGATCCAGCGCGCGCGGCTGCTGGAGAGCACCAAGGCGGAGAACGCGCGCCTCGAGGTGATCGCGCACACGGATTCGCTCACGCACGTGCTGAATCGTCGCGCCCTGATGTCGCGGTTGTCCGCGGAGGTGGACCGTGCGCGCCGCTACGACTCTCCGTTGTCGCTGCTGCTGATCGACCTGGACCACTTCAAGCAGGTGAACGACACGCACGGCCACCTGATCGGCGACGAGGTGCTGCGCGATGCGGCCTCGCTGCTGCAGCGCACGATCCGGAGCGTCGACGTGGTCGCGCGCTACGGCGGCGAGGAGTTCGTGGTCGTGCTCCCGGAGACGCCGCAGAGTGGCGCGATCCGCTTCGCGGAGCGCATCCGTGCGCTGATCGAACAGCAGGTGCTCGGGTCGTCGGGGATCCGGTGCACGGCGAGCATCGGGGTGGCGGTCTTCCCCGGCGAGGGCGTGGAAACGGTCGATGACCTCCTGCTCCGGGCGGACGCGGCGCTCTACCGCGCGAAGGCCGAAGGGCGAAACCGGGTGATGGTATGAGCGCGCGCGTCTGTCCCGCCTGTGCGTCGGCGTACGCCGACACGGCGACGTTCTGTGGCAAGTGCGGCACGCGCCTCGTCGCGTCGGACCGCGCCCTCTCGACCACGCCGCCGGCCTCGGACGTCGTGACGCCGCGGGCCACGGAGGCGCGGATGCCGGCGTCGCCGATGCCCACCGCGCGGCCGGTGGCCTCCCTCTCGCAGATGGTCGGCGAGGTCCTCGACGGCCGCTACCGGATCA
>CAYSFN010000122.1:0-2354 GCA_964430045.1 uncultured Gemmatimonadaceae bacterium
ATTGTGACGACGGGATTCCTGTTCACCTCCCTCCTGGCGCTCGCCGGGTGCAGCGACACGACGGCGCCCCAGAAGATCGAACCGCTGCGCCTGGGGGTGCATCTCCCCCTGACAGGCGATCTCGCGTTCGAAGGCGTGGGGATGGAGCGCTCGTTGCGCATGGTCACGGAGGCACTGAACGCAGCCGGCGGCCTCGATGGACGGCTGATCGAGCTCGTTGTCGAGGACGACCGCGGGACGGAGGCCCAGGCGGCGGTGGTGGCGGAACGCCTCGTGAGCGCGGGCGTGCATGCGGTGATCGGCGGCTACAATTCCACCGCGACGCAGGTCTCTTCGACGATCTTCCATCGGGAAGGACTCCTGCACGTCACGCCGTCCTCGAGCGTCGCGCAGCTCACGCAGCGCGGGTACGGCCGGTTCTTCCGCGCCTGCTTCCCGAACGACCGATTCGCGCTGTTCGCGGCGGAGTTCATCGACGAACGGCTCCCCGTCGAACGGGTCGCGGTGGTACACGACAACTCGGTCTATGCACACTCGCTCGCGGAGTGGACGCAGGCGGCGCTGGCGACCCGCGGCATGTCGATCGCGCATGTCGCCACGATCGACCCGGCGTCGACGGACTACGCAGGCACACTGGACGGGATCGCGGCGGCCGGCGTCGAGGCCGTGTTCTTCACCGGGTACAGTCCACAGGCAGGCCTGCTCCTGAAACAGGCCAGTGAACGCGAACTCGGCGTGCTCTGGTTGCTCGGCAACGCGTCGAACAACCAGGAGGTGATCGCGACCGCCGGTGTCGAACATGCGCGTGGCGCGATCATGCTGACCGACCCGCAGCCGAGCGATCTGACGCACGCGGAGGCGCTGCAGTTCCGCGCAGCCTACCAGGCGCGCTACGGCGAGCAGGCGACAAGCATCTGGTGGCTGATGGCGGCCGAGGCACTCAACGTGATTGCCCGAGCCGTGCTGGCGACCGACTCCATGGACTCGGCCACGCTCGCCTCCTGGCTGCATGCCGACTTCCAGCCCTTCACGGGCGTCACCGGACCGGTGCTGGGCTTCGACGCGAACGGAGACCGCATCGGCGCCAACTACACGGCGTACACCGTGTCGGAGACGGGAGCGATCATCCCGTATCAGTAGGGCGGCGCGTGGGAGCGCACCTCGTCCGCAAGCGCAGTGCGAGCCGTCACTGGATCGCCCTCAGGCTCACGATGATGGATTTGGACGTCGGCGTCTGGCTGCGGTCCGCATAGCTGTCGACAGGCACCAGGACATTGGTCTCGGGAAAATAGGTGGCAAGGCAGCGGCGGGGGATGTCGTACTCGACGAGCGTAAACCCCGGCGCCACTCTCTCCTCGCCCTGGAAATGCCCGATGAGATCCACCTGCTGCCCGCTCTTCAGGGAGGCTGCCTTCAGATCTTCCCCGTTGACAAGCACGACCCGCCTCTCCTGGAAAACTCCCCGGTACCGGTCGTCGAGTCCATAGATCGTCGTATTGTACTGGTCGTGACTTCGGATGGTCATCATCAGGTATTGCCCCGCCGCCAGCTCGTGACGGGGCAATGGGTGTATCGTGAAGAGAGCCTTGCCACTCGTGGTGGGAAACTGCCGCCGGTCCCGCACGGGATGAGGCAGCGCAAAGCCGGCGGGAATCCGTGCGCGTCGATTGAAATCCTCAAAGCCCGGAACGACCCGGCCAATACGGTCTCGGATGGTGTCGTAGTCATCCGCGTACCGACTCCAGTCCTCGCCGAGCACGGCCCTGGCAAGGCCGCACACAATCTGCACCTCGCTCAGCAGGTGCGGAGAGGCGGGCGGCAGCCGCCCTTGCGACGAATGGACAACCCCCATGGAGTTCTCCACCGTCACGAACTGCCCCCGGTCGGCTTCCGTCCTGCCGAGGCACGGCAGGATCAGGGCACGGGTTCCTGTGACGACGTGGGAACGGTTGAGCTTCGTCGACACGTGCACGGTCAGCCGGCAACGGCGAAGAGCGCGGGCCGTCATCTGCGTATCGGGAGACGCGGAAAGAAAATTCCCTCCGAGGGCGAAGAACACCTTTCCCCGCCCATCCTCCATCGCCTTGATGGAATCGACCACGTCGAAGCCATGTTCCCGCGGAGGAGCAAAGTCGAACTCCTTGGCAAGCGCGTCGAGGAACCGTTTCGTCGGTTTCTCCCAGATTCCCATGGTCCGATCGCCCTGAACATTGCTGTGGCCCCGGACGGGGCACGCACCGGCTCCGGGCTTGCCGAAGTTTCCCCGCAGACAGAGGAAATTCACGATCTCCTGAATGTTGGCGACCGCGTTCTTGTGCTGCGTGATCCCCATGGCCCAGCAGACGATGGTGCCC
>CAYSFN010000122.1:2454-7265 GCA_964430045.1 uncultured Gemmatimonadaceae bacterium
TGCTTGAACCGGCGAAGGCCCGTCTCCCGAAGCGGATTGATGGAGACGATCCGGCAGCCCCGAAGAGCCGCGGCTTGAAGAGCGGTCAGCATGCGGGGGTGATTGGTCCCCGGGTTCTGCCCGACGACGAGAATCAGGTCGGCCTTCTCGAAATCGCCGAGTGTCACCGTGCCTTTCCCGCTTCCGATGGACTCGGTGAGCGCGACGCCGCTGGACTCGTGACAGAGGTTCGAGCAGTCCGGCAGGTTGTTCGTGCCGAACCGGCGGACGAGCAGCTGATACAGAAAGGCCGCCTCGTTGCTCGTCCGGCCCGAGGTGTAGAACATGGCCTCGTTCGGACTGTGCAAACTCCGGAGTTCTTCCGCGATGAGCGCAAAGGCCGCATCCCAGGAGATGGGCTCGTACCTGTCCGCCCCGGCGGCACGCACCATCGGCTCGGTGAGCCTTCCCTGCTGCCCAAGCCAGTACTCGCTTTGGGTCTCGAGGTCGGCCAACGTCCATTCGGCGAAAAACTCACGCCCCACGCGGCGGAGCGTCGCCTCCTCGGCGACGGCCTTGGCGCCGTTCTCGCAAAACTCGGCGACGGCGCGGTGACCCTCCGGTTCGGGCCAGGCGCACCCGGGGCAATCGAAGCCGCCCTTCTGATTCATGTGCGCCAGCGTGCGCACTCCCCGCACAAAGCCCGCTTCCCGCGAGACGGACTTCAGCGCAACGATCACCGCAGGGATGCCTCCGGCCGATTCCAGAGGTGCCTTGACGATCAGCTCCGGCTTGTCTTCATTCGCCATGAGGTGTCCCACTCTGCAGCCGCCACTCGCCGCAGTACACGTTGAAACGCTCTTCGCGCAGGAACCCGACGAGCGTCATCTCGAACCGCTCGGCCAGATCCACGGCGAGACTCGAAGGGGCGCCCACGGCCGCCACGCAGCCGATCCCCGCCACCAACGCCTTCTGAACCAGCTCGAAGCTCGCCCTTCCACTGAGGAAGAGCACATGATCTGAAAGCGGCAGCGCACCTGCCAGAAACTGCTCCCCGATGAGCTTGTCCACCGCGTTGTGCCTTCCCACGTCCTCGAAAACCGACAGGAGCTTCCCCGAAGCATCGAAGAGCGCCGCCGCGTGAATGCCCCCCGTTCGATCGAATACCGTTTGCGTCTTGCGGACATGGTCCGGCAGTGAATGAAGGGTTGCCGACTGCACAACAGGGCCGGACCTTCCCAGCGGCCGGAGGCCGGAAACCGCAATGGACTCGAGAGACGTCTTGCCGCAAACGCCGCAACTGGAAGACGAATAGAAATGGCGCTGAAGCCGGCCGAGGTCGAGGTCGACACCGTCAGCGATGTCCACCCGGATGGTGTTCGGCTGGGCACAAGCGGCAACCGAGAGCACGTCGGAGGGAGACGTCAGAATCCCTTCCGTGAACAGGAACCCGACAGCGAGTTCGCGGTCTCTGCCGGGCGTGCGCATGGTGATCGAGATGCTGCGGCGAACGGGCCTGCCTGCTTCGATCAACCCCAGGCGGATCTCCAGAGGCTCCTCGACGACGAGCCGATCGCTCTCTTCGGCGAACGCGGTCCCTCGAACCTTCCGGACAGGGCGCTCGATGATCACGGTTGCCTCGAGTCGGCTTCCTGCTCAACGTCAATTCGCAGCTGCATGGGAACCACCACGGAGAGGGGGCACGCCAACGTCCTTGGAACGATAACCGAATCCGCTGCACCTGGCTGACAAGGCTGTAGCATAAGCCCCGCGTCGTCGCGAGACCGGAGCGCAGATGCCCCCCCCCCGGCGCCGAAACCCCACGGCGCGGCCTGCGTACGTCCCCCCGGGCCCACTGGCCAGCACCGGCCGCGAAGCAGTTCCCAACCCTTTGCGTGGTATCAGGTGTCTACAACCCTGTACACGCCCGGGTTGTCTAAAAGTGTTTTTACCAGAACGCCTGCCTGATGCGACACCTGAAACTCGCGGTCCGCATGCTGCTCAAGTCGCCGTTCGTCACCACCGTGGCGATCCTTTCGCTCGCGCTCGGCATCGGCGCGAATTCGGCGATCTACTCGCTGTTCGATCAGATGCTGCTCCGGCCGCTGCCGGTCCAGGAGCCGCACCGGCTCGTGAACCTCAGCGCTCCGGGCCCGATGCCGGGGTCGACCAGTTGCAATCAGGCAGGAGAGTGCGACGAAATCTTCAGTTATCCGATGTTCCGCGACCTGGAACAGGCGGATGGCCCCTTTGCCGGCGTCGCCGGACACCGCATGTTCGGCGCCAGCCTCTCGATCGACGACGAGCCCTTCGTCGGCGAGGGCATCTGGGTCTCGGGCGGCTATTTTACGACGCTCGGAGCGCAACCGGCGCTTGGCCGGCTCCTCCTCCCGGCGGACGACCAGGCCATCGGCGCGCATTTCGTCACGGTCATCAGCCACCAGCTCTGGCGCGAACGGTACGGGTCGAGCCCTGACATCATCGGGCGCTCGATCATCATCAATGGCCAGTCGTTCGAGATCGTCGGCGTGGCGGCACGCACCTTCGAGGGCACGACCCTCGGCTCCCGTCCGCACGTGTACGTCCCGCTCAGCATGCGCGGCGCCTTCTCGACCGTTCCGTACAGCGGATTCGAGCGGCGACGCGAATACTGGATCTATGCCTTCGCGCGGCTGAAGCCCGGCGTCACGACGGAGCAGGCGGCCGCGCAGATCAACGCCGTGTACCGCCCCATCCTGCACGACGTCGAGGCCCCGCTCCAGCAGGGGATGAGCGATCAGACCCTGGAACGCTTCAAGGCCAAGCTCGTCGTGCTGAAGCCGGGCTTCCGCGGGCAGAGCGGCGTGCACGCCGAGGCCAGCACGCCGCTGTACCTGCTCTTCGGCGTCACCGGGGTCGTCCTGCTCATCGCGTGCGCCAACATCGCCAACCTCCTGCTCGCCCGCGGCGCGGCACGCGCGTCCGAGATGGGCGTGCGGCTGGCCCTTGGCGCCACGCGGCGTCAACTCGTCACCCAGCTCCTCACCGAGTCGGTGATGCTCGCGCTTGCCGGCGGCGCGGTGAGCATCCTCGTCGCCATCTGGACGCTCAAGGGCATCGGCTCCTTCATGCCTCCCGAGGTGCGCGAGAGCCTGGGCTTCGAGTTGCAGCCTGGCGCACTCCTGTTCGCCGGCCTCCTCTCGATCGGCACCGGACTCATCTTCGGCCTGTTCCCCGCGCTGCATTCCACCCGGACCGACCTGATCTCGGTCATCCGCGCCGGGACCGGTCAGATCGCCGGCGGACGCGCGGCGGCACGGTTTCGCGCCGCCCTCGTGACCGTGCAGATCGCGCTCTCGATGGCCCTCCTCATTTCGGCCGGCCTCTTCCTCAAGAGCCTGGTCAACGTGAGCCGCGCCGACCTCGGCATCCGCGTGAACGACGTCGTCACCTTCACCCTGTCGCCCGGCCGGGCGGGATACGACACCACGCGCCGAGCGATCCTCTATGAGCGTCTCGAACAGGAACTGGCGGCGCTCCCGGGTGTCACGGGCGTCGGCGCATCGCTCGTCCCGCTCCTCGCCGGCAATAACTGGGGGACGGACGTGCGCGTGCAGGGGTTCGAGTCGGGGCCGGACGTCGACTCCAATGCCCGGTTGAACGAAGTCAGCGCCGGATACTTCGCGATGCTCGGCGTTCCGCTGATCGCGGGACGCGAATTCACGACGGCCGACCGGCTGGGGAGCACTCCGGTCGCCGTCGTCAACGAGACCTTCGCCGCCAAGTTCGGACTTGGCAACGATGCCGTCGGGAAGTTCATGGGGCGCGGCGGGCAGGCGGGCGACTCGCTCAACATCCAGATCGTCGGCCTGATCAGGAACATGAAATACTCGGACGTGAAGGACACCGTGCCGCCGCTCTTCTACACGCCGTGGCGCCAGGACTCGCGCATCGACGCCATGAGCTTCTACGTGCGCACGTCGCTCCCCCCGGAGCAGATGCTGGTGACGATTCCCGAACTGATGAAGCGGATCGACCCGGCGGTTCCGGTCGAGAACCTCAAGACGATGCCGCAGCAGATCAGGGACAACGTCTTCCTCGACCGGATGATCAGCATCCTCTCGGCGACCTTCGCGGCCCTGGCGACGCTCCTGGCCGGGATCGGCCTGTACGGGGTGCTCGCGTACACGGTCACGCAACGCACCCGGGAGATCGGCGTCCGGATGGCGCTCGGGGCCGACGGGCGCCGGGTGCAGGGGCTCATCGTCCGGCAGGTCGGCGTCATGGCGGGGATCGGCGCGGTGGTCGGCATCGCGGCGGCGCTGGGTGCGGGACGTGCGGCCCGGTCCTTGTTGTATCAACTTGAAGGGCACGACCCGCTCGTCTTCGCGCTCGCGGTGGTGCTCCTCGGAACGATCGCCCTTGCCTCGGCGTACTTCCCCGCGCGCCGCGCGGCACGGGTCGACCCCATGAACGCTCTGAGGCACGATTGATGGATATTGTCCGGGAGCCCCCGAAACGCCGGGGGCGTCAGGTGGCCATTGGCGGCGGGATCGCCGCCGTGGTCGTGATCACCGCGTTCGTGCTCGGCCTCGAGCCGGCGTCGCCGAGCGTCGCACGCGCCGGCATTCTCGTGGATTCGGTGCGGCGCGGGACGGTCACGCGCGAAGTGCGCGGGCCGGGAACGCTCGTCCCCGAGCACATCCGCTGGATCACGGCGCAAGCCTCCGCCCGCGTCGAACGCCTGGCGGCCGAGTCGGGTGAGCCCGTGGAGACGGGGGCGCTGCTGCTCGAATTGTCCAACCCCGACCTGCAGATCCAGACGATGCAGGCCGAGCAGCAGGTGCGGCAGG
>CAYSFN010000123.1:0-7118 GCA_964430045.1 uncultured Gemmatimonadaceae bacterium
GTGCGACGGGCGCGACGGGCGCGACGGGTGCCACGGGTGATATTGGCCCGGTGGGGCCGACAGGGCCGATAGGCACGACTGGTGCGACCGGTGCGACCGGTGCGACGGGTCTCACCGGTGCCACGGGTGCGGTTGGCGCGACCGGTTCGCAGGGTGATCAGGGCCTTCAGGGTCCAACGGGCGCGACGGGCGCGACGGGCGTCACAGGTGCCACCGGTCCGGTGGGACCGACCGGTTCGACTGGTGCGACAGGTCTCACCGGTGCCACGGGTGCAGTTGGCGCGACCGGGTCACAGGGCCTTCAGGGTCCGACGGGCGTGACTGGCTCTACCGGTCTGACTGGGGCAACTGGTACGACCGGCGCAACTGGTTCGACTGGAGCAACTGGCTCGACCGGAAGCACTGGCGCGACCGGCATTACGGGTGGCATTGGTCCAATGGGGCCGACCGGTTCGACGGGCCAGACTGGTGCCACCGGCAGTCAGGGCCCCACGGGCTCGCAGGGTGCGACCGGTTCGACAGGCCAGAGAGGTGCCACGGGCAGCCAGGGGATCCAAGGCCCGGCTGGCCCCACAGGGGCAGCAGGCCCGACCGGTGCCCAAGGACCAACAGGACCTGGCGTGCCTGTCTACCCGTCCAATTCGGCCACCCCTCTTTCCAGCCCCAAGATCATCCGGATAGCCGCCCTGTCGGTCGCTAACGGTGCCAACGGCACCACGGTCACTTTCACGTCAGGCTTCACGAACGCAACCAGCTATGCGTGCAGCGCGACCCTGAATGGGAATGCTGCCCCCGCTCTCGCCCAGAGCGGCCCGTCGCACTTTGCAGTGCAACACGTCTCGGGCACACAGATCACTGTGCGCCATGGTGCCAGCAATGCCCAGACCTACGACATCATCTGCGTGGGTAACTAGCACACCACCAAGTTGCACAAGCGGGTCCGGCAGGAATCTTCGCCTGCCCGACCCGCTTCGCCATTCCCCCCTGGCGGTGTTTCGTGAACCGCACCATCCCGGTGTCCTGAACTTGGTTTAGAAGATCAGCTTGCCCATCTCGATCAGGTAATACTCGGCAACCCCGATCATCACCAGCGCGAACACGCGCTTGACCCAGAGCATCCACTGCCCGGCGCGCGGGAGCCGCGCCACCGCACCACTCGAGAGCCCGACCACCACCAGCAGTGTGCACATCCCGAGCGAGAACACGAACAGGTAGACGAAGCCCAGCACCGCACTCCTGGTCCCGGCGACCCATGTCAGCACGGCCGCCATCACCGGGGCCGAGCAGGGGGCGGCGACCAGTCCGCTCATGGCCCCCATCACAAAGGCCCCCCCGGCCCGCCCACCGGTGCCGGCGCTCGCGGCACGCTGCAGCACGAACGACGGGACGCGGACGGGGATCACGTCGAGCATCGCCAGCGCCGCCAGCAGCAGCAGGTTGGCCATCGCGAAGTACAGCCAGGGGTTGGTGCTCACGGCCCCGAAGATCGTCCCCGTCATGCCGGCGAACAGCCCGAGCAGGGAGTAGGTGAGCGAGAGACCGATCACGTAGGCCAGCGTGAGCAGGACCGTGCGGCGGCGCGGCGCCCGCTGCTCGCCGACCGTCGTCCCGCCGACGATCGCCGCGGTGATGGGGATCATCGGGTAGATGCAGGGCGTGAGCGAGGTCAGCACGCCCGCCAGGAACACCAGCGGGATGGCGGTCGTGGGGCTCGACGAGAGTTGTCCGGCAATGTTCGAGAAGTCCACGGGACCACCACGGAGAGGGTTCGGCGATGCTGCCCAGGATGAACGCGCGCGGCCCTCGACGGGCTCCCCACCCGCCGACCCGTGGAATATGGCGGGTGGTGGTTCCGGGTGCCCCTCGCGGCCTGGCGCGTTTCGGAGGTAGCTTGCCCTACCGTGCGATCGCGGGAGAGGCCGGGGCCTCCTCCGTTGTCGCGCGCCTGATGGGTTGACCCACCCTGGACTACAGACGCCAATGACCATTTCGCCGACGAGATCGCACGGCCAGCACTGGCTCGTGGCGGTGGCTCGCGCCAACGGCTGGCCGAGCGCGGACACGCTGGCGCTCCCGCTGGGCACCTCGATGGACGAGGCGCTCGCCACCATCGTGGTCGCGTGCGGCATCCCCGAGAGCGAAGTCCTGGCCCGTGCGGCGGACACCTTGCGTATCGGGCTCGCCAAGTGGGATCAGGTCGAGCCCCACGCCACGCGCCTGATCCCCGAGCGACTGGCGCGCAAGCACCTGGTGTTCCCCATTCGCGAGACGGCCAAGCTGCTGGGCGTGGCGACGAGTGATCCGTTCAACCTCGACGCAGAGCAGGAGCTGCAGTTCGCCTGCGGTCGTGCGATCCGGTTCGAGCTGGCGTCGCCGACCTCCATCCGCAGCGCGATCGAGTCCAGCTACGCGCCGCCCAGCGAAGCGGCGCTGCGCTTGTCGGCGGCCTACCGGGTTGCCGAGGGGCTGGTCACGGAGGCGGACGCCGACCGGGACGCGGCGGTCGATGTGTCGGACGTGGACGCGCCGCCGATCGTGAACCTGGTGAACCTCATCATCAGCGACGGCGTGAAGCGCCGCTCGTCCGACATCCACATCGAGCCCGGTCGTCTCGAAGGGCTGGTGCGGTACCGCATCGACGGCGTGATGCAGGACTACCTCAAGCTGCCGATGCCCGTGCTGAGCCGCGTGGTGTCGCGCATCAAGATCCTCGGCCAGCTCGACATTGCCGACCGCATGCGTCCGCAGGATGGGCGCGCGCGCATCATCTTCAACGACAAGTCGATCGACCTGCGGCTCTCGACCGTGCCGACGCGCGACGCGGAGAAGGCCGTGATCCGGATCCTCGACAGCGGCGAGAGCAAGTCGCTGGAGGCGATCGGATTCCCGGCCGCCGAGTTCCGCCGGATCCGGACCCTGCTGCGGCAGCGCGACGGCATCGTCGTGGTCACGGGTCCCACCGGCTCGGGCAAGACGACGACGCTGTACAGCGCGGTGCGCGAGATCGCCTCGGGCGCGGTCAACGTCGTGACGATCGAGGATCCGGTCGAGTACGACCTGGCGGGGATCACGCAGATCCAGGTCGAGACCAAGCGCGGCGTGACCTTCGCCGGCGCCCTGCGTGCGGTGCTGCGTCAGGACCCGGACGTGATCCTCGTGGGCGAGGTGCGCGACGCCGAGACGGCGCAGACCGCCGCGCACGCGGCGCTCACGGGGCACCTGGTGCTGACCACTTTGCACACCAACGACGCGGTGGGCGTGCTGCAGCGCCTGCTCGACCTTGGGCTGGAGCCGGGGACCGTGGGTGACGCGCTGCGCGGCGTGGTTGCACAGCGCCTGCTGCGGGGGCTGTGCTCCAAGTGCTCGGTGGCCGCGACGGGGCCGAACACGCCCGAGGAGGACCGCCTGCTGGCGTACTCCGGCGTGGCGCCTGTGCGTCGCGCCGTCGGCTGCGATCACTGCTCGGGGACCGGGTATCACGGCCGCCTGGCGGTGCCCGAAGTGCTGGTCGTGAGCGAGACGATCGAGAAGGCCATCGCCGAGGGCGCGCCGGTGCCGGCGGTGCTGCAGATGGCGCGCGGCGAGGGGATGCGCCTGCTGCACGAAGTCGCCCTCGACGCCGTGCGCGAGGGTCGCACGACGTTGAACGAGGTCGAGCGGGTGATCGGTATTCCGGACCCGATGTTCGATGCGCAGTCCAAGCCGGTCGAGGCGGCGCCGGCGAAGCCTGCCGCGACGCGAACGCGTGCTGCGGTGCCGGGCTCGCCTCCTACGGCCGCCGTGCCGGCCAGCGCATCCGCTGCGCCAGGCGCGCGGCCCCCGCTGGTCCTGCTCGTCGACGACGACCCGGTGAGCCGCATCACGGCGAGCGTGATCCTGACCGGTTATGAGATGGAGGTGCACGAAGCCACGGACGGTCTGGAGGCCCTGGAGTACCTCGCGACGGCGGAGCGCTTGCCGAACCTGCTGCTGCTGGACCTGGAGATGCCGGGTCTCGGCGGGGAGGCCGTGGTGCGCAAGCTGCGCAGCGAACCACGCACGCGTCGGCTGCCGATCATCATCCTGACCGGATCGGACGACCGTGAGCACGAGCTGACCCTGATGGAGGAGGGCGCCGACGACTATCTGAGCAAGCCCATCGATCCGGAGCGCCTGATCGTCCGCGTCCGGGCCGCCTTGCGCCGTGCGTCGCTGACATGACACCCCGCCGCAGCCCCGGACCGCCCGGTGACGAGCCGTCCGAGGCGGAGTTGATCCGCGCCGCACTGGACACCATCGAGCACGAGCGGGTCGAAGTCGAGGAGCGCATCGCGGCCGAGAAGCGTCGTGGGCCAATGCGCTTCGCCGTGTACGTGGTGGTGCTTGGGGTGATCGTCGCGGGTGCGTGGTGGGGCCTGCAGACGCAGCGGCAGGACGGCCCGCCGCCGCGCACGCCGGACCGGATCGAAGCGGAGCTGCGGTATGGCACCTACCTCGCGGCCGAGCGCATCGATCAGTTCGTGGCCACAGTGGGCCGGCTCCCGCGCAGTACGCAGGAGCTCGGCTATGGCGAGTCGTGGTTGCGCTACGAGCTGGGCGCCGAGGGGACGTGGCGCCTGGTGGCACGCGAGAGCGGGATTGTGGTCATTCTGCGGTCATCGGACGAGCGGCGCGCGTTTCTGGGGGAGGCGGTGGAGCGGGTGGTGAGTGGGAAGTAGTGTGTCTCCGGGTGGTTCCCCCAGTGCTCACTCCTTCATGGCTATAACAAGGGCGCCCAGTTGTCTCCATGATAATTTGAAAGTATAATATGGAGAGATTGATCGCTCATGTTATAGTGTAGTCAGACCATGCACCAGAATGCCTCCGCTTCAACCAGGGCCGGTCGCTACATCAGCCAGCCCACCGGCTACCGCGCCTTCGTGCCGGCCCCGTTGCCGCCCGAACCGGCGGTCGCGCTCGCCGACCGGCTGCCGGCGCTTCTCTCCGCGGCCGACCGAGCCCTGGGGCGGCTCGACGGTTCGGTGCTGACGCTGCCGAACGCCGACCTGTTCGTGTTCATGTATGTCCGCAAGGAGGCGGTGCTCTCGAGTCAGATCGAGGGAACGCAGAGCTCCCTGACGGACCTGCTGGCGGCCGAAGCGCAGATGCTCGACCGCGACGTACCGCGCGACGTGGACGAGGTCATCAACTACGTGCGGGCGATGAACCATGGTCTGGAGCGGCTTCCCGGGTTGCCGGTGTCGGTCCGGCTGATTCGCGAGATCCACGCCAAGTTGCTGCATGGTGTCCGTGGCGGACGTCTGCAGCCCGGTGCGCTGCGTACGAGTCAGAACTGGATCGGTCCGGCGGGCTCGACGCTCGCGACGGCGTCGTTCGTGCCGCCGCCGCACCATATGGTGCCCGCCGCACTGGGCGAACTCGAGCAGTTTCTGCACTGCAACGACGATCTGCCACCGCTCGTGAAGATCGCGCTCGCCCATGTGCAGTTCGAGACCATCCACCCGTTCCTCGACGGGAACGGGCGGGTGGGTCGGTTGCTCATCACCTTTCTGTTGACGGAGTCGGGCATCCTTCACAAGCCCGTGCTGTATCTCTCCAATTACTTCAAGCAGCACCGGCAGGCGTACTACGATCATCTGCAGGGCGTTCGTGACCGTGGGGCGTGGGAGGCGTGGCTGGAGTTCTTCCTGCGCGGGGTGATCGAGGTGGCCGGGGAGGCCGCCGAGACAGCGCGCCGGATCCTGCAACTGCGCGAGGAGCACCGCGCAGCCATCACGCGGACCTTGGGCCGCGCAGCCGGAAACGGGCACCGGGTGCTGGAGTCGCTGTTCGATCGGCCGATCGTGTCGGTCGCCGACGTGCAGCAGCTCACCGGAACGTCGTATGCGGCCGCCAACACGCTGGTGTCGCGGCTCGAGGACGCCGGCGTGCTTCAGGAGATCACCGGGTATGCGCGCAACCGGCGGTACCGGTATGAGTCGTATGTGGCGTTGTTCACGGGCTCGCTGGCGTAGGTGTGGATGCGGGCAAGCCGGGGACACACAGGGGTTCCCGGAATCCTGAATTGAAGAGGAGAAGTACGGGTGGCCAAAGTTGCGAAAACCAAGCCGGCATCGAAAGGCGCCAATGCAACCGTGGGCTACGAAGCCCAGCTCTGGCAGATGGCCGACGCCCTGCGCGGGAGCATGGACGCGGGCGAGTACAAGCACGTGTGCCTCGGCCTGCTCTTCCTCAAGTACATCTCCGATGCGTTCGAGGAGCGCCACGCGGCGCTGCTGGCGGAACGGACGCAAGGCGCCGACCCCGAGGATCCGGACGAGTACCGGGCACACAACGTGTTCTGGGTTCCGCCCGAGGCGCGGTGGGCGCACCTGAAGGCGCAGGCCCGGCAGAGCACGATCGGCCAGCTCGTGGACGACGCGATGGAGGGGATCGAGCGCGACAACCCGGCGCTCAAGGGGGTGCTCCCCAAGGACTATGCGCGCCCCGCGCTCGACAAGCAGCGGCTGGGCCAGCTCATCGACCTGATCAGCAACATCCGGGTGGGCGACGAGGAGAGCCGCGCGCGCGACGTGCTCGGCCGTGTGTACGAGTACTTCCTGTCGCAGTTCGCCAGCGCCGAGGGCAAGAAGGGGGGCGAGTTCTACACGCCGCGCTGCGTGGTCAAGCTGCTGGTCGAGATGATCGAGCCGTACCGGGGGCGCGTGTACGACCCCTGCTGCGGGTCATCGGGAATGTTCGTGCAGTCGGTGGAGTTCATTCGCGCGCACGCCAGGGGCAATGGCAACGGCGGTGCGGCGAAGGCTGACATCTCCATCTACGGGCAGGAATCCAACTACACCACCTGGCGGCTGGCCCGGATGAACCTGGCCATTCGCGGGATCGACGGTCAGATCGCGCACGGCGACACCTTCCACAACGACCGCCACCCCGACCTCAAGGCCGACTTCATTCTCGCCAACCCGCCGTTCAACATTTCGGACTGGGGTGGCGAGCGTCTGCGCGACGACCCGCGGTGGCAGTACGGCGCGCCCCCGGCGGGCAATGCGAACTTCGCGTGGGTGCAGCACATCGTGCATCACCTGGCCCCCGCTGGCGTGGCGGGCTTCGTGCTGGCCAACGGCTCCATGTCGTCGAAC
>CAYSFN010000124.1:0-6367 GCA_964430045.1 uncultured Gemmatimonadaceae bacterium
ACCACAATCCGGTGCTCTAACCAATTGAGCTACAGTCACCAAACGAGCGCTTTCGCCCCCAGACGTTCCAAACTAATGCGTTGTCCCGCCGTGTTCAACGGGGGGGACGCGCCATTCAATCGTCCGCCTTGGCGCGCTCCAGATACTCACCGGTGTTGGGGTTCACCCGCACGCGCTCCCCCGTCGCGATGAACTCCGGCACATTCACCGTCACGCCATTCTCCAGCGTCGCCGGCTTGGCCGACGCCGTCTTGGTCGCCGTCTTCATCACTGGCGCCGTGTCCACGATCTCCAGCACCAGACGCTCCGGCAACTGGATGCCGATCGCGCGACCGTTGTAGTACTCCGCGAGGATCTTCAGCCCCGGCTGCATCCACTGCGCCGTGTCGCCCAGGGCGTCGGTGTCCATCTCGAGCTGGTCGTAGTTCTCCGTGTTCATGAAGTGATACGTGTCACCTCCCTGATACAGGAACTCCAGCTCGTGCGTCTCCATGTTCGCCTTCTCGATGGCGTCGTCGGCACGGAACCGATGCTCGAAGTTGTTCCCCGACCGGAGATTCTTCAGCTTCGCCTGCACCATCGCGCGGAGATTCCCCGGCGTGTGATGCCGGAATTCGATGATTCGGCACGGATCGCCTTCCCACACGATCACCATGCCCCGTCGGATCTGCGTCGCCGGAAACGCCATGGGTGTCTGCCTGAATTAAGTCAACAAAATCAATGCGTAGCCTGTAAAGTTACCCCCAACGACCGCCCCGGTCAACATTGCCGCAAGACCGATCACCGCGAGCCGACCACCTGCCGCAGCAAGGGCTCCAGCGCCGGCCACAGCGTGCGCGCCGCCAGCGCGGCACCCTCCGCCGTCGGGTGGATGCCGTCGGACTGATTCAGCTCGGCGCGCCCGGCGACCTCCAGCAGCAGGAACGGCAGCAGCGTCGCCCCGGATTCGGCGGCGACCTCGCCAAACACGCGCCGAAAACGGTCCGTGTACGCCGCGCCAAGGTTCGGCGGCGCTTCCATCGACACGATCGCGATCGGCAGCCCCGCATCGGCGGCGCGCGCCGCCGCCACGATCCCCCGCAGATTGGCCGCGGTCGCGCTCGGATCGATGCCCCGCAGACCGTCGTTGGCGCCCGTCTCGATCACCAGCAGGGCCACCGGCTGCCGCAGCAGCCAGTCCATCCGCCGCAGCGCGCCCGCCGAGGTCTCGCCACTGAGCCCCGCGTTCACGATCTCCACGGGCAGCCCCGCGGAGTCCGCCAGCCGCTGCAGCACCGCCGGGTACGCCTCGGACGGCTCCACCCCGAGGCCGGCCGTGAGGCTCGTCCCCACGATCAGCACCCGCCCCTGCGGCGCCGCAGCGGTTGCCGAGCCGCTGTTCGACTCGCTTACTTGCGGCACCGCCTGGGTCGAGGCCGCTTCGCTCTGCCTCTCGGGCGACCCGTCCGATGCCCCGCCGCACGCCAGCACGGCGCCCAGCGCACTTCCCATCATCCAGCGTCGCATGCTCGTAGCCCGCTCCCTCTCCAAAACGTTCACCTCCGGCGCCCATCCGCTCACGGTGCTCCGCGATGTGTCCTTCGAAATCCCCGACGGGGCCTTCGTCGCGATCGTCGGGCCCTCCGGAAGCGGCAAGACGACGCTCCTGGGTCTGCTCGCCGGCCTGGATACTCCGACCAGCGGTGAAGTGCTCCTCGACGGCGCGCCACTGCACCGCCTGGATGAGGACACCCGGGCCAAGGTGCGTGGGGACAAGGTCGGCTTCGTGTTCCAGAGTTTCCAGCTCATCCCCACGCTCACGGCTCTTGAAAATGTACAAGTGCCGCTCGAACTGCGTGGCGACCGGGGCGCGGGCGCCCGCGCGCAGGGCCTGCTCGAACGGGTCGGGCTCGGCGCGCGCCTGGACCACTACCCCACGCAACTCTCCGGCGGCGAGCAGCAGCGCGTGGCGATCGCGCGCGCCTTCGCGAATCACCCCAAGGTGCTCTTCGCCGATGAGCCCACCGGGAACCTCGACGGGGCGACCGGCGACAAGATCGTCGCACTGCTCGACGAGCTGAACCGGGACGAGGGCACGACCATCGTGCTGGTGACGCACGACGCCCTGCTCGCCGAGCGCACGCAGCGCGTGCTGCGGGTCCGGGACGGCGCCCTGGTCGAGGATCGTCCCACGCAGGCGCGGTAAGCGCCATGCTCGCCCTCCTCCGACTGGCGTGGCGCGAAAGCCGCACGGCGCGCCGCAAGCTGCTCCTGTACATGAGCAGCATTGCGCTGGGCGTCGCCGCGCTCGTGGCGATCGACTCCTTCGCCGCCAACACCACCCGCGCCGTGCGCGAGCAGTCGCGCGCGATCCTCGGCGGCGACGTCGCGCTGTCCAGCCGCCAGGAGTACGCCCCGCCCGTCGTCGCGCTCCTCGACTCGCTGCGCGACGCCGGTCTCGCGGTCGCGCAGATCACAACTTTCGCGTCGATGGCCACCATGCCCGGTACGGGCAACACCCGCCTGACGCAGATCCGCGCCGTCTCGCCCGGCTTTCCCCTCTATGGCGCCGTGATCACGCGCCCGCCCGGCGCCTGGGATGGCCTCGCCGACGGGCCGCGGGCGCTGGTGGACCCGGCCGTCCTGATCGCCCTCGACGCGGCCGTCGGCGACTCGATCGCGCTGGGGTACGCGCGCTTCGAGATCGCGGGGGTCATCACGCAGATCCCCGGCGACCCGGGCGTGGCCGCGACCGTGGGTCCGCGGGTCTTCATCGCCGAGCGCTGGGTGGACTCGACGCGACTCCTGACCTTCGGGAGCCGCGCCGAGTTCGAGACGGTCATCCGGCTGCCGGAGGGCACGGCGCCCGGCCGCTGGATCGCCCCGCTGCGTCCGCGCTTCCGTACCAGCGGCGTGCGCGTCGAGACGGTGGTGCAGCGCGAGAACGACCTGGCCGACGGGATCAGTCAACTCTCGAAGTTCATCGGGGTGGTGGGGCTGGTCGCGCTCCTGCTCGGCGGCATCGGCGTGGCCAGCGGCGTGCACGCCTTCGTGCAGCGCAAGGTGGAGACGGTGGCCATTCTCCGCTGTCTCGGGGCCACGGGGTGGCAGGTGCTCCTCGTGTACGCCGTGCAGGCCGCGGCCATGGGCTTCGTGGGCGCGGCGGGCGGCGCCATGCTCGGCGTCGCGATCCAGTACGCGCTGCCATCGATCCTCGGGGAGTTCCTGCCGGTGGACGTCGCCATCACGATCGAACCCGCTGCGATCGCGTCGGGGATCGGGCTGGGCGTCTGGGTCGCGCTGGTGTTCGCACTGCGCCCGCTGCTCGCGCTGCGGCGGGTGTCGCCGCTCGCGACCCTGCGGCGCGACGCGGCCCTGATCGGCGCGGCCCGGCGCAGCGACCCCGCGTCGTGGGCCGTGACCGCGGCACTCGCCCTGTCCGTCGTCGCGCTGGCGGTCGCGCGGGCCGACACCATCGAGGAGGGGTTCTGGTTCACGGTCGGCATCGCCGTCAGTCTGGCCGCGCTGGCGGCGAGCGCGGGGCTGATGGTCGTGGTCGCGCGCCGCGTCTCGCGCGGACCGTGGCCCTACGTGGTGCGCCAGGGGATCGCGAACCTGCACCGCCCCGCGAATCAGACGACGTCGGTGGTGATCGCCCTCGGCTTCGGCGCGTTCCTCGTGAGCACGTTGATCCTGGTGCAGGCGAACCTGCTCCGGCAGTTCGACGCGACGCTCGCCACGTCGCGGGGCAACGTGCTGTTCTTCGACGTGCAGGACGACCAGCGCGACGGGGTCGCGACCCTCGTGCGTGACGCGGGCGCGACGGTGCTGCAGACGGTCCCGATCGTCACGATGCGGATCCGTGACCTGAAGGGCGTGGCGGCGGCCGAGTACGCCCGCTCGGTGGGGTTGCCGCCGAACTACTGGGCGCTGCGACGCGAGTACCGCTCCACCTATCGCGACACGGTCGTCGCGACCGAACGCGTGGTCAGCGGCACGTGGACCACGGCGGTCGGCGACGAGGCCGACGTGTACCCGCTGTCCCTGGAACGCGAGGTCGCCGAGAACCTCCGTCTGGCCCTCGGCGACGAGGTGGTCTGGGATGTGCAGGGGGTTGCCGTCCGCACGCGCCTGACCAGCGTGCGGGAGGTCGAGTGGGGGCGCTTCGAACCCAACTTCTTCGCCGTGTTCCCCACGGCGGCCCTGCGGAGCGCGCCCCAGCAGCACGTCGTGCTCGCGGCGGTCGCGACGGACACGCTGGTGGCCCGGCTGCAGCGCCATGCCGTGGCGCGCTACCCCAATGTGTCGAGCATCGATCTGACGCTGATCCGGGGGACGGTCGCGCAGATCGTCCAGCGGGTGTCGAGCGCGGTGCGCTTTCTCGCGGTGTTCTCGTTCGCGATGGGCATTCCCGTGCTGTTCAGTGCGGTCGCGGCGACGCGCCGCGACCGCCTGCGCGAGAGTGTGCTGCTCAAGGCCCTCGGCGCGAGCCGCCTGCAGGTGGGGCGGATCCTGCTCAGCGAGTACGCGGCGCTGGGCGTGCTGGGCGCGCTCGCCGGAATGCTGTTGTCGTTCGGCGGCGCGTGGGCGCTGCTGCGCTGGGTGTTCAAGCTGCCGTTCGCCGCAGCACCCCTCGCGGCGCTCGGCATCGCGACCCTGATGGCGTCGATGGCGCTGATCATCGGCTTCCTCACCAGCCGCGACGTGTTCCGCGTGACGGCGATGGAGGCCCTGCGCGAGTAGCGGCACGCGCCGTGCCTGGCGCGTGCGGGCGGCGCCCTGCTGCTACTGGATGCGGGCGATGGCGACGCGCAGCGTCGCCGGGGGGGTGCCGCCGGACGTCGCGACCAGTTCGAGCAACTGCCGCGACGCCGTGCCGCCGCTCAGGTCCACCATCGTGAACGAGCCCGCCCCGATCGCGGGGACGCTGATCTCGAAGCCGCCGAACGAGACGGGGCGCGGCTCCAGCGGGTACGAGCGCGTATAGGTGGTCGGGAAGTCGGCGCGCATCCCTGCGAACACGGATCCCAGGTTCCACGAGGGGAAGGTCAAGCGGGCGGAGGTCGGGGAGAACCCCGGGAGATCGTCGAGGTACATCGTCAGCGACCATTCGCCGATGAGTTCCTCCCAGGACCGTCCGATCCGTGCGGTGAGGTTGGACACGCCCTTCTGACTCGTGCGCACCAGGCTGGTCAGCGTGGCCGCCTCGGGGAGGTCGTGGACATCCAACGCCCAGCGGATCAACGACCACGAGGAGGCGTACCACGTGGCATCCGTCGTGCCGAGACGCGGGCCGAGCGGGGAGCGCAGGTCGGGCGCGCTGAGAAAGTCGTAGAGTCCCTGCTGCCCGTAGTGCCGGTACATCCCGTACGGCTTGCCCGCGCAGTGCGGTCCGCCGCCCTGTCCCTGCGGACGCACGTCGCAGAACATCGTCGCGGCGTAGGTCGCATTGGACTTCGCGGCGAGATTGTCGTACGCGACGCGACGCGCGTAGAGCTCCTCCGCCACGCGCGCCGTCCCTTCCTCGAGCCACCCGTCCTCGAGCGCGCTCGCGCCCCCGAAGTCGCGAATGCGGTTCGCGTACGCGGCGATATGCTTGGTCTCGTGGACGATGGTCGAGCGGGTGGTCCAGTGCCAGTAGGCGCGCGTGCCCGGTCCGGTGCCATTGCCGGCGACGGTCGGCACGACGGAGTAGAACACCTCGCCGCGATTGCTCGACGGGAAGGTCGACGTCGGGAAGAAGTCGCAACTGACCACGAACGCCGAGAGCCCGCTGAAGGAGTTGACCCGCGGCGAGAGCAGGATGATCACCTTCCCGTTGCCGTCCAACTGGTCGTCCATGCGCAGCGGCGATCCGAAGTGCTGCGACACGATGTCGAACATCGTCGTGTCGAACTCCTGCCCGATGGCCCGGTACACCGCGTCGCTCTGCCCCACCAGCGTCGCTTCCCCGTCGAACACCGTGGCCGTGTCCTCGACGACGATGGCCCGCGTCCCGTTGTACACCACCCGTGCGTGGATCGGGAAGTGGCTCTGGCAGAAATCCACGCCGCCGCTGAGGAAGCCGCCGACGTTCGGGATGCGCATGGGCACGATCGTGCCGACCGGTGTCTGCGCCGCGATCGCCGCGCGGGCGAACATGGGTTCCGCGCCCGGCGTCGGTCCCGGCGTCTGCGCCAGGATCGCCCGGTTCGCCTCGGTGACGCGCGTGTGCGCCTCGAGGGTGGCGGCCTGCAGGGCACCTGCCACGGTGGACGGCGCCGCCACGCGCGGGCGGGCGGCACGCTCCCGGGGAGCATCGAACGCGCCCGCCGCGGGAGCCGCGAACGGGGCCGCCGGGACGCTGACGATGCCGGCCGTGCCGCGCAGCCGGGCGGCCGGGGTCGAC
>CAYSFN010000124.1:6377-7082 GCA_964430045.1 uncultured Gemmatimonadaceae bacterium
CGTCGCGACCGTGTTCGTGCTCGCCGCCGGCACGTTCACCGTGCCCGCGTTGAAGATGCTGACGAGATACCGACGCCCGGCGGCCGGGAGTTCCAGACAATTGCTTGCGGCGGCCGACGTGAGCACGAGGGATTCACCGACGGCCAGCTCGCGCTGCGGCACCGTCTGGTACGGATGCTCCCGCGAGGTGGCACGATCCCCGCGGGACAACTGGACCTGTACCGCGCGCGTGGGCTGACAGCCGGTCGTCGCCACCGGGACCACCGCCGTGACCAACGTCGGGGTCGCCGTGGTGATCACGGCCGGCACGCCATTGACCCGCACTTCGTTGGCGTTGATCGAGTCCACGAGATCGACGCCGGTGATCACCATCGTCGCGCCCGGCACGAGGATGGACGGGGCGATGCTGTGCAGGACCGGATCACCTTCGGCCTGCGGCAAGGTCACCGTCACGAACGCGGCCGCCGACGTCGCGTCGAGGCTGGACGTGATGGTCGCGGTGCCCGCGCTGAGCGCGGTGACCAGTCCCGTCGAGGACACGCTCGCGATCCCGGGGGCCGACGAAATCCACGACACGGGGCGCGTGACCTCGGCACCGAGGATGTCCAGCACGCGCGCCTCCAACTGCAGCACCGCCCCGCGCTCGACCGTCGCCACCGGCGGCGTCAGCGTGATCGACGCGGCCGGGGCCGGGGTCGCACTGAC
>CAYSFN010000125.1:0-7069 GCA_964430045.1 uncultured Gemmatimonadaceae bacterium
CTCGAGGGTCGTGTAGATCTCGGGGGTCGCCGCGTTATAACCAAAGAGCCACAAGTACCCGGTGTGCCCCTGGTCGAGCAGGGGCGTCGACACCCGGCTGGAGCGACCACCGGTGGCCCCCGCACCGAATCCGGGTCCGGTGGCCCCCGCGCCGAATATCGTCGGCCACCCATACCACAGGATCGCTTTCCGCAGCGCGTCGCCGCCCCCGATCTCATCCCAGACAAAGCGCTCGTCACGGCGGTCCAGTCCACGCAACTCCAGGTGCACGCGTCGGGCGAGATGTGCGGTGCGGCGCGGATTGCCGGACTCGCTCCAGAACGGATCCGCGAGCCACCAGAGCGTGTCCAGCCACGCACGTCTCGCGTGGCAATCGAATCGGTCCCAGCGCGTGACCTCTTCGCTCCCGAAGGCCATCACCAGGTCGCGATCGCCACAGAACCACTCCGCCGGAATGCGGGGATCGCTGAACGCGGCTTCGGCGCGCACGAGGTCGCCCGCCGCGTCGGCGACGAACCCATCCGCCAGCGCACAGACGGCGGCCCCGACGCGGCACTGCGCGACCATCGTCTCGGCCCGTGCGCGATCCCCGTGGTCCATCGCGAGCCGCAGCTGCAGGGCGAACATCGCCGCGTCCTCCGGCCAGCGGGCGCGCGCCACGTCGATCGCGTCCATCAGCGTGGCGCGATTGGCCCGCGCCCGCTCACGATGCTCCGGCGTGAGCATCGCGTCGTAGTCGAGCGACTCGTCCACCCGGAATCCCAGCGGCCCCGAGAGCCACGAGGGGCAGCGAAAGTGCCCCTCCTGCACGCTGCGGACGAGCATGGCGTTGTCCAGCAGGTAGGGGTTGTCCCGCGCGGTCGTCGTGGCGATCTGTGCGTGACAGTGCTGAAGGCGGACCTGCCGGTTCGTCAGTGGCGCCGTGGCGGAGCGCGCGATCAGCGAGGCTTCCCAGGACGCGCGCCACAATTGCTCGAACCGTTTGACGCCCGCGCCGACCTCCTCGCGCATCAGATCCAGCGGGGTCGGGAATCGGGCGTCGACGGGCGGCGGCGCGAACACCGAGAGCTGCAGGACGAGTGCGAACGGGGCAAGCATGGCCCTATGCTAGGGCGCGCGCTCCGCGTGGGCAAGCTGTGTCGCGGTGGCCGCCAGGTCCCACTCGCGGTCCGACACGATGACCGTCGCGCCCGCGTCGACCCGCACCGTGCCCAGCAGCCGTCCCGTGGCGGCCCCGCGACGCAGAACGTACTCCCCGGCAGGCACGGCGATCCGGTGCACCACGAGCTCGTCCGGCAGCAGCGCCCAGGACCGCGTGTCCGCGCGCTCCGCCAGCGTGCTCGCGCCCGCCGCGATCACCGCCACGGCACCCGCCGCACGCGCCACGTCCTTCTGCTTGCCGCTCTGGCGTCGCGACGACCGGATCGCCTGGCTGCCGGCGTGGGCCAGGGTCTGGCGGACCGCCGTGCGGGCGACGAGACGTGCCAGACGCCCCCGGTCCCCCTGCGCGAAGTCCCCCGCGACGCCATCGCTCACGCTCGCCCCGCGCGGCAGCACGGCCAGGTGCTCCCCCACGCTCAGCGTCATCGGCCACGACGGACGATGCGGTGGGCGCAGCTCCGGCCACGACACGTTGATGATGGTGACGCCCCCGGCGAACTCGCGCCGGTCCCACCCGCAGGTGGCCCGCGCGTTCCACGCGCAGGCGCGCGGTCGCGCCGAGCGGTCGACCGCCGCCAGCACGGAGGCGAGCCCTGACGCATCGTCCCGCACGGAGGCCAGGCCGCGCAGGTCCCCGTCGGCGATCGCCACGCCCAGTCCGCGCGCGCCACGCTGGCTCACCAGTCCCCGCTCGGCGAGCACCACCACGGTCCCGCAGCCTGCACAGAGCGCCGGGGGCTCCGCAGCACCGTCGCCCCGTGCGCGTGCCGCCAGGCGCGCCGACACATCGGCATCGCTGCCGTCACCGGCGGCGGCGAAGATCGCCGAGGCAACCTCGTGGAAGGTCGCCGTCAGTGCGGCGGGCAGGGCGTCGTCCGTGCCCGCCACGCGCGCCAGCAGGGCCGACAGGCGTCGGGCCTCGACGCTCGCCTCGCGGGCATTCCCCAACGCCACCCACGCACGTGCGCCGTAGTAATGCGTCATCGCGCGCTCGGTGGTCCCCGGCAGGTATGGCAGCGCGCGGTCGCTGCTCAACAGGGCGGCCGCACCGTTGGACGCCGACATCGTGGCGGCACGCGCGGCGGTCATCCAGTACGCGTCGTCGAACGCCCGTGCCGCCCGCGCGGGATCACCGGCATCCAGCGCCACCTGCCCGCGCTCCAGCAGGCGCAGCAGGTGGTCCCCGCCGCCCGCGTCCTTCTCCGAGACGCGGGCGACCGCCGCTGCCCCGTCGCCCCGCAGGAACGCCGCCCGGATGGCCTGCACGCGCGCCCCCGTGCCATCGGGGCCGCCCGCGTCGAAGCGCAGCGCGCCCGGGGCACAGCCCACGGCCCCGAGCACACAGCCCGCCAGCACCACCGCCCGGGCGCGCATCCTCCGGCCTCAGCGCTTGTCGAGCACGACCAGGCGTTGCTGCGCCAGCGCGATGGCCTCGGCCAGCGCTGCGGACGCCTCGCCCTGCACGCGGATCCGCTCCAGGTCGAGCTGCTGCAGGAAGCGCTGGTAGCGCATCGAGGCCTCGCGCGGCTGCATTTGCAGGTCCAGCAACCGGGCGACCTTGAAGTCGATCAGCGGTTCCGTCGGCAGCAGCAGCCCGGCGCGGTTGTACCGGTCCAGGGCGTCGTCGAATTTCCCGAACCCGACCAGCGCATCGCCCTGCGCGAGCAGGGCGCGCCCTTCGCTCGCGGCATCCGCGTACGCGGGCGACTCGCTCCGTTCGGCGACGCCGGCCGGCACCGTCGCGGTGGAGACCCGCACGGCCTCGACCGCGTCGTTGTTGGCCAGGACCGTCTGCTGATTGATGCGCTGCGGGTACGGCGCGCACGCCATCACCGACACGGTGGCAATGAAGATCGTCGGACGCAACATGGTGGTCTCGCTCCTTAGCCGGTGATCCGGCGACGCTGGATGTACTTCTTGATCTTGTGCTGACCGGCCCAGACCTTCGCATTGGTCTCGAGGTCGATCAACGTGGCATCCACCTGGTAGAACACGATCTTCTCGCGGCCGGCGGCGTCCTCGATCGCCTGCACGTCGCCTTGCAGCATGTAGCGGGCGCCCAGCTCCCGCCCGAGGCGGGCGCGCGTCTCCGGCGCGGCGTACTGCTGCTGGTCCATGCGCTCGTCCCGCACCTCGCTGCGCTCCTGCTGACTCGCGACCACGCGCACCGCGCTCGACGACACCAGCGCCCGCTCCAGGTCGCGGGTGAAGGTCGTCACGGGAATGTGCTCCAGCGTGCGGTTCCGGAACTCGCCGACGATCACGGCGGGCGAGTTTCCGCCCGTGTTCACGGAGGTCCAACTGCCCGACAGCGACTGCTCGATCAGCGCGTTCGCGACCAGGCGCGAATCCGCATCGTTCCACCGACCGGAGAGGTCCGTCACGGACTCCGTGTCGATCCGCTGCACGCGGGTGATCCCGCACGCTGCAGCAACCAGTGGAAGCAGGAGGACGACGGCGAGGCGTCGCGGGGTGGGTGTCATGCGCATCGGAAACTCCAGGTCCGGAAGGGATGGATCGTTCGCTCCTTCACTCGTGATCGTACGCAGGGTTTGCGCCAGGCCTGCCATCCCACCTAACTTCTTGTGCCACAACTACTTCACGCCAACGCACATCCGGGACTGTCTCGCGGGGAGGACACGGTCGTGTCACTTCGCTCGGACACTGTGCTCACCCAGCGACACGGACCACTCGACCCGTGACTCCGACCTCTCGTCCTGCGTACCGCGTCGTCTCCGGCGCACTCGGCGCCCTCCTCCTCGGGGCCGCGCTCGCGGTGGGAGCCCGGCCAACCGGCCCCCTGCCCCCCCTGGGGCTGCTCCTGGACCCGCACCACGGCGCGTGGGCCCTCGCGCGCACCGCGGAGCACCCGTCGGCGCACGAGGTCCGCATTCCCACGCTGTCGGCCCCCGTCGACGTGCGGTATGACGATCGCGGCGTGCCGCACATCTTCGCGACCACCCTGCTCGACGCGATGCGCGCCCAGGGCTACGTCGTCGCCCGTGACCGGCTCTTCCAGCTCGAGCTCCAGACCCGCGCCGCCGCCGGCACACTCACTGAGCTGGTCGGCGCCCGCGCCCTCGAGGTCGACCGCACCACGCGCCGCAACGGGCTGCCATGGGGCGCACGCCGCAAGTTCGAGGCGGCACAGCGCGACGCCGACGCCATGGCGTCGCTCGAGGCGTACGCGGAGGGCGTCAACGCCTATCTCGACCAGCTCAAACCGGCGGACCTGCCGTTGGAGTACCGGCTCCTCGGACGCCAGCCGCAGCGCTGGCACGCCGAACACACCATGCTGCTGCTCGTGCGCATGGGCCTCACCCTGGCGTGGTCCGACTTCGAGCTCACGCGTGCGCCGCTGGAAGCCCGGATCGGGCGTGCGGCCGTGGACGCGCTCTTTCCACAGGACGCGTGGATGCAGGAGCCGATCCAGCCGACGACGCGCGCGGGGACGCCGCGGCGCACTGCGGTCATCCCACCCCCGCGTCCCGACCCTGCCGCCGCCCGGATCGCGCGGACGGCGCGTGCCCTCGCGCCTCAGCTCGCCGCACTGCGCGTCGAGCACGACGGCGTGCTGGGGAGCAACAACTGGGCGGTCGCCCCTGCACGATCAGCCACGGGCTTCGCGCTGCTGGCCAATGACCCGCACCTCGAACTGTCGCTGCCCTCCATCTGGTACGAAGTCCATCTCGTCGTCCCGGACACGCTGGACAGCTACGGCGTCACGTTCCCGGGCGCGCCCGGGCTCATCCTCGGGATGAACCGGCACATCGCGTGGGGGGCGACCAACGTCGGCGCCGACGTCGCGGACTACTACGTCGAAGTCGTCGACGATCCCGCCGCCCCGACGCAGTACCGGCTCGATGGCACGTGGGAACCCCTCGTCATCGCGGCGGCCGCGTATCGCGATCCCGCGGGGCGCGTGCTGGCGCAGGATACGCTGCGCTACACGCACCGCGGCCCCTTGCTGTCCGCCGGCGAGGACTGGGTCTCCCGGCGGTGGCTGGTCCTCGAACCGTCGGCGGACCTCGCGGGGTTCCTCACCGCCTCGCGTGCCACGAGCGTCGAGCACTACTTCGCGGCCATGACCGACCACTGGTCGCCGGCGCAGAACTTCATCGTCGCCGACCGCGCCGGCAGCATCGGCATCCGCTCCACCGGGCGGTACCCCGTGCGCCCCGACGGCGCGCGCGGCGATCGTTTCTTCGACGGGTCCACCCGCGCCAGCGACTGGACGGGGTACATCACGCCCAGCGGAGCCCCCCAGTCCATCAACCCGGCCCAGGGATTCCTCGCGTCGGCCAATCAGCAGCCGGCGCACCCTGCCGACCTGCCGGCGTACCTCGGCAGCGACTGGCCGGCCCCGTGGCGCGCCCTGCACATCAACGCGCTGCTGCGGCGCAACGACCGGGTCACGGTGGACGCCATGCGCGCCTACCAGACCGACCCCGGCAATGCCCGCGCCGACACGCTGGTCCCACGACTGCTGCGCGCGAGTCGCGCGGTCATGGCGGCAGGCGCGGGCGACTCCGCGCTCGCGCGCGCGGTGGCCCTGCTCGACGAGTGGGACCGCCGCTTCACCCCCGACAACACCCGCGCGGCGCTGTTCGAAGCCATCCTGCGCGACCTGGGACGACTGCTCTGGGACGAGCTCGCGGTGGACCCGGCGGACGGGGATGCGTCGACCGTGCCAACGCGCTTCCTCGCGCTGCCGCCCGAGCATGTCCTCGTCGCCCTGCTCGACGACCCCGGCAGCATCTGGTGGGACCGCGCGGCCACACCGCAGCGCGAGTCACGCGACAGCATCGTCGCCACGGCCATGCGCACCGGCCTCGCCGCGCTCGAGGCCGACCGCGGCCCCATGGAGGACGGGGGGTGGCGCTGGGAGGGAATCCGCGTGGCGAACATCTGGCATCCCCTGCGCATCCCGGCGCTCTCCGCCCTTGGCCTGCCGGTGCAAGGCGGTCGCGAGTCGTTGAATCCAAGCTCGGGGAACGGCGTCCACGGGGCGAGCTGGCGGCTGGTCGCGGAGCTCGGCCCGGAGGTCGTCGGCTTCGGGATCTACCCCGGCGGGCAGTCCGCGAACCCCGTCAGCCCCTTCTACCGCGACCGGCTCGAACGCTGGCGCACCGGCGGGCTTGACTCGCTCCGGACGCCCGCCACGCCGTCGGCCCTGACAGCGCCCCATCACCGGGCATCGCTCACCCTGCTGCCCCGCCCCCGATGAACGCCTTTGTTCGTGCCTGGCTCGCGCAGTCGCTGCTCTGCACCGCCGCCACCGTCCTGCTGGGGTGGTGGGCCGTCCCGATCGTCGCCGCAGGCTGGTCCATGCTCGTCCCGCGCGTGGGCAACGTGCTCGCGGCCACGCTGGCTGGTGCGGCGGCGTGGACCGCGCTGCTCCTCGTCGGCAGTCGCAGCGGGCGCATTGGCAGCGTGGCCGACCTGCTCGGCGCGATCGTCGGGACCTCGGGCGTCGCCATGCTGGTGCTGACCGTGTTGTACGGCGCCCTGCTCGCGGGGAGCGCCGCCCTGCTCGCGCATGCGCTGATCCCCCAGCGGCGCATTGCGTAGTCAGCGTGCGCCGATCACCTGGTCGGCGAGCGCGTGGGCGATCCCGGCCAACCCGCGACCGATCGCGCGCTGGTCGCTGGTGTTCGCCTGGACCGCGACCCCGAGGCGCGCGTCAGGGTAATAGCGCATCTCGGTGAGGTAGCCGGGGAAGAACCCGCTGTGCCCGTAAGTCACTCCACGCGGCGTGTCGCGGATGATGACGCCGAGTCCGTAGCGCGTCCCCGCCCCCAGTGAGCGTGCCGGCACGCCGTCGAGTGCCGCACGGAGCGGCACGGCGGCCACCGCGCGCCCGTCGTACCAGGCCTGCGCCCAGCGCGCGAGGTCCTCGGGCGTGCTG
>CAYSFN010000126.1:0-7024 GCA_964430045.1 uncultured Gemmatimonadaceae bacterium
GCCCTGTTCACCATCGGCGGCATCTCGGGCATCATGCACTCCTCGGCACCCGCCGACCTGCAGCAGACCGACACGTACTTCGTCGTCGCGCACTTCCACTACGTGCTCTTCGGCGGGGCGATCATGGGGATCTTCGCCGGGACGTATCACTACTTCCCGAAGATCACCGGCCGGTTGATGAACGAGACGATGGGCAAGTGGCACTTCTGGACGAACTTCATCGGCATGAACGTCACGTTCTTCCCGATGCACTTCTCCGGGCTGCTCGGCATGCCGCGTCGCATCTACACCTACGACGGCGGGCAGGGCTGGGACACCTTCAACCTGCTGGCCTCGGTCGGGACGCTGATCCTGGTCCTCTCGACCCTGATCTTCCTGGTGAACTTCATCCGCTCGCGCAGCCACGGCGCGATCGCGGGCGCCAACCCGTGGGACGCGTCGACGCTGGAGTGGTCGATCCCGTCGCCGCCGCCCGAGTACAACTTCGCCGAGCTGCCCCAGGTCACCTCGCGCTACCCGCTGTGGGACCTCAACCACCCCGAAATGACGGCGGACGTCGACCATTCGGCCGCAGATGCGGCACAGACCGCGGCCGCCCACGCGACCCCGATGCACATCGAGACCGAGACGCGCACGGCGAAGGAACTCGGCATCGCGATGCCGGTGAACACCATCAAGCCGGTGATCGCCGCGTTCCTCATGGTGGTGATGCTCTCCGGGCTCCTGTTCTACAAGAACGGCAGCACGGCCATCGCCCTCACGATGATGATCGGCGGGGCGCTCGCCTTCGCCGGGACCATGTACGCCTGGCTTTACGCGCCGCTGGAGGAAGAGCACTAAGATGTCGCACTACACCACCACCGGCCTCGACAACCGGAAGATCGCGCTGTGGACCTTCATCGGGTCCGAGTGCATGCTGTTCGGATCGCTGATCTCCACCTACCTGGTGTACAAGGGCCGCTCGCTGGTCGGGCCCTTCCCCCACCAGCCGTGGACCGACCCGGCCACCGGACAGACCTACCCCGCCATCCTCGACATCCCGATCACCACCGCCTCGGCGTTCGTGCTCCTGATGTCGTCCGTGGCCATGGTGCTCGCCTACGAAGCGGTCAAGCATCGCCACGACCCCAAGGTCACCTTCTGGGACAAGATCTTCGGCTCCTCGAAGCTCTGGCTCAGCGTCACCATCATCCTCGGCGCGGGCTTCCTCGGCTTCCAGGCGTTCGAGTTCACCGCGTTCTACCACGAGGGGCTCACGCTGCAGCGGAACCTCTTCGGGTCGTCGTTCTTCATGCTCACGGGGTTCCACGGGGCGCACGTCACGCTGGGCGTGCTGTGGCTGATGTCGCTGCTGGCGACCGACATCAAGCGCGGCCTCGGACCCAAGGATGCCGGCACGGTCGACCTCGCCGCGCTGTACTGGCACTTCGTTGACGTCGTCTGGATCCTGATCTTCACCCTCGTCTACCTCATCGAGTAACCGCCATGGCCCACGATCACGCGCACGACCACGGCCACGGCGAGGCCGGTCACGGGAAGCCCAAGACGGCCCTGTACCTGATCACCGCCGTCATCCTGACCATCATCACGGCGGTCGAGGTCTGGATCTTCTTCATCCCGGCCATCAAGGAGTCGGCGGCGTTCATCCCCGTTCTCCTGGTGCTGTCGGCCATCAAGTTCGCGGCCGTTGTGATGCTGTACATGCACCTCAAGTTCGACAACAAGCTCTTCACCCAGCTGTTCGTCGGGCCACTGATCATCGCGGGCGGAACCATGCTCGCGCTGCTCGCGCTCTTCGGGCAACTGAGCAAGTAGCACGTCGGCCGCAGACGGCACCGAAGGGCTCCCCCGTCACGGGGGAGCCCTTCGGCGTTTCAGGGGTACGACCCGTTGCGTCCATGACGCGTGGTTCGTCAGCAGCGTGGACCCGCCCCCCGCACCACCCGGTTGCTCTTCCCGCGCTCGGCGCCCAGAATTCCCCCATGCTCATCCAGGCGCGCAACGCCATCGTGCTCGGGGTGGTCGCCATCTCGGCGGCCACCGCCCAGTCGCGCACCGCGACGGCGCCGGCAACGTCGGTGCGGACGGCGACGCTCGTGTGGACCGCACCGATCGGCACCGGGCAGCTGGTCCGCGATCTGGGCGGCATCCTCGACGCCTCGGTCGGGTCGGGCGACTGGGGCGTGATCGTGGTCTCGCGGACGCGCGGCGATACGCTGTTCCATCGCAACGCCGACACCCAGCTCGTCCCCGCGTCCACGATGAAGGTCTTCACCGCCGCCATGGCGCTGGACCTCCTGGGGCCGGAGCATCGCTTCGAGACGACCATCCTCCGCGAGGGTCCCGTGAGCGCCAACGGCATCCTGCATGGCAACCTGGTCTTCCGTGGCGGCGGGGACCCGGCGTTCGGGACCGTGCCCAGCGACGCGCCGCTCAAGCAGCTCGCCAGGCAGGTGGTGGACCGCGGCATCACCCGCGTGGCCGGGACCGTGGTCGGCGACGGCTCGTCCTTCGACGGGCGCCTCGTTCCCGACGGATGGCTGCCGCGGTGGCTGCAGGCCTCGTACGCGACCCGCGTCTCGGCAAACTCGTACCGGCAGAACCTCGTGGCGGTCCGCGTGGCGCCCGTCAAAGGGACGGCCCGGGCCACGGTGACCATCACGCCGTCACTGGAGGGATTGCCGATCACCAACGCGGTGACGGTGCGCGAGGGCAGTCGATCGGCGGCGATCACGGTGCGTCAGGACCCCGCGACAGGCGCCTTCCGCGTGGGAGGCTGGGTCGGGGCCCTGTCGGCGGCACGATCCTACAGCTACGTGGTCGAGAATCCCGACCTCTTCATCGCGGCCGCGTTCCGCGCGGCCCTGCGCGAGGCCGGGGTGACGGTCGACCTGCCCGTCATCGCGCGGCACGCCGGCGCCGACGCCGTGCCGATTGCGACGCTCGCGTCCCGGCCGGTCTCCGAGCTCGTCACGACGATGACGGGGTCGAGCAACAACCACTTCGCCGAGCTGATCTTTCGCAACGCGGCGCGCACCGCAGGAGGCCCCGGGTCGGCGGATACGGGGAACGCCCTGCTGCGCAGCTTCCTCACCGACCGGGTGGGCACCTCCGCGACCGCCGTCTACGCCGCCGATGGGAGCGGACTCTCGACGCACGATCGCGTGACGCCGCGGTCGCTGGTCGGCGTCCTGGACTACAGCGCCAGGGCCGCCTGGGGCCCGGTCCTCACCAGCGCGCTGCCCGTCGCCGGACGGACCGAGACCCTCAAGTCGCGGATGCGCGGCACCCCCGCTGACGGGAAGCTCCGGGCCAAGACGGGCACCACCTCCGAGGTGACGTCGCTGAGCGGATACGTCACGGCGGCGAACGGCGAGGAGTTGGTCTTTGCGTTCATATACAACGGGGCGGACCGCTTCCGTGCCCGCGACGCGATCGACGCCATGGGCTCGACGCTCGCCAGCTTCACCCGTTTCTAGCGCCGCGGTGTATTGTACGGGAGGCCCCCGCTCCCCTCCGCCGCGCTCCTGATGTTCGCTCGCCAGCTTCGCCCACTCGCCTGTCTGCTCGTCGGCGCCTCCCTCGCTGCCTGCTGGGACGACGTGCAGTCCACGTCGCCCAACGACGACCTGCAGCAGGCCGCCAACGGACGCCTGCAGACCACGCCGACGGCACCGACCAGGACCGTCACGCCGGGACTGTCCGCGCCGCGGCTCTCGGAGACCGGGCGCACGTTCGGCCTCTATGTCCCGACGACCTACACGCCCGACACCCCGACGCCCGTGATCTTCATGCTGCACGGCCGCGGCAGCACGGGTGGCGAGGGCATCGCCGTCAATTTCCAGCAGATCGCCGAGGCGGCGGGGGTCGTCCTCGTCGCACCGAATTCCCGTGGTGACACCTGGGACCTGATCCTCGGCGAGGTCGGCTTCGACGTCGCGTTCATCGACGGCGTCCTCCGCTGGGCCTTCGACCACATCAACGTCGACCCTGCGCGCCTGACCCTTGGCGGGTTCTCGGACGGCGGGACCTATGCCACCTGGCTCGGGCTCCGCAACGGGACGCTGTTCCCGAAGATCGCGGTCTTTTCGGGCTGCGCGAACGTCCCGGGGGGACGCCGCGGTCAACCGGTGCTCTTCGTCACCCACGGGATCACCGACTCCGCCTTCTCCATCGACGCCTGCGCGCGATCCCTCGTCCCGGGGCTGCGCGAGCGCGGCTACGCCGTCCAGTACCTCGAGTACGACGCGGGCCACATCATCCCGGTCGACGTCGCCGACCAGGTCTTCGCGTGGATCGCCGCGCACTGAGCCGCGCTTAACGGTCCACAGGCTGCGACGTCCAACGCCGGTGCCGACGGGTACACCGCGCGGCACTCCCCTTCAGCCATCACCGACCGATGCCCGCGCTCGTCGCGCATGCTGCGCGTTCCCGCTGGAGCGCCGTGCTCTGCGCCGCGTTCCTTGTTGCCTCCTGCACGTCGCAGGAGGGCGCCGCCCCTGTCTTCGGCCCCGAGGACATCGCCCGCGGCGACCTCGACATCATCTTCCGCACCCCGACGCAGGCAGCGGTGCCCGGACTGCAAACGGTGCAGTCGGGCTCGTCCCGTCGCTTCGTCGTGTACATCCCGTCCAACTATGCCGCCGACCGGGACTGGCCCGTCGCCGTCCTCCTGCACGGCAGCGGCGATCGGGGCTCGACCATGGTGACGGCGCTGTCCCGCGTCGCCGAGGACGAAGGGGTGATCCTGCTGGCGCCGGACGCGAATCGCTACACCTGGGACCTGGTGCTCGGCGACGTCGGACCCGACGCGGACTACATCGAGCAGGTCCTGGCATGGGCCTTCGATCACGTGAACGTCGACGTCTCGCGCCTCACCCTGGGCGGCTTCTCGGACGGGGCGACCTACACGGCGTGGCTCGGCCTGCTCAACGGCGACATCTTCTCGCAACTGCTGATCATGTCCGGCTGCGCCCGGTTCCCGGACGAGCGGCGGGGCGCGCCGCGCATTCTGATCCTGCACGGCAACCGCGACCCCATCTTCGGCCGCGACTCCTGCGTGTCGCTGCTGCTGCCGTCGCTCGAGGCGAACGGCTACGACGTGCGCTTCATCGAGTTCGAAGGCCGCCACGAGATCTCCGAGGAGTTCTCACGTGCGGCCATGGCCTTCGTCGCCGGGAACGACTACGCGGCTGAGGGCGTGCGGATTTCGATGCCGCGCGCGGCCAGTGCCTCGAGGTAGGTGGTCGCGGGAATCCCGACGTCCGGTGTGCGCACCCCCGGTGCCGCCAGCCCCTCGGCCTGCAGCCGACCGACGATCGCCAGCGAGAACCCCGTGGTCCGCATCATCGCCGAGAGGCCACGCGCCTCGTCAGCGCGGTCGACCAGCTCCCACGCCAACGTGACCGGGCGCCCGTCGCGCTGACCATCGACCTCGACGCGCAGCGCGACCAGGTCGGGTGCCGCTGGCTTGCGCAGCACGGGGTCCAGCACGGCGACGGCCAGCGCCCGCGGCACCACGGACTGCTCATCCACCGTCACCGGATCCGTCCCGAGAAAGCCGAGGTCCCGGATCGCCGCCATCAGCGCCGCGTGTCCCGGGTACCGCAGCGTCTTGTACTCCATCGTGTCGATGCGCCCGGCATGGCGCTGAGCCATCAACGACAATCCACCCGCCGTGTGGAACGCCTCCAGCGTCCCCAGCGGCGCAGGAAACTCCACGGGCACGACCTCGGACAACGCCGCCACCTGCGTCGGCTGCCCGGCGCGCAGCACCCACGACGGCGTCGTGTAGTAGTCGAGCACGCCCTCCAGCGAATAGACGATCTGGTAGTTCAGCGGCGGCGTCGGCGACTGCGGCAGCCCGCCCACGAAGCAGCGCACCGCCGACACGGTGTCGCACTGCCGGATCCCGTGCTCGGCGATCACGTTCACCAGTCCGGGCGCCAGGCCGCAGTCCGGCAGGACGGACACCCCCGCCGCACGAGCAGGCGCATCCAGCTCCGCGATCTGTGCCTCGACGATCGCCGTGTTGCCGCCGAGATCCGCGAAGTGCACCCCGCGCTCCACCGCGGCCCGCGCCAGCGGCAGGTTGAAGTAGTAGGGGAGCGCGCACATCGCGGCGACCGACCCGGCCATGACGGCACCCACCGCGTCCGCGTCGCGCGCATCGACCGCGTGCAGCGTCAGCCGCGTGCCGACGTACGGCGTCAGGAACGCCGGCAACTGGGTGAACGCCCGATCGGCGAGGCGAACCTCGGAGACCGACTCATCCTGCAACAGGTCGAAGGCACAGGCCGAGCCCTGAAGCCCGGCGCCGAGCACCGTGAATCGCATCGCATACTCCGGAGAGAGGAACCCTGTTGCAATTTATCGCATGGCACTCCCCGGAACGGCCGGTGGCTGTGCTGAGCGCCGCGGGGTCGCTGCGCGCTCAGCGCGCGCCGGTCTCGAGGAGGATCTCGCCGCGGCGCAGGTCGAGCGTCCACCGCGCGGTGGCGAGCACGGCGCGGCCCGCCGGACTCTCCAGCGGGACCCAGCGATCCGCCCGCGCCACACGGACGCCGGGAAAGGTGAACATCACCGGCACCCGTTCGCCGCCGATGGTCCGCACCTCACCCGACCGACGCAGTGTGAGCACGCCTGCACCGGCGTCGACGGTGGGCGCGAACGCGGCGAGCACCGTCACGCCGACCCGTGCACGCTGCGGACCCAGCCGGACGTCGAGTCGTGCGGGCAGGTGCGTGAGCACGAGGTCGCCGATCGACGCGCGGCGCACCACCGCCGTCGTCGTCCCGCCCTCCGCGGTCGCAGCGGCAAAGAGCTCCAGCGCGTGCGCATAGCGACGGTGATCGCCGAGCACGACCTCGTCGGACTCGGGGTCGAGATCCGCGACGAGCGTATCGGTGCCGATCACCAGCTCGAAGCGACCGAGGGAGCCCGTGGTCGTGGTGGCGGCGAAGGCGACCGTCACGGAGTCCGCCCCGCCGAACGCCGGGCTGTGCGCGGCCAGCCACCGGGCCCG
>CAYSFN010000127.1:0-6977 GCA_964430045.1 uncultured Gemmatimonadaceae bacterium
GTGGCGCGGTGACCCGGCACAGGTTGGCGCGGTGGCTCACGGTCGCGGCGTGCTGCGGACTCGCGGTCGTCGGCGCGACGACACGTGGGGACCCGCCGCCCCTCGAGGCCCAGCTCCTGGCATGGCTCCGGGACGTTGCCGGAGAGCACGCCGCTGGTCGCGGGCTTGCAACGGACGGGCACGCGCACGCGGTGCAGCGCCTCGAATCCGCGGCAACGGCGCTGGGGCTGCGTCCCGTGGACGCGCGGCGGGCGCGCGGCCCGCTGCCCTTGGTGCGACTGCGTGTCGGCGATCGCACGGCGTTGCAGCCGGGCGGTGTCCGTGCGCCTGAACGGATCCAGCGCGCGGGCATCGACGTGATTCCGCTGTTCCCGTCGGCGTGGGGGTATCCCGCCGCGCTCGACGTGCGTGCGGGCACGATGCCCATCGTGCTTGCCGGGCGGCTCGGCGATTCGGCCGCGGCGCGGGCCACGACGTGGCGGCGACAGATCGTGCTCGTCGAGCCGCCGCTGCGTCCCGACGGGTTGACCGAGTTCGACGTCGTGTCGTACGCGCATCTGCTCGAGCCCTACGCGTCGGCCTTCGCGATCGGGATCATCGCGGCCGACCTGATGCCCGGGACATCCGTGGCGCGCCTGTCGTCGCCGCGTTTCGAGTTGTCGGGACAACCCACGACCATGGGGCTTCCACCCGTCTTCCTCATCACCGAACAAGGGGCCAAGGTCGCCCTCAGCGGCCGCGGCTCGTACGCCGACGTCCGCGTGCACGTGCGCGAGGATCGCGTCTCGCGGCCGCCGCGCAATCTGGCGTTCCTGCTCGCGGGGAGTGATCCGCGATTGAAGGATGAGGTGGTGATCGTCTCCGCCCCGAGTGACTACATCGGGATGCGCGGCGTCCCTGGCGGCGCAACGGCCGTGTACCCTGGCGCCGATGACGGCGGCAGCGGGGCGGTCGCCCTCCTGGGCATTGCGCGCGTGCTCCAGGACGCGGCCTCACGCCCGGCGCGGTCCGTGCTGTTCGTGTGGCACGCGGGCACGGAGCACGGGTTGCTCGGCAGCGAGTGGTTCCTCCGGCACCCTGCGGTCCCGCGTGATCGCATCGTGGCCGCGCTCAACGTCGACCGGCTCGGTCGCGGCGGCGACACCCTGTACGCCGTGGGGGCGCGTCGGCTGGTGTCACCGCTTGCGAACTGGGTGCGTGCGCATGCCGAGCGCACGGCGCGCGTCGTCGATTGGTCGTGGGATGCGGCGGGGCATGCCATGCAGTGGGACTGCCGTTCGGATCATCTGAACTACGTGAACGCGGGGATCCCGGCGCTGACCATCAACAGTGGAATCCACGCCGACTGGCGGCAGCCCACGGATCGCGTGGAGGCGGTCGACGCCGCGCTGTTCACCGCGCGCGTGGAGTGGCTGGCGGGGTTGGTGCGGGACATCGCGGATCAGCCGCACCGTCCGACGCCCCGGGAATCGCCGCCGCCGGTCACCGCTCGCCACTGCGTGCAGTGAGCGGCCGGTGCGCGCTGGTCGGAGCCGTCACCGCTACGACTCGTGCGTCACCCCGTGCGCCGCATCCGCACGCCACGCCGCCTCGCAGGCGCGCACGACGTCCCCCGCCGGCAGCACCTCGTGGATGCCGGCGACGCTGCGCCCCGCCTGCCAGTAGTCCCGGCTCGCGTCCGTCGCCCCCAGCGAGCGCTTGAGCGAGACCGCCGACCGCAGCGCGTACCACGACCTGATCCACTTCTTGCTGCGACGCCCCTTGAACAACCAGCGCGCGATGGGCCCGACGCGGGTGCCGAGCCGCTCGACGTACGGCGTGCGGATCACGGCCACGGGGACGCCGCTGAGGCGCTCGGTGTGGACGATGTCCGCCGCGTCGGCCCGCAGGATCGCGTCCTTGTACGCGGCGCTCGCCGAACATTCCGTGGTCGCGATGAAGCGCGTTCCCAACTGCACGCCGGCGTACCCCTCGCGCAGGCGTGCGGCGAACGCACCCGCGTCACCCACGCCACCCGCCGCGACGACCGGCAGCCCCAGGTCGCGCAGCTCGTCCAGGAGCGCACGAGGGTCGCGACTGCCCGCGTGCCCACCGGCCTCCCGGTTCACGGCGATGAAGCCATCCACGCCACCGCCCTGCGCCTTCGCGGCCCACTTGCGCTCGGTGACGTCATGATAGACCACGCCCTGCGCGGCGTGCACGAGGTCGCAGACCCAGCGCGGGTTGCCCAGCGAGGTCACGAAGAACCGCACCCCCTCCTCCAGCGCGACCTCGACGAACCGCACCGTGCGCTGGTGGTAGGCCCGTGAACTGGCCTCGATCAGCGCGTTGAGCCCGATCGGGCGTGTCGTCAGCGTGCGGATGTAGCGGAGGCCCCCGCGAAACTCGTGTCCATGCACGTAGGTCAGCGACAGGGGTTGGACGATGCCGATCCCCCCGGCCTCGGAGACCGCCGCGACCAGCTCCGGGTTCGAGCAAGGGAACATCGGACCACCGATCAGCGGCACGCGGATGCCAGCGGCCCGCGTGAGCGCGGTGGTCACCTCGCCGCTCACTCGCTGCGGCCAGGACGCGCCGGCGTCAGCCGCCACCGCACGGTCGCGTGCGCCACGACGTCGTCGTCGATGTCGGTGATCTCGGACACGAAGTCGTGCTCGATCGCCGCGTCACCGAGCGGAGGGATGACCGCGTACCCCGTGGCGACCAGCGGCCCGCGCGCCTTCTTGACGTAGTCGATGGTCAGTCGCACGACGATGCTGCGGACCCCGGCAGGCAGTGCGGTCGTCATGGCCAGCCCGCTGGCGAGTTCGGCCAGGTTGGCGAGGGCGATCGCGTGCACCGAGCCGAGATGGTTGCGCACCCGCCGACGGTCGGCGAGCGCCACCCGGGCGTGCCCGGGCGCCAGTTCGAGCACCCGCGGACGAATGGAGCCGCTGTACGGGACGCGCCGCGCGAGCAGCCGCGAGAATATGTCTGCACCGGCAGGGAGTCGGCGGCATCGGTGCCAGAGGGTGAGCAGGCGTGCGCCGGAGGTCTGCATCATCTCCCAAATGTGGAGTGTGCGCGTGCGCCGTGCCACTTTTCGCCCATGACCGATGCCGCCCCGACACCGCTGCCTCCCAGGCCCCCCGTCGCCCCGCGCCGCCCGCACGTGCACACCATGCACGGCGACCGCCGTCCGGACGACCATGCGTGGCTTCGCCACCGCGACGACCCCGAGGTCCTCGCCTACCTCCGCGCCGAAAACGCCTACACCGAGGCGATGACGGCCCATACCGCCGAGCTGCGCGAGACCCTGTACCGGGAGATCCTCGGACGCATCCAGGAAACGGACCAGCAGGTGCCGGTCAAGGATGGCGCCTGGCGCTATTACTCGCGCACCGAGGCCGGCCTCGCCTACCCCATCCACTGTCGCCGCGCCCTCGATGCCGATGCGCCCGAGACGGTCATCCTCGACGAGAACGTCGAAGCAGAGGGGCTGGCTTTCTTCGAACTCGGGGCGTTCGAGGTCTCGCCGAGCGGGCGCTACCTCGCGGTGCTCGTCGACACCGACGGGCACGAGGACTTCGTGCTCCGTGTCCGCGACCTCCAGCACGATCGCTGGCTGCCGGACCGCGTCGAGCAGCTCAGTTGGGGGCTGGCCTGGGCCAGTGACGACGCGACCCTGTACTACGTGCGCGGCGACGACGCGAAGCGCCCCCACGAAGTGTGGCGGCACCGCCTCGGGACCCCGACCGGCGACGACGTCCGCGTGTTCCGCGAGGACGACGTCACCTTCAACGTCGGCGTTGCCCGCACGCGCAGCGGGCGTTTCGTGCTGCTCCACACGCATTCGTTCACGCAGGATGAGTGGCATTGCCTCGACGCGGATGACCCGGCGTCGACCCCGCGGGTGATCGTGCCGAGGACGGCCGGGCTCGAGTACAGCGTCGATCACGGCGGGGACTGGTTCCACGTCGTCACCAATCGCGACGGCGCGACCAACTTCTGCGTGATGCGGGCGCCGGTGTCGGCGCCCGCCGACTGGACGCCCGTGGTGCCGCACCGTGCGGACGTCTTCGTCGAAGCCCTCACGGTCTTCCGCGACTGGTCCGTCCGCGAGGAGCGTCGCGAGGGGCTCCGCCGCCTCGTGATCACGGCGCTCGACGACGGGGCCGCGCACGAGATCGCCTTCCCCGACGCCGCCTACGGCGTGTCGCTGGGGGCGAATCCGGAGTTCGACGCCGACACGCTGCGCTTCACCTACTCCTCGTTCATCACGCCCGCGAGCGTGTTCGACTACGACCTGCGGGCCCGGACGCGCACCCTGCGCAAGCAGCAGGCGGTGCTCGGCGGGTACGATCCCGCGCACTACGTGGTGGAGCGACTCGGCGTCGCGGCGCGCGACGGGACGACGATCCCCGTCTCGATCCTGACGCATCGGGACGTTCCCCGCGAGGGCCCCGCGCCGACGCTGCTCTACGCCTACGGTGCCTACGGCGCGACGATGGAGCCGACGTTCAGTTCGGCGCGCCTGTCGCTGGTCGATCGCGGCATCCGTTTCGCCATCGCGCACGTGCGCGGCGGGCAGGAGATGGGCCGCCCGTGGTATGACGCGGGCAAGATGCTCCGCAAGTGGAACACCTTCCATGACTTCATCGACGTGGCCGAGGGGTTGATCGCGTCGGGGCGGACGCAGCCGGATCGATTGGTGGCCCACGGCGGCAGCGCCGGGGGATTGCTGATGGGGGTCGTGGCCAACGAGCGCCCCGACCTGTTCCGCGCGATCGTCGCCGACGTCCCGTTCGTGGACGTGCTGACCACGATGCTCGACGCGAGCATCCCGCTCACCGCACAGGAATGGGAGCAGTGGGGGGATCCCCGCGATCCGGCGGCGTACGCGTACATCCGCACGTACTCGCCCTATGACAACGTGCGCGCGCAGGCGTACCCGTGGATGCTCGTGATGAGCGGCATCAACGACTCGCGCGTGGCGTACTGGGAGCCGGCCAAGTGGGTCGCACGGCTGCGGGCGACCAGGACCGACGATCACCCGCTGCTCCTGCAGATGCAGTTGACGGCCGGCCACGGCGGGGCCTCGGGACGCTACGAGCAGATCCGCGAGACGGCGTTCCGGTTCGCGTTCATGCTCGATGCGCTGTCGCCTGGTGCGGCCGGCGCCGGGGCGTAGCCTCGTTCCGGCGGGATTCCACTAGACTACCGCGCGTGCGGTCATTGGAGTGGGGACTGGTCCTGATGCAGGGGGGCGCGGCGCTCGTGCTCCTCGCGCGGCTCGCGCGCGGCCGGCGGCGGCCCCCGCCGGTGGAGCCGCTGCTCTCGGATCCACCGGAGACGGCGGTTTCCATACTGGTCGCCACCCTCGACGAGGCGCATCGACTCGGGCCGCTGCTGGCGGGGGTCAGTGCCCAGGGGGCGCCGGTGCGGGAGATCCTCGTCGTCGACTCCAACTCGACGGACGGCACCCGCGCGCTGGTCGAGGCGGCCGCGACGCGTGACGCGCGGATCCGGCTCGTCACCGACCCTCCACTGCCGCGCGGGTGGATCGGGAAGGCGTGGGCCCTGCAGCACGGCGCCCGGGTTGCGGCGGGCCCCTGGTTGCTCGGGCTCGACGCGGACACCGCGCCGCGGCCGGGCCTCGCCGCCGCCGTGGTCGCCGCCGCGGAGCGTGCGGGCTTCGACGCGGTGAGTTTCTCACCGCGATTCGCCGGACAATCCGCGCTCGAACGCTGGCTGCAGCCGGCGATCCTCACGACCCTGGTCTACCGGTTCGGTCCGGCTGGAAACGACACGCCGCCCGACCGTCTCATGGCCAACGGGCAGTGCTTCCTGATCAAGCGCGACGTGCTCCTGCAGCACGGCGGGTACGAGGCCGTGAAAGCCAGCTTCGCCGAGGACGTGAGCCTGGCGCGACACCTGGCACGCCGCGGGGCGCGCGTGGGGTTCCTCGACGGCAGCCGCTTGTACGACGTGCGCAGCTATGCGTCGGCGGCGCAGATGTGGCGCGAGTGGGGGCGCAGCGTGGACCTCACGGATGCCACCTCGCCACGGCGGCAGGTGCTCGACGTCGGCTTCCTGATCCTCACGCAGGGACTCCCGCTGCCGCTGCTCGCCGCGACGCTGCTGGGGGGCACCCTGGCCCCGGCGGTCGTCGCGGTCAATGCGCTGCTGCTCGCGGTGCGATGCCTCGTGACGTTCGCGCTCGCCGGGAGCTACGCCGAGCGCGGTGCGCCGTTCTGGCTCAGTGCGGCGGCCGACCCGCTCGCGGTGCTCCGCGTGCTGCTCAGCTCGCTCCGCCGTCCGACCCGGTGGCGCACCAGGGCGTACGAGCCGTGACCGGTGCGCCGCGCGGTGCCGCCTAGAGCGACTTGATCTCGGCGACGAGCTTCGACAGACTGCCCTTCGCATCGCCGAAGAGCATGGCCGTGCGCTCCTTGTAGAACAGATCGTTCTCGATCCCCGCGAAGCCGGCGCTCATCCCGCGCTTCATCACGATGCAGCTCCTGGCGGCGTCGGCGTTGAGGATGGGCATCCCGTAGATGGGCGAGGTCGTCTCGGTGCGCGCGGCCGGATTCACGACGTCGTTCGCGCCGATCACCAACGCCACGTCGGCGCGGGCGAACTCGTCGTTGATCTGCTCCATCTCGAACAGCTTGTCGTAGGCGATGTTGGCCTCGGCCAGGAGCACGTTCATGTGCCCGGGCATCCGCCCCGCCACCGGGTGGATGGCGTAGCGCACCTCGCCCCCGCGCTTTTCGATCAGCTCCGCCAGCTCGCGGATCTGGTGCTGCGCCTGGGCCACCGCCAGGCCGTACCCCGGCACGACGATCACCAGTTGCGCATAGGCCAGCTGCACGGCGGCATCCTCGATGCTGACGGCCTTGACCGTGAGCCCCTCGGCGCTGCGCCCGCCGGCCGTGCTCACGCTCCCGAAGGCGCCGAACAGCACGTTGGTCAGCGAGCGGTTCATGGCGCGGCAC
>CAYSFN010000128.1:0-3231 GCA_964430045.1 uncultured Gemmatimonadaceae bacterium
GATGTACGTGAGTCCAATCTCGACCCGCTTCGTGCGCGGAAGATCGACGCCTGCGATTCGTGCCATAGGTCTCAGCCCTGACGCTGCTTGTGCTTCGGATTGCGACTGCAGATCACGTAGGTGACGCCAGCCCGCTTCACCACCTTACAGTGCTCGCAGATCGGCTTGACGCTGCTGCGTACCTTCACGACTTCCCTCGCGATCGCGTTTAGTGCCGTATTTGGGACAGACGCGAACGATAATCCCATCGCACACCTGAAGCAAGGGGGGCACGCACACGCATGCGGATCGCCCACCGACCAGCCGGTCAGGCCAGGTCCCTGCGCACCGCGTCGAGGGCCGCGACGGGGTCTGGTGCCGCCGTCACGGCCCGGCCCAGCACGACGTACGCGGCCCCCGCCGCGCGCGCCGCCCCGGGGGTCACCACGCGCGCCTGGTCGTGCGCGGCCCCGCCCGCGAGCCGCACGCCCGGCACCAGCGTCCGCAGCGCGGCGCCGTGCGCCGCACGCACGGCGGACGCCTCCTGCCCACTGCAGACGATGCCGTGCGCCCCCGCCGCCGCGGCCTGCGCGGCGCGCCGCGCCACTTCGCCGCCCACGTCCACCGTCGCCCGACCGGTCGCGGCGGCGTACCCGGCCGCGTCAAACGACGTCAGGACCGTCACCGCGAGAATCCCGCAGCCGGACCCATCCTGCGCCCCCGCCCCCTCGACCGCCGCCGCGATCATCGGCACGCCACCGATCGCGTGCACCGTCAGGAGCGAGGCTCCCAGGGCCGCCACCGAACGCGCCACGCCGCGCACCGTGTTCGGAATGTCGTGCGCCTTGAGATCCACGAACACGTCCTTGCCCTGCGCGCGCAGCCACTGCACGACGCGCGGGCCATCCGCCGCGTACAGCTCGAGCCCGACCTTGTAGAAGTCCGCCGCGGGCCCCAGGCGCTCCACCAGCGCGACGGCCTCGGCGAAGCGCGGCACGTCGAGCGCGATCACGACGCGCGTCATTGCGGCCACTCCAGGTGGCCGCGCACGGCCTCGAGCGAGGTGATGCCCTCGCGCGCGCACCAGCGCTCCAGCTCCCGCACGATCCGCGCCGGTCGCCGCGGGTCCGCCAGCGCGGCGGTGCCGATCCCCACCAGCGAGGCGCCCGCCAGCACGTACTGCAAGGCGTCCATCGCCGTCGCGACCCCCCCGATCCCCAGCACCGGGACCGGGACGGCGCGCGACACCTTCCACGTGGCGAGCACGCCGACCGGCAGCAGGGCCGACCCGCTCACGCCGCCCGTCCCGAAGCCGAGCATCGGGCGCCGACGCCCGACGTCGATCACGAGCCCCGGAACGGTGTTCACCACCGAAATGCCCGTCGCCCCCGCCTCGACCGCGACCTGGGCCGTTGCCGCGATGTCGGGCAGCATCGGCGACAGCTTCACGTACAGCGGCTTCGCCGTCACCGCCCGCGCACCCGCGACCAGTTCGCGCAGCACCGCGCGATCCGCGCCGAACTCCATGCCCCCGGCCTTCACGTTGGGACAGGACACGTTCAGCTCGAACCCGTCGAAGCCCGACGCCGGGTCGAGGCCCGCGACCACCGCCGGAAAGTCCTCGACGACCTTGCCCACCACGTTGACGAACACGCGCAGGGCGCCGCGGTGCGCGTCGAGCCACGGCAGCTCCGTGGCCAGCACGCCGTGCAGACCGGGGTTCGCCAGGCCGACGGCGTTGATCATGCCGCCCGCGAAGTCCGCGACCCGCGGCGCGGGGGCGCCGGGGCGCTCCTCGGGGGACACGGCCTTGGTCACCAGCCCCCCGACCGCCCCGAGGTCCATCACGTCGTCGAGTTCGCGCCCGTACGCGGCCGTCCCGGCCGCGAGGACCAGCGGATTGCGGAACGGCAGGCCGCCGACCTCGACCGCGAGGCGTCCGCGGGTCACTGGCCCCGCCCGCGTGCGCGGAGAACGGCCGCCGCGGAGTCCGCGCGTCGGATGCTGTCGACGCGCGCGATCGCGCGCAGCGTGTCTGTGAACTGGTTCAACACGACGGTCCAGGACTGGGTGAGCGCATTATCCTCTCCGACCTGCGTACTCGAATCTCGCGGGGAGAGCCCGCGGAGGCGAGCGCTCACGCCGGCGGTCGGCCACTCCTGCAGCGCCCGCGCCACGTACGTCTCCGCCGAATCCGGCACCAGCAGCCCGGCCGCGACCAGCGCACGCGCCGCGATCGGCGACTCCGGGTGATCCCGTTCGACCAGCTTGAACAGCGTATGCGCGAGCAGCGGGGCCCGCAGCGAATCGCGCGCGATCTCGGCCCCCAGGAAGATGCCGGCGCCGAAGCGGTCGGCGCGTTTCATGCACAACTCGATCAGCATCATGGTGTGCGCCAGACGCCGCAACAGGGGCGTGCCCCGCGCCGCGACCGAATCGCGCTCGAGCGTGGTGCGCACGTCCGCCAGGTCGCTGAACCCGCGGAGGCGCAGCGCGAGCAGTCGCGCCGCCACCGGCCCTTCGTAGGCCACGGTGAGCCCGACGCGACGCGCTTCCAGCGCGAGTCGGCGCGCCTGCACGGTGTCGTCGGCCGCCGCCGCGAGATCGCTGGTGAGCAGCAGCAACTGCGCGCGATCGTTGGTGGAAACCCGCGACTTGGCGAAGCTCAAGGCCACTTCGGTGGCCCCTTCGGCGCGCCCTGCGGCCCAGAGCGTCCGCACCCGGGTCGGCACCTCGGAGCGCCAGTCCCCGGCCTGCGCCCGCAGGATCAGCAGCGATTCCGCGACCGCGTAGTCCACCGCGGCGAAAGAAGCGGCGATGTTCTCCCACGCCGCGGCGTTCCCGGGGATCGTGGCCAAAAGCTCCTGCGCCCGGTCCGGATCCCCCATCGCCAGGGACACGCGCGCACTGTACAACGCCGCCGCGTTCCGCACCGCGCGGTCCTCGTGGCGCAACAGGGGGCGCAGGAGCGAGTCGGCGGGCAGCGATTTTCCCTCGGCGAGCAGGCAGGCCGCCGACGCGACCTGCGCGCGATCACGGCGCACGGCAGGCTCGCCGTCCAGCGCGAGGTAGGACTCGAGCCGCGGACGCGCCGTCGTGCAGTTGTCGGACAGCGCGGCGCCCCGCGCCGCGAGGTACAGGGCCTGCGCACGCCAGCGGGACTTCGGGAACCGCACGAGCACGGTTTCCGCGTGCGCCGCCGACACCCGGAACGGGTCCGCGGCGACCGCGTACTCCCCACGCGCCCACCGC
>CAYSFN010000128.1:3241-6917 GCA_964430045.1 uncultured Gemmatimonadaceae bacterium
GATCCCCGCCCGTGGCCGCGCGGTTGGCATTGTACACGCCGTTGAAGTACGCGCATCCCGTCAGCAGGAGGAGCAGGACCGGTGCCAGCCGCCGCATCAGCCCCCCCCCGTCCCGCCGACGCGCCGTTCATAGGCGTCGAGATAGGCACGCGTCGCCTCGGCGATGCTCGCCGCGATCGCGCGCTGCCCGGCGGCGCTCGTCATCCACGCCGCCTCGGCGCTGTTCGACCCGAAGCCGATCTCGATCAGCACCGCCGGCATGAAGGCGCGCACCAGGACCCGGAACTCCGCCTGCTTGACGCCGCGATTCGGCCCGGGATGACGCCGGGCCAGCGCCTCCTGGATCGCCGCCGCGAGCTCCGAGGACTCCCGCAGGTGCTCGTTCTGGGCCATGTCGTTGACGATGAAGCTCAACGGGTCCCGGGCGCCCGGCGTCGTCGGCGCCTCGAAGCGCACCACTTCGTTCTCCATGGCCGCGACGCGACGCGCGTCCTCCGTCTTGGCCTCGGCCAGGAAGTAGGTCTCGAAGCCCCGCGCCGCGGTGGCGTTGCTCCACTGCGGATTCGCCGCGTTGACGTGGATCGAGAGGAAGAGATCCCCGCGCCGTGCATTGGCGATGCGGCCGCGGTCGTCGAGCGCGATGAGGGTGTCCCGGTCGCGGGTGAGCACGACCTCCCGCCCCTCGTCGCGCAGCGCGGCGGCGAGCGCCCGTGCGACCCCGAGGGTGATGTCCTTCTCCCAGACGACCCGTCCGTCGGGGAGGCGGCCGCGCATCCCCGGGTCGGTCCCCCCGTGCCCGGGGTCGATCACCACCCGGCGCGAGATGCGCGTCGGCACCGGGGCCGACGGCGGCGGCGCAGGAGTCGTCGCCGGGCGGACCGCGGCGGCACGGGGCGGCGGCGGCGTGGTGGTGGGCGCCGATGACGCCGGGGCGGCAGCCGCCACGGCCCGCGCCGGCGCGGGAACCACCAGCTCCACGCGATCCCGGCGGAACGACACCGCGGAGTCGAGGCGAGGGATCAGGTCGCTGAACACCTGCAGCGGGACCCACACCGACGCGGCCCGTTGATCCGGCGCGCCGACCAGCGGGTACAGGGCCGTGCCGACCCGCGCGACCGGCAACCCGATCACGAGGTCCACCTGCGTCCGACCGAGCGAGACGGCGTAGCGCCCGCCGTCTCCGTGCCGGGACGTGCCCCCAGCGAGCCGCAGCACCGGTGCAAGGTCCACGAGCGCGACGCCGCCCCGCCACTCGATGCTCAGCGCGGTATCCCTGATCCGGAGCAGGGAGGGCGGCGCAACCACGTCCACGGCGGGCGACGGCGCGCGCGCCACCACGGTGCGCTGCGCCGCCATCGAGCATGCACCGAGCGTGGCGGCGAGCACCGCAAGGCCCCCGGTCACGGCGAACGTCACTGCCGGGCCCGGAACACGCGTGCCACCTCGCGCGCGGCGTCCTTGCGCTTGAGGTCCTCGCGCTTGTCGTGGAGCTTCTTGCCCTTGCCCAGCGCCAGCTTGAGCTTCGCGCGGCCGCGGCGGAAATAGAGCTCCAGCGGCACCAGCGTGAGCCCCTGGCGCTCCACCGCCCCGATCAGCCGTCGAATCTCGCGGCGATGCAGCAGCAGCTTGCGCGTGCGGGTCGGCAGGTGGTTGTTGTAGCTGCCCTGCTCGTACGGCGCGATGTGCAGATTGATCACGAAGACCTCACCGTCCCGAACGATCCCGAAGGCGTCGGCGATGGTCGCCTTGCCGGCCCGGAGCGACTTCACCTCGGTGCCCGTCAGGACGAGCCCCGTCTCCCACGTCTCCAGGATCTCATAGTCGTGGGAGGCGCGCTTGTTCCGCGCGATCGACTCGATGGCGTCCGCGTCCGGGTCTCGTACCTGTGTCTTGGGGGAGGCCATGGAAGGGACTCAGCGTGGGGCGGCGCGCGACGCCACGCGATGGGAACGCGTCCGACCGACTGGCGACTCGCAAGTTAGGCGAGGGGCAAGCTGCGTACAAATGACGATCCTGCGTTGACTTCGCAATGTCCGTCTGGTAGGTTGCGGGTCTTGCCGGAGTGGTGGAATTGGTAGACGCGCTGCGTTCAGGGCGCAGTGGGCTAACGCCCGTGTGGGTTCGAGTCCCACCTTCGGCACTGTGAGAACGTTCGACCCTGATCACGACGGGCACCGGCGCACACGCGCCCGGTGCCCGTCGTGCATTGGTCACGCCCCGGCAATGGCCGGCGGACCGTAGATGTCCGCCAGTGCGGCGTTCAGGTCCGCCATCAACCCGTCCAGCGCAATCCCCAGTGTCGCCGCCGCCTGGGGGGTCAGCACCGAGGGCCGCTCGAAGCGCAGCATCACGAAGCCCAGCCGCACGGCGAGCGGGTCGGACGACACGCGGTTCGCGACCGCGCCACGGTAGGCCGTGAGGCGCTCGTTGAACTGCTGGCGCGCCAGCTCACGGCGGTCCGGTGCGACCTCGGGGTCGGCCAGTTGCCGCTCGCCCAGCGCCGCCGCGATCTCCGACACCGTGCGATCGTCCTGCGCGTCGCGCTCGGCGACGATCAGGCCGAGGGCGCGCCGCGCGTAGCGCCACTCCCACGCCGCGTGGTCCGGGTCACCGTCCGCCAACTGCGCCAGTCGCTCCACGAGGGCGGACGGAGGCTCCCCCATGAGCAGATCGACGTACCGCGCCGCCTGCTGCGCACGCCGCCGCTCGCGACGCCACTGCTGCAGGAGCGAGGGACGCGGCGGGACACTCACCCGGGGAGCACCGGCAGCCCGACCCGCTCCCGCAGCCCGATCGACTCGAGGGGGAGCCCGACGCGCTCGCGGACCACCATCTCGGGCACGAGGAGATCCGCGATCGACACCGACTGCAGGACATCGTCGATCTTCTGCTGGAGCAGCACCCAGACCGGCCGGATGGAGCACCCGCAGGCGTCGCTGCACCGTTCCTCGCTGATGGGATGCGAAACGCAGTGCAGGTCGAACGTGGTGAGTTCGGCGGCGGTGATGACCTCGCGCACGGAGATCTCCTCCGGCGGACGCGCGAGCGCGTAGCCCCCGCGTGCGCCGCGCGTCGCCTTCACGATGTCCGCCCGGCGCAGGCGCAGCAGGATCTGCTCGACGTAGTCCGCGGGCAGCTTTTCACGCTCGGCCAGCTCGCGCCCGGGGACCGGCCCGGACGAGACACGCCGCGCCAGGTGCAGGGCGCAGATCACTCCATACTCAGCCCACGTCGTGATGCGCATGCGGTGAAATATAACCGGCCCTCGCCGGTCCGCCCTGCCGGGGCCGGCGCGACGTCCGGCGGCGGGGCCGCGCGGCCGTCACCGGGGGGCGTCCGGTTCGTCGCCCGGGACGCCGATCTCGGTCATCCGGCGCAGGTCGAGCACCTGGTCCGCGAGCGGGGCCGGCAGGATCGCCTCGCGCGCGACCAGCTCACGGATCACGACCCCTTCGGCCACCGACCGCTTGCTCAACTCCGCCGCCTTGGCGTAGCCGATGCGCGGCATCAGCGCCGTGGCGAGCGCCGCCGAACGCTCGACCCAGTACGCGCACATGGCACGGTTCGCCGTGATGCCGCGGACGCAGCGCGTGTCGAGGACGCGCACGGCGTTCGTCAGGATGCGCATCGACCACAGGATGTTGTGCGCGATCACGGGCATCATCACGTTCAGCTC
>CAYSFN010000129.1:0-6859 GCA_964430045.1 uncultured Gemmatimonadaceae bacterium
ACCTTCTATGCAGGCGCCAATGCCAAAACATAGCAGAGAAACACCAAACAATTTCAACAACAGCCGTGCCAGGCTCATCGTAATCACAACGTGCATTGACCGCTGCGGCTGAAAACGAACTCGCGCGCCATCAACGGACCTGACGCAGGGGGGCTGCGTCAATACGGTACAGGACGAGCTCCGGCGTATCGAACGCGTCGAACCGCAGCGCCCAGAGGTTGCGCCCGGCGAAGGCAACGGGAATCACCCGCTCTGGAAGCGGAAGGTCGCCTGCCAACTGCGATGATGCCGGAACGAGCAGCCAGCGACCGGGCTCCTGGGCGTACTGAAGCAATGCCGCGCCGGAGTGATCGACGAGGAGCTCGGAAAACGGCGGCACCCATTCGTTTCTCAGCAGCCAGCGCCGATAGCGCTCTCGTTCAGCATGCGGGGGAGTGACACCTCCAGACGAGGCCTGCAGAACGGCCAACGACACCAGTGTGTCAACGAACCCACGTGACAGGCGGCGTACTTGCAACGGCACCTGCCGATGCGATCGCCGTCCACCGTCCGGGCGGTGCACGGCGACATCCGCAAATGCGGTTGAAGCGGTGGGCCGCGGCGCATCCACCACCACAAACCCGCTGCCGTCAGGCAGCGCCTTCACCAGCGGCCGACTGGCGAAGGGAGCCCGAAGCGACACGCCCGCGCTGCCATCCGGACTGAGGCTGAAGCGAAACACATCAGGCGCGGAGCGCACGGACACCATGGTGCGACTGGCGGGCTGTGCCGTCGGAGAGGACAGGCGAACCGTTGCCAGGTACACGGTATCGACCCCCGACACGCGCTCCAGCTCGACGTCAGCTGACAGCACAAAGCCACCGGTCAGCAACCCAAGCAGCGACGCGCGTCCGCCGAGGTTCGTGTACGGCTGGGTCCGCAACAGCCTCCCTTCCGGGGAGAAAAACGATACGCGCCGAAGCCGACCATCGGAAACCCAGAGCGTATCGAACAGCAAGCCGACTTCGGTGACATCCCGGAACTCGCCGGGGCCATCCCCACGGCGCCCAATGCTCCGAGCCAACCGGCCGTCCGCGGAAAAGACCTTCACGCTCATCGTCGCCCGCTGCGCGATCACGAGCCGCCCGTCGCGCCCCACCACGGCCGAATTGACGGGATCAAGCGACAGCCGCTCGGCGCGGCCCTCGCCCGGCAGCGTCTGTGCGACCGCCGCGTGGACAGGACGGGGCTCCTGCGCCAGAGCAACCGATGCAACGAGCACCGCCGCGCACCCCATGCAGGCACCACGCACACCCATTGCCGGAGAGCAAGGCCTCATGTCACCGCGCACTTTCGAGAAACCCTAGAGTCGGATCGAGGTCGTCTGGCGACGCACACGCTCGGCCGTCTGCAATGAGACGAAACGACCAACGATTTGGCCACGGCAATCGACGGTCACATCGTCATGTGGCCCCAACTCTGACTCCGAAGTCGCAAGAGACCCATCAATGGCCAGCGCGGCTGCATGGATCTCCGCGTCGAGACCTTCGGGGATTTCTCCTCCTGGTGGCGAGCAATTCTGCGGACCGGGGTCGACCTTGCATGTGTCAGTCTCTATACAAATGCCGAGGAAGCAACGGACCGTTGTTTCGATTCGACAATTGATCCCAGCAGCGTTGCCAGACGGACCACACTCAGGACCCAAGTAGCCATGGAAGCAATTGATACATACACCCTCGTCAGATCCCCCAACCTCAAATGCTGGGACGGCAACGGGAGCAAACATCAGAGCGACAACAACCGACGCGAACAATGCGAGACTCCTCATCCTCAATGCAATCATCTGATTTCACGCTGTGCTAGGTGGTTGTGGAAACACGGCGGCTCGAAGCGAAGCCTACCTCACCTCCGATGCGAGCGCGGACAGGTGGAAGGTACCCCCCCCCGAGCTTCGCAAGTCAACTCAACCGCACTGCGCTCCGTCGGAATTCGGAAGTGTTAACAATCGCGTAGCACGCGACTAAGGAGCTGAGTTCGACACCTGCTCCGTGCTTTCCTGCACGCAGGAGCATCTTCCACTTTCTTCGAGAGCATCCCGGGAACGGCAACAAACTGAATCAACCCGCCACCTGCTCCACCCGCTCCAGCACCCGCAGCAGGTTCCCGCTCCAGATCTTCCCGATCTGTTCCTCCGTGTACCCGCGCCGCACCATCTCGAGCGTGACGTTGAACGTCTCGCTCGCGTTGCGCCACCCCTCGACGCCGCCACCACCGTCGAAGTCGGAGCTGATGCCCGCGTAGTCCACGCCCACGCGCTTGACCACGTAGTCGATGTGATCCACGAAGTCGCTCACCGTGGCCACGGGGTCCGCCGGGTAGCGCCGAGCGACGATCTCCTCCTGCCGCTCGAGATACGCGTTGCGACGCGCCTCGGGCAGCGCGTTGATCTGGTCCTGCGCGGTCACCACTGCGGCCGCGCCAGCACCACCGGCGCGGCCGCCCGCACCGGCCCCCGCGGCCGCTGCGCCGCCGCGCCCACCACCCCCACGCCCCTGCGGCGCCGTGATTCCGAACTCCGCACGCAGCTCGGCGAGCGCCGCCACACGCGCCGCCGTCTTGACCGGATCGCACTTCACGTAGTTGTTGAAGGCCACGAGCTGGATCACGCCGCCGTTTTTGGCCATTGCGTCGATCTGCTCGTCGTCGAGGTTGCGGCTGTGATTGCACAGCGCGCGCACGCCCGAGTGCGACGCGATGATCGGCGCCCGCGTGAGTTCGATGGTCTGCAGCATCGACTGCTTGGACGGATGCGAGATGTCGATCATGATCCCCACCCGGTTCATTTCGGCGATGACCTGACGCCCCAACGGCGACAGCCCGTTGTGCAGCCACACGTTGTCGGCCTCGCCCGTGTTCGAGTCGGAGAGCTGGGAGTGCCCGTTGTGGGCCAGCGACATGTAGCGCCCGCCCAACGCGTGGAACCTGGCCACGTTGGTGATGTCCGAGCCCACCGGGAACCCGTTCTCGATCCCGATGAACACGACCTTCCGGCCTTCGGCGTGGATGCGTCGCGCGTCGGCGGCGGTCAGCGCCAACCCCACCCGCGTGGGGGCCAGTTCCCTGGCCAGCCGCTGGACCGCCTCGAACTTCTCGATGGCGGCGTCGTACGCACGCTGGAACCCGTAGGCGTTGAGCGAATCGTTCTGGCCCACGTACACGATGAGGAAGGCGGCGTCGAGTCCGCCCTCCTCCATCTTCACGACGTCCACCTGGGTGTTCAGCCGCGTGGCGTAGTTGGGGCCGTCCGCCGTGAAGTTGCGGGCGTTGATGTCCACGTGCGTGTCGAGCGTCATGACCCGTTCGTGGATGCCGCGGGCGCGGGCCACCAGCGCCGGGTCGTCGGCCGGGCGCTGCTGCGCGGCCGCAGGAAGCGCGCTCACGGCAAGCAGGAGGAACAGGCGGGGTGCGTGCATGCGTTCGGTCCACTGGAGAAGGGTGCGCCAAATCTACGCGCCCCGTCCCCGCCGCGCTGATGCGCGCCGCCGCCCACCTCGTATCTTTCGCCGCGGTGCGCCCGTGCGACACCTCCGTGCTCACCATCGATGGTGGGACGGCAGCGCTGGCACCAGTCCCGACGAGAACGATCCGATGCCGATCCCGACATTCCTCGACCGCCCAGACGGCATCCTGACGCCGGCCCTGCTGATCGACCTCGACCGGGTCGATGCGAACATCCGCGCGGTGCTCACCGTCTGCGGCGGCGACCCGGCCCGCTGGCGTCCCCACGTCAAAACGGCGAAGGCCGCGGCCGTGATGCAGCGGTTCCTCGCCGCAGGGGTGCAGCACTTCAAGTGCGCGACCATCAAGGAGTGGCGTGTCCTGGCAGCCATCGGGGCACCCGACGTGCTGCTGGCCTTCCCGATGGTCGCTGCGAACGCGGAACGCGCGCGGGCGGTCTTCGCGGCGCACCCCGGCACACGGGGGAGCATTCTCGTCGAGGAGGAGGCGCACCTGGCAGCCTGGGAAGGCTCGGGCGTGGGGGTGTTCCTCGACCTCAACCCGGGGATGGACCGCACGGGCAACGACCCCGCCGCGATCGAGCGGGTCGTGGAGCTGGCCGGCGCGGTGCGCCGCGCCGGGTGCGACCTGCGTGGCCTGCATTGGTACGACGGCCACCTGGCCGACGCGGCGGCGGCGCAGCGCGATGCCGTGGGCCACGCCGGGTACGACCGCCTTCTGGAGCTCATCGACCACCTGCACGCGCACGGGATCGGCATCGCGGAGATCATTGTCGCGGGCACGCCGGCGACACCCGCCGCGCTGAGCTACCCCGCGTGGGGGCGGACGAACGCGGCCGTCCGGGTGTCGCCGGGCACGGTGGTCTTCAACGATCGGACCTCCCTCGCGCAACTGCCCGGCTGGGGGCTCCAGCCGGCGGCGGTGGTCCTGAGCAGCGTCGTGAGCCACCCGCGCGCCGGGCGCGTGACCTGCGACGCCGGCCACAAGACGGTGAGCGCCGACTCGGGCACGCCGACCTGCGAGGTGCTCGGCCAGCCGGACTGGGTGCCCGCCAAGCCCAGCGAGGAGCACCTGCCGATCGACCTGCCCGCACAGGCGCCGCCGCCGCCGATCGGGACGTGCATCGAGCTGCTGCCCACGCACATCTGCCCCACGGTCAACAACTTCGACGAGGCGCTGCTGGTCCGGGACGGGCAGTTGCTTGCTCCCACGCGTGTCGACGCCCGCGGCCGGGAGGGCATGGCCCCGAACGGGTCCTGAATCGGTTATCTTTCGGGGTTATAGGCGCACTGCGCGCCTCGTTGACCTCCAGCCGGACAGGATCCTGACCACGTTCAGCGCGCTGCACCTGCACCCCAGCCTCCTCCAGGGGCTCAAGGAACTGGGCTTTGCACGCCCCACCCCCATTCAGGCCGATGCGATCCCGCCGGCCCTCGCCGGGCGGGACCTCCTCGCCTGCGCGATGACCGGGAGCGGCAAGACCGCCGCGTTCCTGCTGCCCATCCTGCACAAGCTCATCGACCGGCCGCGGCGCACCACGCGCGCGCTGGTGCTGACGCCGACGCGTGAGCTCGCCGCCCAGATCCTCGAGTCGCTCAACGAGATCGCGGTGCACACGCCGATCACGGCCGCCGCGATCTTCGGCGGCGTGGGGATGGGACCGCAGGAGCACGCGTTCCGCAGCGGCGTCGACGTGCTCATCGCGACCCCGGGGCGCCTGCTCGACCATCTCCGCTCGCCCTACGCCAAGCTCGACACCATCGAGTACCTCGTCCTCGACGAGGCCGACCGGATGCTCGACATGGGCTTCCTGCCCGAGATCAAGAAGATCCTCAAGTTCGTCCCGACCAAGCGGCAGACGCTGTTCTTCAGTGCCACGATGCCGGACCCCATCGCCCGGCTGTCGCACGAGATGCTGCAGCAGCCGGCGACCATCAACCTCGAGCGCAAGGCGGCGCCGGCGGTGGGGATCACGCAGGCCGTGTACCCCGTCGCGCAGGAGCTGAAGTCGGGCCTGCTCGTGACGCTGCTGAACCGCGGCGAGATGCCGCAGGCCCTGGTGTTCACGCGCACCAAGCACCGCGCCAACCGGCTGGCGGACCAACTGGTCAAGCAGGGCATCAAGGCGGACCGCATTCACGGGAACCGCTCGCAGCCGCAGCGCACCGCGGCCCTCGCGGGCTTCAAGGACGGCCTGCTGCAGGTGCTGGTCGCGACGGACATCGTCGCACGCGGCATCGACGTCGAGGCGCTGGGGCACGTCGTCAACTTCGACGTGCCGCACATGCCCGAGGACTACATCCACCGCGTCGGACGGACCGCGCGCGCCGAGTTGACCGGCGAGGCCTACACCTTCGTCGCCCCGGACGAGGAGACCGACCTCAAGGCGATCGAGCGCGCGATCGGCAAGCGACTCCCCCGCGTCACGCTGCCGGACTTCGACTACGCCGCCAAGCCGCAGGAGCGCTTCGAGGTGCCGGTCGCAGAGCGCATCGCGGCGATCCGCGCGCGCAAGGCCGAGGAGCGCGCACGCGCCAAGGAGAAGCTGGAGCGCAAGGGGCAGGCCGGAGGCGGTCGCGGGCCCAGCGCATCATCGACGGGGAGCGGACGCAGTGGTCCGGGCAGCAGCAGCGGACGCAGCGGTGCAGCGCGTCCGTCGGCCCCGCGTCCGGCGTCCAGTGGCGGCGATTCGCCGTATCGAGAGGGTGGCAGGAGCGGCGGCTCCAGCGCGGGCAGCAGCGGTGCAGGCAGCAGCGGTGCGCGCCGTCGCCGCGGTCCTCGTCGACCGGGTGGCAGCGGGCAGTGACGCTCCTCTCGTTCGCCGACATTCGGGTCGAGTTCGGCGCGGAGACGCTGCTCGACAAGGTCTCGTTCACCGTCGGTCGCGGTGAGCGCTGGGGCGTCGTTGGCCGCAACGGCGCGGGCAAGACCACGCTGTTCAAACTGATCACCGGCGCGCTCAAGCCCACGCGCGGCGCGGTCGCGCGGATGCCGGGGCTCAAGGTCACGCTGCTCGACCAGCACCGCGACTTCGGGGACGCCTCCTCGGTGTGGGAGGCCGCCGCGGCCGGGTATGGCGACGTGGTCCAGCTCGAGAAGGCGTTGACGCAGCAGGCCGAGCGACTGGCCGAGCTGGGCGAACGCGCCACCGAGAGCGACATCGAGAAATACGGCCGCGACATGGAGCGCTTCGCGCACATCGGCGGCTACGACTACCACGCCCGCGTGGATGCGGTGCTGCAGGGGCTGGGCTTCGACCCGGAGGAGTGCAAGACGCGCCCGCTGGCCAAGCTCAGCGGGGGCGAGCGCGGACGCGTGGGGCTGGCGGCGCCGCTGGCGGCGCCCGCGGAACTGCTGCTGC
>CAYSFN010000130.1:0-6792 GCA_964430045.1 uncultured Gemmatimonadaceae bacterium
CCGCTGCGCGACGAGCCCCAGGCCCTGAAGGTCTTTCCCGCCTCGCAGAAGGCGCGCGACGTCCGCGACGGGCTGCTCGCGCTCGCGCGGCGCCGTGGCGCGGTGACGCGCATGCCGTGCCGCGTGCGCGACCTGGTCCCTGCGGCGGACACCTGGCAGGTCGTGCTCGACGACGGAACGACGCTCGGCGCGGACGCGGTGATCCTCGCGTCGGGCGGGCTGTCCGTGCCGGCCACGGGCAGCGACGGCTTCGGCCTGGCCTTCGCGGCCCGGATCGGACACACGGTGCACCCCACGTACCCCGCGCTCACGCCGATCACCGACGGCGCGGGACGGTTCGCCTCGCTCGCGGGCGTGTCGCTCGCCGTCACGCTCACCGCGCAGTCGGCGGCACGGCAGGCGCAGGCCAGCGGCGGGTTCCTCTTCACGCATCGCGGCTACAGCGGCCCCGCGGCGCTCGACGTCGCGCACGTGCTGATCCGCTCGCACGACGAACCCGGTGGACCGGCGACCTTGCAGGTGCAATGGTGCCCGCTCGACCGCACGGCCTGGGAGGATGCGCTGCGCGGTCCGGGCCCGCGCACGGTCACCGCCGCGGTGCGTGCGCACGTGCCGGACCGTCTCGCGGCCCTGCTGCTCGCGCGCGCCGACGTCCCGCCCGACCGCACGCTCGCAGAGCTGCGGCGGGACGAACGCCGTCGTCTCATCGACGTCCTCGTGCGCGACACGCTGCCGTGGACCGGCGACGAGGGCTACAAGAAGGCGGAGGTCACCGGCGGAGGCGTGCGCCTGGCAGAGATCGACCCCCGCACCATGGAGAGCCGCGTGGCCCCGGGGCTCTTCCTCTGCGGAGAGCTGCTCGATGCCTTCGGCCCCATCGGCGGCTACAACTTCTGCTGGGCCTGGGCCACGGGCCGCGCGGCGGGGCTCGGCGCCGCACGCGCGGCGCCGTGACGCACGCTCACGCCACCAGCGCGACCACCGCCCCGCTCATGCAGTTTCCCAGCGTCGCGGCGAGCAGCGCGCGCGGCGCAAGGTCCGCCAGGTCGCCGCGGCGCGAGGGGACGATGGTCCCCACCCCCCCGAGCACGACCCCCACGCTGCCGAAGTTGGCGAACCCGCCCAGGGCGTAGGTTGCGATCAGCACGGACCGCTCGGACAGAGCGCCGGGCTCGAGCCCCGACAACGCGATGAAGGCGACGAACTCGTTGAGGATGGCCTTGATTCCCAGCAGCGATCCCACCGTCGTCGCCTCCGCCCATGGCACCCCCATGCACCACGCCACCGGCGAGAAGAACCACCCCGCGACGCGTTGCAGCGTCAGCGGCGCCCCCGCGACGTCGGGCAGGAGGCCGATCATGCCATTGGCCATCGCGACCAGGGAGACGAGCACCAGGAGCATCGCCAGGATGCCCAGGTAGATCTGCAAGCCGTCGTTCGTCCCCTGCGTGACCGCGTCCATCGTGCTGCGGTACAGCGCGGGGGGCGGAGTGTCGTCGCGCGCGGGCGTCTGCTCGGGGAGCAGCACGTGGGCGAACAGGATGGCCGCCGGAATCGCGATCACCGACTTGGTGAGCAGGTGCCCCAGGGCGCCGTCGAGCAGGGGGCCGAGCATCGACGCGTAGATGACGAGCACGGAGCCCGCGATGGTCGACATCCCTGCCGTCATCAGCAGCAGCAGCTCGTACCGCGTCATCGTCGCGAGGTAGGGCCGCACCAGGAGCGGGGCCTCCACCTGCCCGAGGAAAATGTTGGCCGTCGCCACGAGGCCGGCCGGGCCGCGCGTCCCCAGCGTCCTGGCAAAGAGTGTCGCAATGAGCCGGATCGCCACCGGGAGGACCCGCCACTGCCACAGCAACGCCGAGATCGCGGACACGACGATCACGATCGGCAGGACCTGGAAGGCGAAGGTGATCAGCAACCCGGGGTTGGTCACGTCGAAGGGCGCCGCGCCACCGCCCAGGTACCCGAACACGAACGAGGTCCCGCTCCGGGTGGCGTCGGTGAACGCATTCACGCCGTGCGTCAGCAGGGCGAACCCATTCGCAATGAAGGGAATGCGCAGCAACAGCACGCCGAGCCCGAGTTGCAACCCGAGCGCGACGCCGACCACGCGCCAGTCGACCGCGCGCCGGTCCTCGCTGAACACGAGGGCCGTGGCGGTGAAGACGGCAAGTCCGAACAAGGGCTGCGCCACGGCGCTCCACACAGGCATGGCGCGAAACTTACCTGCGGCAACGCTTCCCGTGAGGGGGTCGACCATCTAGCGTACTGGGCATGGCAACCACGTGCACGCTCAACGGGGCCGAGGTCACGATCGAGTCCCCGCCGGACACGCCGCTGCTGTGGGCCCTGCGCGATACGCTGGGCCTCACCGGGACGAAGTTCAGTTGCGGACGAGGCCTGTGCGGGGCCTGCACCGTGCACGTGGACGGCACCGCCACACGCGCCTGCTCGGTCCCGGTCGCGGCGGTCGCCGGCCACGTGGTCACGACCATCGAGGGGCTCTCCGTCAACGGCGACCACCCGGTGCAGCAGGCGTGGCTCGCCGAGCAGGTGGCGCAGTGCGGCTTCTGTCAGCCCGGGCAGATCATGGCTGCTGCCGCGCTCCTGCAACAGACCCCGCACCCCACGGACGCGCAGATCGACCTCGCCATGCAGGGGAACCTCTGCCGCTGCGGCACCTACCAGCGCGTCCGGCGTGCCATTCACCGCGCGGCGGGCACGGCCACGTGACCCCCGTCTCCCGGCGCGACTTCCTCGCGGCCAGTGCCACGGCGGCCGTGGGGCTCTCGGTCGGCGTCACCTTCGGTGCCTGCGGCGGTGACCCGCCGCTGCCCGCACCGGACGCCCCGTTCGCCCCCGATGCGTGGCTCCGCATCGACACCGCGGGGCACGTCACCGTGGTCGTCGACCGCGCCGAGATGGGCCAGGGGATCTCGACCGGCCTCGCGATGATCGTCGCCGAGGAACTCGACGCGCGGTGGGAGATGATGCGCGTCGTCTTCGCACCGGCGCACCCGGACTACGGCAACGCCCTGCTGCGGGGCATGCAGGCCACGGGCAGCAGCACCTCGATCCGCGCCGCGTGGGTTCCGCTGCGCGAGGCGGCCGCCAAGGCGCGCCTGATGCTCGTGCGGGCCGCCGCCGCCGAGTGGGGGGTCCCGGAGCACGAGTGCCAGACGGTCGATGGCCGCGTGGACCACGCCAGCACGAGCCGGTCCCGGTCCTACGGCGAGCTCGCCACGGCCGCCGGCGCGCTGCGCGTGCCCTCGCGCGCGACGCTGAAGGAGCTGTCGTCGTTCCGCTTGATCGGGCGCCGTCTGCCGCGGCTCGACTCGCCGGACGTGGTTCGCGGCGCGCCCATCTACAGCAGCGACTTGCGGTTGCCGGGCATGCTGACCGCCGTCATTGCCCGGCCGCCCGTCGTCGGCGCCAGCGTCACGCAGGTCGATGACGCGGCCGCCCTGCGGGTGCCAGGGGTGCGCCAGGTGCGCACGATCAGCAGCGGCGTGGCCGTCGTGGCCGACGGGTACTGGGCCGCCGAGCAGGGACGACAGGCGCTGCGGGTGACGTGGAGCGCCGGCAGTGCGCCCGCCCTCGACGACGCCGCGGTCGACGCCGCGCTCCGGGGTGCGCTCGGCTCCGCGACGCTCCCGGTGATCCGGGCCGACGGGGCCGCGCACGACGTACTGGCCGCGTCCGACCGCCGGCTCGAGACCGAGTACGCCCTGCCGTACCTCGCGCACGCGACCATGGAGCCGATGGTCTGTGTCGCCGACGTGCGCGACGGCGCCTGCACGGTCTGGGCACCGACCCAGTTGCAGTGGGCGCCCGCCCTCTTCGGGGGCGGCGCAGTGGGCGTCGCCGCGGAGCGCGCCGGCGTGCCGGTCGGCCGGGTGACCATCCACAGCATGCAGATGGGCGGCGGCTTCGGGCGGCGCTCCGAGCTGGACTTCGTCGGCGAAGCGGTCGAACTCTCCAGGGCGATCGCGGCGCCGGTGAAAGTCCAGTGGAGCCGCGAGGACGACATGCGGCACGACTGGTACCGCCCTGCCGCCCGCCACCGGCTGCGCGGTGGCCTCGGCGCCGACGGACGCCCCGTCGCGTGGACGCACGACATTGCGTCGCCCTCGCTGCTCAAGCGCTTCCTCCCGGGCTTCATCCCGGGCTTCGTCGCCAATCGCGTCGGGCTGCTGGTCAACGGCGCCGACCCCACGACGATCGAGGGCGCCGACGACCTGCCCTACGCCATCGGCGCCCGCGAGCTGCGCTGCATTGCCGTCGACCTCCCGGTCCCCGTCGGGTTCTGGCGCTCCGTCGGCCATTCGCACACGGCGTTCGCGGTCGAGTCCTTCATTGACGAGCTCGCGCATCTCGCCGGCGTGGACCCGTACCGCTACCGGCGGAGCCTGCTCGCCGACCGGCCGCGGCACCTCGAGGTGCTCGAGTTCGCCGCCAACCGCAGTGGCTGGGGCACGCCGCTGCCGGAGGGGCGGGCGCGCGGCATTGCGTTGCACGAGTCCTTCGGCAGCATCGTCGCCCAGGTCGCCGAGGTGAGCCGGGACAGTGACGGACGCCCGCGGGTGCACCGCGTCGTCTGTGCGATCAACTGCGGCCTCGCCATCAATCCCGAGCAGGTCGCGGCGCAGATGGAGGGCGGCATCGTCTTCGGACTCTCGGCGGCGCTCTACGGGAACGTCCGCATTGCAGGTGGGGGCGTCGTCACGTCGAACTTCCACGACTACCCGCTGCTCCGCGCCGACCGGATGCCGCTGATCCAGACACACATCGTCCCCACGGCCGACCCACCGATGGGTGTCGGTGAGACGGCCACACCTCCCATTGCACCCGCCGTGGCCAACGCGTTCTTCGCGCTCACCGGCCACCGGGTGCGCCAACTCCCCTTCCCGGTACAATGATGCTCCGTCGCGCCGCCATGGCCCCCCTGCTCGCGCTCACCCTGCTCTCCGCCTGTCGCGCCGCCCCGACCACCGTCGTCGGCGTGAAGCCGGAGCGGGTCGATGCGCGCGCGCCACAGCTCTTCGTCGTCCGCTTCGAGACCACCAAGGGGAACATCGACATGATGGTCCACCGCGACTGGGCCCCGCACGGAGCCGACCGCCTCTACGGACTGGTCCGCCACCGGTACTACGACGGGGCCCGCTTCTTCCGTGCCGTTCCCGGGTTCGTCGTCCAGTTCGGGCTCGCGGCCGACCCGGCCGTCACCGAGACCATGAGCGAGCGCCGCCTGCCCGACGACTCCGTCCGCATGGAGAACGTGCGCGGCACGGTCTCCTTCGCCACCGCCGGCCCGAACACGCGCACCACGCAGCTCTTCATCAACCTCGGCGACAACCGCCGCCTCGACGCCAGCGGCTTCGCGGTCGTCGGGCGGATCATCGACGGCATGCCGGTCGTCGACGCCCTGCACTTCGGCTACGGCGAGGGCGCGCCGCGCGGCCAGGGGCCCGAACAGGGGCGGATCCAGCGCGAGGGCGAAGCGTATCTCGCGGCCGACTTCGCGGCGCTCGACAAGATCATCCGGGCCACGATCCTGAAGACCTACTGAGCGGACCAGCGCCCGAAGCCCCTCCGGGCCCCGGTGTCAACCGGTAGCGACCAGCCGTGCAAGGGGATAACCTACCTGTCTGGGGAGGCGCACCGTGCGCCGTCCAACCCGACGTCCAGGACGGAGATCGATGGAATTCCCGGCGTACATCACGAACGACAAAGCCAAGGCGTGGATCGGCGACATGGCGGCGCTCTGCCAGCCCGAGGCGATCCACTTTTGCGACGGCTCCCAGGCCGAGTACGACCAGATCTGCGAGGAGATGGTCGCCGCCGGGACCTTCATCCGTCTCGACGCCGAGAAGCGGCCGAACAGCTTCCTCGCGCGCTCGGACCCCAGCGACGTGGCGCGCGTCGAGGACCGCACCTTCATCTGCTCGCTGTCCAAGGACGACGCGGGACCGACCAACAACTGGGTCGCTCCCCGCGAGATGAAGGACACCCTCACGGAGCTGTTCACGGGCTGCATGCGCGGCCGCACCATGTACGTCGTGCCGTTCAGCATGGGCCCGCTGGGTTCGCCGATCGCCCATATCGGCATCCAGATCTCGGACTCCCCGTACGTCGTCGTCAACATGCGCCTCATGACGCGAATGGGGAAGCAGGTGTACGACGTGCTGGGCGCGGAAGGCGACTTCATTCCCTGCATGCACACGGTCGGGGCCCCGCTGGCGCCCGGCGCGCAGGACGTGCCGTGGCCCTGCAACCCCACGACCAAGTACATCGTTCACTTCCCCGAAGAGCGCGCGATCTGGTCCTACGGCTCCGGGTACGGCGGCAACGCCCTGCTGGGCAAGAAGTGCTTCGCGCTGCGCATCGCCTCGGTGATGGCCCAGCAGGAGGGCTGGCTGGCCGAGCACATGCTGCTGGTCGGCGTGAAGGAGCCGTCGGGGCGCAAGACCTACGTCGCCGCCGCGTTTCCGTCCGCGTGCGGCAAGACCAACTTCGCGATGCTGGAACCCCCCAAGCCGTTCAAGGACGATGGGTGGGCGGTCACGACCGTCGGTGACGACATCGCGTGGATCAAGCCCGGTCCGGACGGGCAGTTGTACGCCATCAACCCCGAGGCCGGGTACTTCGGCGTGGCGCCAGGGACCTCGTACGAGACCAACGCCAGCGCGATGGCCAGTTGCGCCCGCGACACGATCTTCACCAACGTCGCGCTCACCGACGACGGCGACGTCTGGTGGGAGGGCCTGACCAAGCCGAAGCCCGCGCACC
>CAYSFN010000131.1:0-6614 GCA_964430045.1 uncultured Gemmatimonadaceae bacterium
CGATGCCCGCGGTCTTGCGGATGAGGCTGCGTCCACCGTCGCACCCGACGAGATACTGTGCGCGCAGTGACTGACCGTCGGCGAGTGCCACATCGACGCCGGTGTCGTCCGGAACGAAGCCTCTGATGTCGCAACCGTAGAGGATGGGCACCCCGAGCTCGGTGACCCAGCCGGCGAGGATGCGCTCGATGTGTTTCTGCCGCAGCGCGAGCCCGTAGTGGTGGCGGGTCGGGAAGTCGCTGATGTCCAGGCGGGTGACGGCGAAGCCCGTGACCTGCGCGGTTTGTCCCGCCGAGAGGAACCGATCCGCGATGCCGCGCTGGTCGAATACCTCGATGGTGCGCGAGGAAATGCCGAGGGCGCGCGCGCCGGAGAGTTCCTGATCGGGCCGGCGCTCGACGACGACGACGTCCACCCCCGCCAGCGCCAGTTCGCCTGCAAGCATGAGCCCCGTCGGTCCGCCGCCCGCGATCACGACCGCATGACTGGTCATCGCAACTCCTGCGGGGTGTACCGCAGGAGCACACCCCCAGTCCGCAACCCACGGCACTCCAGCAGGCGCATGCGCTGCATCGCACCACCCGGCTTGAACAGGGGCGTCCCCTCGCGGAGCACGACAGGGGCGAGGCACAGGCGGTACTCGTCGATCACCCCCTGTCGCATCAGGGAGTCGCACAGCGTCGCACTGCCGAAGATGAAGAGATCCTTCCCCGGCTCGCCCTTGAGCTGACGTACGGTGTCGGCCGCTTCGCCTCGCACCAGCCTGGTGTTGTTCCAGGTCGCCTCCGCCATCGTGCTGGAGAACACGATCTTGGGCACACGGTTCATGAAGTCGGCGATCGCACCGGTTGCCTTCGACCAGTGCTCGGCCATCCCCTCGTACGTCGTGCGGCCGAAGAGCAGGACGCCGATGTCCTGCGCCTGCTCGAGACTGAACGCCTCGAGCTCATCCCCCCAGACCGTCGTGTGAAAGTCGAGTGACCACGGCACCGGCCCCTCGAAACAGCCGTCGAGGCTCTGCAGGTTCCATGTGATGAGCCTTCTGCCCGGCCGACCCTCCTCCGTACCCGTCGTGACGTACTCGGCCAGCCGACCAAGCGTCTGCCTGCCTCCCTCGATCGCGCCGAACTTCTCCACCACTTCATCCCGCCGGGCCTTGGTCCTGAACTCGGACCGCAGGGTCAGCTCGGTGCCGTCGGCCACCGTCCGGAATGACACGGTGGACTCGAAGGCATCGGGGTCATCCGGGCGGGAACCATGGATGAAGCGGATGTGTCCGGGAGGAACGATCTCGCGCCACTCGACCCAGTTCGGGTAGTCAGTTCCGTCGGGTCCGTGCATGGTGAAGTCCCACAGACCTCCCTCGCGAAACTCGAACGATCGCGTGCTGGTCGTGAACCCGTTCGGTCCGAACCATCTCGCCAGGTGACGCTCCTCGGTCCAGGCGTCGAAAACACGCGCCCGGGGGGCGGAGATGGTCGCACGGACGACGATCTCGTGCCCGGACCCGGCTTCGTTCTTACTGGCCATCCTCTTCCTCCCCCTGCAGGTGTTGTACGTAGGTGTTGAGGCGGCCGAAGCTTTCGCTCCAGAACTGCTCGAAGCCGCCAGCCCAGCGATGCACCGGCCGAAGACCGCGTGCGTCCAGCGAATAGAGCCGCTGCTGTCCCGCCTCCCGAACGCGCACCAGGTCCACCTCGCGCAGCACCCGCAGGTGCTTCGACACGCGCGATGCCGAGATCCGCAGCGTGTCGGAGATCTCGTTCACCGACCGCTCACGTCCCTTGAGCAACGTCAGAATGGTCCGCCGCTGCGGCTCGGCGATCGCGTTGAAGACGTCGGACGTGGTGGCAGCACGCGGCATGACCACAAGATATTCCCATATGGGAAAATGTCAACCCTGTTGGATGCGAAGCGTGCACGGGCCTCCGTAGCGGGGGTTTCGCCCCTGTATTTTATTCTGATCGGCCAGAGCACACTTGGTGTTCGTGGCGCTCTGCCCCCCAGCACCGACAACCGCGACCGTTGGATCGAGCAAACCAACCTCCAAACACAATGGAGAGCCACATGGTGGCCACTGAACTTCCCACGAACGCCAGTCTCGCCGAACTCCTCAGCGCACGGGCGCGCCGGACCTCCCGCGATCGACTCGCGCTCGATGTCGCCGGTGGTGCGCTGATCGCAGCGGCAGCACTCTGGGCACGGCCGAGTGGGTGGGTGGTGGTCGCCGCCGCCGCGGGGTGCTTCGCGGCCTACGGCATCTGGGCGTTCGCCGAACTCCGGCTGCTGCCGCGGCCATGGCCCGAGCGCGAACCCCATGCGAGCCTGTGGCGCACCGTGCAGGCAGGTGCGGCCATCGTCGGCATCGGTTCCTTCGTGTTGCTCCTCTTCGCGGCCCTCGGGCTCGCGCTCGGCACGATCATCTCGTAAGCGCCAGGGCACCGCAATGCACGCACACGCGCTCTCGGAGGCGGATCGCACCTTTCGCACAGGCTTCGAGACTTTCGCGATGGCTCCCGTCGAGTTCGGCCACGAGGCCCACGTGCGATTGGCCTATGTCTACCTCGCTGAACTCGACGTTGACGCAGCTGTTCAGCGGATGCGCGAAGCGCTGCTGAAGTTCATCGAACACAACGGCATCCCGCGTTCGAAGTTTCACGAGACGCTGACGCGTGCGTGGGTTCTTGCGGTCCGACATTTCATGGACAAGTCATCGAGCGCATCGGCGGCAGATTTCATCACAAGCAATCCCGAACTGCTCGACAGCAAGATCATGCTGACGCACTACTCAGCCCTCGTTCTGTTCTCGGCTGATGCTCGTGCGGCCTACGTCGAGCCGGACCTTGACCCGATTCCACAGTCAGCCGGCCTCGCTCCGAAGCTGAACGACCCGGGAGACAGAGACTGAAACACCGACACCGCCGCTCCGACCGAGGCTACCTTCCACGTGGCCCTTCTCCCAGGAAGGCGCCTCTTTCCGGACGATCGCCGGACGGGCCGGTCCCGGACGCTCCGGGCGAGCCGGACGCTGAGGTGGCCACCAGCAGCGCCCCGCGGTGGCAGCGGGCGAAGCGCCTGCTCGTTGATGCGGCCCTGGGAGCCGCGGTCGTGGTCGTGGTCGCGCTGCCACTGCTGCGCGCTTTCCGCCTGGTGCCGTGGTCGTGGAGCCTCGTGTTCGCGCCGTTCACGGTGATTGGTGTGGTAGGCTCCACCGCAACGGCGGCGCTCATGCTCCGCCCTCGATGGGAGGCGTACCGTGCATCGCGCGCCGGCGCGTTGGCCGGGGGGCTGGGCACAACGCCACCGCCCGAGGAACTCGCTCCACCGCAGCACGCGCACGATCCGGATGACCAGATTCTCGCCGAGCATCCCGAGTTGCTGGCCGCCCTCGTGCATGGGTTCCGAAAACTCGGCCTCATGCGAACGGTGCTCGGTCGGCCAGTCACTGATCCTTGGGCAGTCTACCAGGCTGCGGTCCTCGCCTCACAGACGGATCTTCTGCAACTGCGACTCCTCGCTCGGCTGCACGTCGAGCGCTTCGCCAAGAGTGCGCGCGGACGACGCCCGTCAGAGGCAATGCTCATGAAACGGGCGATGGATGCATTCTGGAAATGCGCCGAGCGCTCCCTCGCGCGCCGGGTCGATCCCGACTGCCCGTTCGAACACATCGTGGTGGTCTTCGGCACCCAGTCTTCGCCCAATCGCAACAACCTGCTCGCGAGCGCGGCCCCCAAGGTGCGCGTCCTCCTCGAACGCCAGTATCCGCAACTTGCCACCACGCGCCTCGATGACGGCTCGCACGTGAAGTACGCCGAATGGAGCAAGCAGGCGTCGCTCGATCGGGCGGAACTGGCGCGTGTGACGCGGGGTCACGAGCGGCTCACACACGATCTCCAGGAGTCGTCATCGCAGCTCAAGGCTGCCCGCGCGCGGATTCAGTCGCTTCAGGACGCGGCAGACGCCACGAAGCGCGAAGCGCGCACGGCGGCACGGGCCGAGCAGGAGCGACTCACCGAAGAGCTTCGAGCAAGCATCGAGCGGGCGCACCAGGAGCATGCGCGCCAGCTTCAGCGCCTTGAAGGGGAGCGAGACCGACTGCAGGAAACCCTGGACGAGCTGTCGTCCGAGCGCGACATGTTCCAGCGGCTGCTGTTCACCGGCGCCGATGAAGACACGGTGGAACAGACCGCGACCGATGGACTGGCCGGTCTCCGGGTGCTGCTGGTGGGCGGTGAGGAGGCGCAGGTGCCGCCGATCCGCGAGCATCTTGAGACCCATGGTATGCAGTTGATCCAGCAGGACGGACACACCGCCGCGGACCTGGTCGCAGGAGCTCACCTCGTGGTCCTGTGGATTCGGTACGTCAGCCACCCAACGGCATTCGCGATCAAGCGCGAGTGCCGGAGTCGCCGGGTGCCACTCACCTACTGGTCACGAACCTCGCCGGCGAGTCTCGTCGCCCTCATCGGACAGGCCTCGGCGGCCGCGCGAGAGGCAGGCGAGGCCTGACGCCCGGTTGTTCACCGCACCCGTTCCCATGATGCCACCGATCCGGGCCGTCGGCGAAACAGCGGGTGGCACTGCGGAACGACAACGTGGCTCCACTTGGCGAGAGTGGATGGGTTGCGAATTCCCAGTTTATGGCGCAAGTGCTGCCACTCATGGGCGACCTGGCCCGAGCTGACCGGCATCGGTTGAACCGCCCGCACCGGACCGACCTTGGACCGGTCGAAGGCGTATCCACGCTGCATGGCCTCGTCAAAGACCGCAGCCAGGTATGCATTGATCGCCAGACGCGGATGCGGATGCGCCGTGAAGCGCTCCAGTTGCGGATGGTGGGTGTAGCCGCGCGTCTCGCCGCGAAGGACCGCCCTGGCCAGCAGCCCCTCACGCCACAGAGCGACCAGCCCTTGCGGATCCAGATACTTCGGATGGAGTGACCAGAGACGCATGCAGGAGCGCCTGACGGTGGCTTGTGCTGGGGCCGTTCCAGCAAAATGCCGGGGCGCGGCCACAACGTACCCGCAGGAAGATGGAGCCGTGGCCGCCCCCGCGCCATCACAGGGGACGCCGCGTCTGCTCTCCGCAGTCTGTAGCCAGACGGGCGGTCGTCAGCCACCCCGTGGCACGATGCGAACAGCATGCCGCACGCCATCGCTGCGCAGCGGAATCCGGTCGTCTGGGAGCAGCTCCTCATCGAGCCAGACGTGCGCGCCGTCGGCGCGCACGAGTCCCGGCCGCTCGACGGTGATCGCGTACGTCGCTGTCCCGAAGCGATACTCGACGCGGAGCTCCGGCCAGGCCACCGGCACCGCCGGACGTATCTGGAGCGTGTCGCCGACCTTCTGAAATCCGACGAGCTCTTCGAGCCCCACGCGGTACATCCAGCTCGCCGAGCCGGTATACCAGGTCCATCCGCCGCGGCCGAGCGAACCGGTCGTCGTGTAGACATCGGCGGCGACGACGTACGGTTCCACGCGATACCGCGCGACCTTCCCGGGCGTGTCGGCAAGCGTGAATGCGTTGATCAGGCTGAACCAGTCCACGGCACGCTCGCCGTCACCACTCCGCGCAGCCGCGAGCACCGCCCACAACGCAGCGTGCGTGTACTGTGCGCCATTCTCGCGCACACCCGGGACATACCCCTTGATATACCCCGGGTCGAGCGGCGACGTGTCGAATGGCGGTGTGAGCAGGCGGATCAGTCGCCCCTCCCGGTCGACCAACTGCTCGGCGAGCGCCTGCATCGCCACCGCCTGCCGGGCCGGATCACCGGCACCCGAGATCACGCTCCAGCTCTGCGCCAGCGAGTCAATGCGGCACTCGGCCTGCGTCGCGGAGCCCAGGGGCGTCCCATCGTCGAAGTACGCGCGCCGGTACCAGGCACCATCCCAGCCGTGCTCCTCGATCGCCTGCACGTAGGCGTCGGCCTGCGCGCGCCACCGGGCTGCCACGCCGGAATCGCCGCGGGCCTCGGCCAGCGGCGCAAAACCGCGCAGGGCGTCGACGAGAAACCATCCCAGCCAGATGCTCTCGCCGCGGCCATCCTTGCCCACGCGGTTCATCCCGTCGTTCCAGTCGCCCGTCCCGATGAGCGGCAGTCCATGCACACCCGCGGTCGCCGCCCGGTCCAGGGCGCGCCGGCAATGTTCGTACACCGATGCGTGTTCGTCGCTCACCTGCGGCTGATCGTACACCTCATGCTCGTGCGGCGCGAGCGTCCGCATCGTGAGGAAAGGGACGTATTCATCGAGGATCGTCGCATCGCCGGTGACACGCACGTAGTGCTCGACCACGTACGGGAGCCAGGCCAGATCGTCGGAGAAGCGCGTGCGCACGCCGCGCCCGGTCTCGGGGTGCCACCAGTGCTGCACGTCCCCTTCGGGAAACTGCCGCGACGCGGCCCGCACGATATGCCTGCGGGCGTATGCGGGCTCCGCGTACACCAGGGCCATCACGTCCTGCAGCTGATCGCGGAAGCCGAACGCGCCACTGCTCTGGTACACGGCGGATCGCGCCCACAGCCGGCAGGCGATGGCCTGATACAGCGACCACTGGTTCACCATCGCGTCGAGCGCCGGGTCGGGCGTCCGGACGGTGACCACGGAGAGCCG
>CAYSFN010000132.1:0-6544 GCA_964430045.1 uncultured Gemmatimonadaceae bacterium
GCGACCGCGGCCGCCCCCGCGATCCCGATCGCCGGCGCCCCGCGGATCGCCAATGTCCGGATCGCGTCGATCACGGCGTCCACCGACGTCAAGTCGCACTCGACGCACTGCGCCGGCAGGGCGCGCTGATCGATGCACCGCACGGCCGACCCATCCTCCCGCAGCCATACCGGCCGCAGCGCGGGCTGCATCACCGGCCGCGGAAGGTCGCGGGGCGCTTCTCGAGGAACGCCGCCGTCCCCTCGCGCATGTCCTCGCTCGCGCTGAGCACGCCGAACTGCTGCGCCTCGACCGCGAGGCCGGCGTTCAGCCCATGCTCGGCGCCGACGTCGACCGCCTCGATGATGGCCGCAAGGGCCAGCGGGGCCTGCGCGGCGAACGTGGCCGCAAGCTGGCGGGCCGCGTCGAGCAGCTCCGCCGCCGGGACCACGCGGTTCACGAGGCCGATCCGGCAGGCCTCCGCCGCGTCGATCATCCCGGCGCCGAGCAGCAGTTCGAGCGCCCGGCCCTTGCCGACCAGCCGCGGCAGTCGCTGCGTACCGCCGTACCCGGGCCCCAGCCCGAGCTTCACCTCGGGCTGTCCGAACTTCGCGGTCTCACTGGCAATGCGGACATGGCAGGCCATCGCGAGTTCGCAGCCGCCGCCGAGGGCGAACCCATTGACTGCGGCGATGGTCGGCTTGGGCGAGGTCTCGAAGCGGCGGAAGACCTGCTGCCCGAGGACCGAGATCCGCTGCGCCTGGACCGGCGTCGCGGCATGGAGTTCGGCGATGTCGGCGCCCGCCACGAAGGCCCGGCCCGCGCCGGTGAGGATCACCGCCGCGACGTCGTCGCGGGCCGCGCACTCGTCGATGGCGGCCCCGAGGGCGCGGATCACGGCGTCGTTCAGCGCGTTCAGCTTGTCGGGGCGATTGATGGTCAGGGTGGCGATGCGCTCGGCCACCTCGACGCGCAGGATGGGTTCGGTCATGTCGACAGGTGAAGGGGACGCGTCGAATCTAGCGCGTCGCGTGGCTACTTTGCCGGGATGACGGCGCGCCTCGAGACGCTCGCAGTGCGGGACTTCCGCAACATCGCCTCGGCGGACCTGGTCCTGCCGGCGGCCGGGCTCGTGCTGGTCGGCGACAACGGGCACGGCAAGACCAACCTGCTCGAGGCCGTGGCCTATCTCGGGCTCGTGCGCAGCGTGCGCAACGTGCGCGACCGCGAGCTGGTGCGCCACGGTGCCCCGGCGTGGCACCTGCGCGCGTCGCTGGGCGGCACGGCGATCCGCGAATTGCGCATCGGCGTGGAGCGCGTGAGCGGGCACAAGCGCATCACGCTCGACGGTGTCGTGACCACGCGGCAGGGGGACGCGCTCGGTGCGCTGCCGTCGGTGATGTGGTCGCCGGCCGACGTGGCCCTGGTCGCGGGTGGTCCCGGCGAGCGGCGCTACTACCTCGACGTGCTCCTGGCGCTGTCGTCGCGCACCTATCTCGACGCCCTGCGCGGCTACCGCCACGCCCTGGCGCACCGCAACGCCGCCCTGCGCACGGCGCAACGGAGCGGCCGGCACGCAGAGGCCGCGTACGTGTGGGACGCGGCGCTGGCAAAGCATGGCGGCACCCTGGTCGCCGCGCGCCGCGACTGGGCCGCGAAGGTCGCGCCCGGCTTCGGCGCACTGTGTGCGGCGCTTGGCGAGCAGCAGTGCGTGTCGATCAGCCATCGCTCCGACGTCGCCGCCCTGCCGGACGCGGGCGCGGCCTTGCTGCAGGCCCTGCAGCGCGCGCGCGCCCGCGACGTGGCCCGCGGCCTGACCAGCGTGGGACCGCACCGCGACGACCTGGTCGTGCTGCTCGACGACCGCGACGTCCGGACCGTGGGGTCGGCGGGCCAGCAGCGCACGGCGGCGATCGCGCTGCGGCTGCTGGCGGCCCGGACCCTGCGCGCGGCGCGTGGGACGCCGCCCGTGCTGCTGCTCGACGACCCGTTCGCCGAACTGGACGCGACGCGCACCGAGCGCACGCTGGAGCTGCTCGAGCGCGAGGGCGGAGGTCAGACGGTGCTCGCGGTCCCCCGGGCGGCGGACATCCCGGAACGCTTCACGAAGTTCGCGCGCTGGACGGTGCGCGACGGCGTGATCCAGCCGTGAACGAGCGCGGCGGGCCCGCCGAGGGCATCGGGGCGCTCATTGCGCGCTTCCTCGAGCAGCGCGGCTTCGCGGAGCGCGTGGCGCAGGCTGCGATCCTGACGGAGTGGGAACAGGTGGCGGGCCCGCAGATCGCCCGGGTCACCGAAGCCCTGCAGATCCTCCCTGACAAGACGTTGATCGTCGGCGTGAAGACGCACGCCTGGATGACCGAACTCTCGCTGCACGAGCCCCAGTTGCTGGCGCAGTTGAACGCGGGCCACGCGCCGGAGCGGGTGCTGCGAATCCGCTGGCAACTGCGGCGCTGAACGCACCTGCGTAACTCCTTGCCGTACAACAGCTTAGAGAAGCGCCCCGCGGTTGCGCTGGCGTGCGCATCCTGCTAACTTTTTCAGGTTGGGGTGGAACCTCATTTCGGCGTTCCTTCGGACCATCACTTCACGACACCACGATCGCATGAGCGAGCACGACGAAACGCCCGCGAACGGCTACGGCGCAGATCAGATCCAGGTCCTGAAAGGGCTGGAGGCGGTCCGCAAGCGTCCCGGGATGTACATCGGTTCCACGTCCTCGCGCGGTCTGCACCACCTGGTGTACGAAGTGGTCGACAACTCGATCGACGAGGCCCTCGCGGGTCACGCGACGACGATCGCGGTGACCATCCACGCGGACGACTCCATCACGGTGTCGGACGATGGGCGCGGGATCCCGGTCGACGTGCATGCGACGGAGGGGATCCCCGGCGTCGAGCTGGCACTCACGGTGCTGCACGCGGGCGGCAAGTTCGACAAGAACACGTACAAGGTGTCCGGCGGCCTGCACGGGGTCGGCGTGTCCGTGGTCAACGCCTTGTCGGAGTCGCTGAAGGTGTGGATCAAGCGCGACGGCAAGCGGCATTACATGGACTTCGTGCGCGGTGGCACGACGACCAAGCTGACCGTGCTCGAGTCGGTCCCGGTCCGTGACACGGGCACGACGGTCTGGTTCAAGCCGGACGGGGAGATCTTCACGGAAACGCGCTACGACTGGACCATCCTCGCCAACCGCCTGCGCGAGCTCGCGTTCCTGAACAAGGGGATCACGATCACGCTCACGGACGAGCGCGTCGGGGACGAGCGCGTCGAGACCTTCCACGCGGAGGGCGGTCTCAAGGAGTTCGTCAAGCACCTGCTCGGCAACCGCAAGCCCCTGCACGCCGACGTGCCCTACGCCGACGCCGAGAAGGACGGGATCGGGATCGAGCTGGCCTTCCAGTACAATGACGGCTACAACGAGAACGTGTTCTCGTTCGTGAACAACATCAACACGCACGAGGGCGGCACGCACCTCACGGGGTTCAAGTCCGCGCTGACGTCGGTGGTGAACAGGCACCTCGACAAGTCGTCGCGGGCCGCGAAGGACAAGGACATCAAGCTGTCGGGCGACGACATCCGCGAAGGCATGACGGCCGTGCTCAGCGTGAAGGTCCGCGAGCCGCAGTTCGAGGGGCAGACGAAGACCAAGCTCGGGAACTCCGAGGTCGAGTCGGCGGTCAAGACCTTCGTCAACGAGTGGCTGGCCGAGTATCTCGACGAGAACCCGCGCGTGGCGAACATCATCATCGAGAAGTCGATGTCGTCGGCGCGGGCGCGCGAAGCGGCGCGCAAGGCGCGCGACCTCACGCGCAAGAAGTCCGCGCTGGACGTCGGCAACCTCCCGGGCAAGCTGGCCGACTGCTCGTTGAGCGACCCGGCCCTGACCGAGATCTACCTCGTCGAGGGCGACTCGGCCGGCGGCTCCGCGAAGCAGGGGCGCAAGCGCGAGTTCCAGGCCATTCTCCCGCTGCGGGGCAAGATCCTCAACGTCGAGAAGGCGCGCATCGACAAGATCCTGTCGAACGAGGAGATCCGCACGATCATCACGGCGATCGGCACCGGCATCCGGGAGGAGTTCGACGTCGAGAAGGCGCGGTACCACAAGATCATCATCATGACGGACGCGGACGTCGACGGCGCCCACATCCGCACGCTGCTGCTGACCTTCTTCTACCGGCAGATGCCGATGCTGCTCGAGTCGGGCTACATCTACATCGCGCAGCCACCACTGTACCGCGTCGCCAAGGGGAAGGAGGAATACTACGCCTTCGACGAGCGGCAGCGCGAGGAGATCTCGGAGCGCCTGACGGGCAGTGACGGCCGCGGGTCGCTCTACGTGCAGCGGTACAAGGGCCTTGGCGAAATGAACCCCGAGCAGTTGTGGCGCACCACGATGAACCCGGAGACGCGCACCATCCTCCGCGTCACGATGGACGACGCCGTCATCGCCGACAACCTCTTCCAGACCTTGATGGGGGACGACGTCGAACCGCGGCGCGTGTTCATCGAGACGAATGCCCGCTTCGCGTCCAACCTCGACATCTGATCACGCGGCCGCTCTCCGAAACGACGACGGGGCGCCCCGCAGGCTCTGCCGGGGCGCCCCGTCGCGCAGGGTCGCCCCTCGCTCAGATCGGCGAGTCGTTGAGCGAGCTCGCGCCCTTGCGCAGCTGGCGGAAGAAGACGAAGTGCGCGGCGGCCATGATCGCGATGGGCACCAGGAGGCAGATCGCGACGACGTTGCGGGTGATGTCGTCCATGCCACCGGTCGCGCCGGGCACGCCCGCCACGGGTGTGGTGCGCGTCAACCAGAGGAAGGCGGCGTAGAGGGCCAGCGAGCCGCCGGTCACGGCGAGGGCGCCTGCGGACGCCAGTTTGTCGATGTTCATCGAACTGGGAGTGAGAGGTGCACGGGGCACACCGGCCCGGCTCACGGGTAATTTAGGGACTGCCATGGCGCGACACCACACCCTTCTGGCCCGGGCGTTCTTCGGGCTCTCGGCGCTGCTGCCGTGCCCTGCGGCCTCGGGGGCGCAGGACGCGCCACCGACCAGCGTTCCGGCGATCGAAGCGCATGCGAGCGGGGGCGACCTGGCGGGTGCGCTGACCGCCTATCGCGAGCTGTTGCGCCGCCAACCGTCGGACTTCGACGCGCTGTGCAACGCGGCGCGCATCGGCGTGGACCTCGCGGAATTCGAGCCCGGCGCGCGTCGCAAGGACTCGCTGTACATGGAGGCGCTGGACCATGCCCGCCGCGCGGTGGCGGTGCGCCCGGCGTCCGCCGAGGGACACTTCCACGTCGCCCGTGCGCTGGGGCACACGGCCCTCGGCTCGTCGCCGCGCGAGCGTGTCCGCCTGGCGGTCGAGGTGAAGGAGCGGGCCGAGACCGCCCTGCGCTACCACCCCGACCACGCCGGTGCCCTGCACATCGTCGGCATGTGGAACGCCGAGGTCATGCGCCTGAACACCATCACCCGGGCCATGGCACGGACCTTCCTCGGCGGCGGTGCCCTCGCCGAGGCCTCGTGGGCTGCGGCCATCCGTGCGCTGGAGCGCGCGGTGGCCGTGGAGCCGGAGCGGATTGTGCATCGCCTGGACCTGGCGCTGATTTACCGGGACGCCGGGCGACCCGCCGACGCCAAGGTGCAGCTCGACCGGATTGCAGAGACCCCCCCCTCCGACTTCAACGACCCTCAGTACCAGCGGGCGGCTGCCCAGGCCCGCGCGAGACTCCGATGACCGACGTGCGCGCGCGCGCCGCCGAGCTGCGGGCGCTGCTGGCCGGCGCGGCTCATGCCTACTACATCGAGGACCGCCCCTCGCTGAGCGACGCCGAGTATGACCGGCTGTTCCGCGAACTCGGGGCCCTGGAGGCGTCGCACCCCGAGCTGCAGCACCCCGAGTCCCCGACGGCGCGGGTCGGCGCCGAGGTCCCGGACGGGCACCTCGCCAAGCACACGCACCTGGTCCCGATGACCTCGCTCCGCAACGCGTTCTCCGAGGAGGAGCTCGCGGAGTGGGAGCAGAAGGCTGCGCGGATCGTGGGCCTGGAGGCCCTGCAGCGTTCGGGCTACGCCGCAGAGCTCAAGATCGACGGGGCGGCGATCTCGCTCACGTACCGCGACGGCGTCCTCGTCACGGGCGCCACCCGCGGCAATGGGCGCGTCGGCGAGGACGTGACCGCCAACCTGCGCACCATCGCCGACATCCCGCCGCGACTCGCGGGGTCGGGCTGGCCGGCGATGATCGAGATCCGCGGCGAGGTCTACATGACCTTCGAGGGCTTCGAGCGCATGAACGAGGAGCGCGTGGCGGCCGGTGAGCCGGTTTTCGTGAACCCCCGCAATTCCGCGGCCGGTGCACTGCGGCAGAAGGACCCGCGCGAGAGCGCCCGGCGCCCGCTGCGCTTCTTCGGCTACGCCTTCGCGGTGCCGGGCAACGCCCCGCTGCCGTTCGCGACGCAGCGCGAGCTGCTGCAGCGCCTCGCGTCGTGGGGCATCCCGGTCCGGCCACACGGGAGCGCCTGCGCCTCGCTGGCGGAGGTCCACGCATGGACGCGCAC
>CAYSFN010000133.1:0-3805 GCA_964430045.1 uncultured Gemmatimonadaceae bacterium
CGATTGCTGGAGCGGGACGAGGCCAAGTCCCACTCGGCCGGTGCCGCGGCGTGGGAGGAACTCCGACCTGGCGGGCGGTAGTAAGGCTCGAGTTGGAGCCTCTGCTCGCCGCGCCCTCTGACGCGCGTGCTCCGGTGACCGGAGCACGCGCGTCAGAGGGCGCGGCTCATGTGGGCGCGGGCCCCGCGGTGACCGGTGAATGGCTTCAATGGAGCCGCACTCCGTAGAGTGCGGAAACGGCGATGGATCTCGCGGGTCACAACTTCACGGTCGAGCTTCAATGGAGCCGCACTCCGTAGAGTGCGGAAACGTCCTCATCTTGCACGGCGCGCACAATGCTGGCCTCGCTTCAATGGAGCCGCACTCCGTAGAGTGCGGAAACGGCGAGGAGCACGAACGGCTCGCGAAGGACGCGGACGCTTCAATGGAGCCGCACTCCGTAGAGTGCGGAAACCGCTACATACCACGCGCCGCCCTCTTTCGTGTGCGGCTTCAATGGAGCCGCACTCCGTAGAGTGCGGAAACCAAAGGCACTCGCGGAAGCGTTGCCCCTAGCGCAGGAGCTTCAATGGAGCCGCACTCCGTAGAGTGCGGAAACGATTCGCAAGGAGGGGTCTGAAATATGGGTGACATGGCTTCAATGGAGCCGCACTCCGTAGAGTGCGGAAACGGGTATAATGCGGGGGGAGGCGGTGCGTACGTCGGGGCTTCAATGGAGCCGCACTCCGTAGAGTGCGGAAACACGCGGGCCAGCGGGTGCGCGCGTGGGTCATGCACTCGCTTCAATGGAGCCGCACTCCGTAGAGTGCGGAAACCGCCCTCAACCTCGCCGCCGAAGCGGTGCGGCATGGCGCTTCAATGGAGCCGCACTCCGTAGAGTGCGGAAACACCGACAGCGGGAACGGCGCGAACGGCCAGCGCCGGCTTCAATGGAGCCGCACTCCGTAGAGTGCGGAAACTGTATGTTCGTGTCTCCTACCCTGCACACACTCAACAGCTTCAATGGAGCCGCACTCCGTAGAGTGCGGAAACGTCGTGCGACTGCACCCCGAGACGTACTAAAGCCTCTGCTTCAATGGAGCCGCACTCCGTAGAGTGCGGAAACACAGGAGCCGCGCCAGCGAGCCTTCGAGGCTGGGCTGCTTCAATGGAGCCGCACTCCGTAGAGTGCGGAAACCGATCATTCGTGGCGCGTCCTAACGCCGACGATCCGGCTTCAATGGAGCCGCACTCCGTAGAGTGCGGAAACGATCGAGCTTGGGCCGTATGCGTTCGCGTCGCTGCTGGCTTCAATGGAGCCGCACTCCGTAGAGTGCGGAAACACCACCAACGGCGCTCGTGTTCTGGTCGTTCCGGAAGCTTCAATGGAGCCGCACTCCGTAGAGTGCGGAAACAGGGTCATGATGCCCGGCTGCTGGTTCGATACGGAGCTTCAATGGAGCCGCACTCCGTAGAGTGCGGAAACCGCGAGTCGTACACGGGAGAGAACCCGGAGCAAGCGCTTCAATGGAGCCGCACTCCGTAGAGTGCGGAAACTTGGATTCCCCTAGCCGGAACCGCCACCATCACCCTCTGCTTCAATGGAGCCGCACTCCGTAGAGTGCGGAAACGGCACGGGAGACGATGGGCGGTGCGCTGAAGGCGTTGCGGCTTCAATGGAGCCGCACTCCGTAGAGTGCGGAAACAGCACGTACGCGCGCGCTTTGGGGTTGCGTAGTTTGCTTCAATGGAGCCGCACTCCGTAGAGTGCGGAAACGGACAAGGCACGGGACGACTCACCTTCCTAGCCACGCTTCAATGGAGCCGCACTCCGTAGAGTGCGGAAACCCCTGCATGTGCGTCTACTCGGTTCAAGTTCAACCGGCTTCAATGGAGCCGCACTCCGTAGAGTGCGGAAACGTCCACGTGCACGACTCGCGCCGACCGCTGGCCGTGGCTTCAATGGAGCCGCACTCCGTAGAGTGCGGAAACCCAGATCAGGCTGGGCGAGGTACAGGACGAGGCGACGCAGCTTCAATGGAGCCGCACTCCGTAGAGTGCGGAAACGGCGGCGGCTGGTGCCGCGGCGCTGGCGGTCATCCTCAAGCTTCAATGGAGCCGCACTCCGTAGAGTGCGGAAACGCAAGACCACGGCGCGGGCGGGATGGCGGTGGTGAGCTTCAATGGAGCCGCACTCCGTAGAGTGCGGAAACACCTCTGGATTCGTGTCGTATTCGCGCGAGCGGGATGTGCTTCAATGGAGCCGCACTCCGTAGAGTGCGGAAACTGGAGGGATGACGATGGCGGACGCGAATCTACTCGCGCGCTTCAATGGAGCCGCACTCCGTAGAGTGCGGAAACGCCGTCCCGACGTCACCACCGACCTTCGCGCCGCCGAGGCTTCAATGGAGCCGCACTCCGTAGAGTGCGGAAACGCAAAGCTGGCCTTCCCGCGCTGCGCGATCGTCGAGCTTCAATGGAGCCGCACTCCGTAGAGTGCGGAAACACCTACGACCCCGTGACGGGCGCCCAGACGCAGAGCAGCTTCAATGGAGCCGCACTCCGTAGAGTGCGGAAACAGTCCTTCGCGTGCGGCACCTCCGCGAACGCGCGCGCTGCTTCAATGGAGCCGCACTCCGTAGAGTGCGGAAACGGGGCGCTGGGGTTCCTCGGCGCGGCGCTGGCGACCGCTTCAATGGAGCCGCACTCCGTAGAGTGCGGAAACAGGCCCTGCGGGTGGTCCACGCCGGCCACGACTGCTGGGCTTCAATGGAGCCGCACTCCGTAGAGTGCGGAAACTGCGGTGATGTCGTCCAGCACCTCGCGGACGGCCACGCTTCAATGGAGCCGCACTCCGTAGAGTGCGGAAACGCCGCTTCGGCGCTTGAGTTCGACGGCAAGGCCGTAGGCTTCAATGGAGCCGCACTCCGTAGAGTGCGGAAACCCAGTCGGCGGCGTGTTGCGAGAGGTAGGGCATGGAGCTTCAATGGAGCCGCACTCCGTAGAGTGCGGAAACCGATGCCACGGGGCCATACCGCGCGTCCAACAGTTGCTTCAATGGAGCCGCACTCCGTAGAGTGCGGAAACCCTTCGACTTGTCCGGCGTGGATGTTCCCGCCTTAGCTTCAATGGAGCCGCACTCCGTAGAGTGCGGAAACGTACACGTGGGCGGAGCCTGCGGGGACCGCGTTCGTGCTTCAATGGAGCCGCACTCCGTAGAGTGCGGAAACAAGCATGATCGGGCGCAGCAGCGCCTTGAGGCATTGCGCGCTTCAATGGAGCCGCACTCCGTAGAGTGCGGAAACCACTCCCTCCGAGACGAACACGATGCCGACCATCGTGCTTCAATGGAGCCGCACTCCGTAGAGTGCGGAAACGCGCGCGTGACTTCGCCCCAGCCGTTGACGAGGTCGCCGCTTCAATGGAGCCGCACTCCGTAGAGTGCGGAAACACTTGAATGACGATGATGCAGTATCAAGCGTGAACTGGCTTCAATGGAGCCGCACTCCGTAGAGTGCGGAAACAGTGCCGAGGCGTTGTTCGATGAGACGGACCCCAACATGCTTCAATGGAGCCGCACTCCGTAGAGTGCGGAAACTGCGGGTGCACCCGTCGCTGTTCTTGCCGTTCACGTGCTTCAATGGAGCCGCACTCCGTAGAGTGCGGAAACGAGCCTAGCCCAGTACTGACGCCATAGGGCGGACGTGCTTCAATGGAGCCGCACTCCGTAGAGTGCGGAAACTGCTCTCCCGGCCGCTGCCGACGGCGGACGCTGTACGCTTCAATGGCCTCAGTGGACACCCAAAACCGGCCACCAGTGGACACC